>JARKUW010000070.1 GCA_029851965.1 Bacteroidota bacterium | reverse complement strand
AAATCCGGCGAGTTTAAAGAGATGTACCATGAGTACGGAATCTTTTCCTCCGCTAACCGCCAGAAGAATTCGCTGGCCGGGTGTTATCAGATTATTTTGTACAATGAATTCTTTGAAGCTTTGAAGAGGAAACATCTTTCAAAATTATTTAATTAAAAATGGTACGCAATAAACTAACTTTGTATTGTGCAGAAATTACGCCTATTAATCCTTTTAATTTTATTCCCCTTTGCCTTGTTTGCGCAGAAGAAGACTAAGATTACCTTAATCAACTCACAGCACAACACGATCGACTTAAAGACGAACACTTCGTATCTGAGAAAGCCGGTTTTCAAACAGGATAATGCTATTTTAAGTTGTGACAGTGCAGTTTTCTACGAGGCAAGGAACGTCTTTGAAGCTTTCCGGAATGTACACATCAATCAGGCAGATACCGTAAACATCTATTCGGACCGCCTGACCTACGATGGGAACAGTAAAATGGCCCACCTCACAAGCAATGTACGTTTAGTGGACCGCGAATCGGTATTAACAACCAACATTCTGGATTACAACATGGGCGCCAAGATCGGCACTTATGTGGAGGGCGGCAAGATTGTGAGTAAGGACGTGACGCTCACCAGCAAAAACGGCTACTATTTCTCCAACAGCCGCGATGCCTATTTCAGATACAATGTCGTGGTGGTAACGCCCGAAGTAACCATAAAGTCAGACACCTTACGGTACAATACCTTTACGAACTGGACCTACTTTTACGGCCCGACGAACATTAAAGGGAAAGATGACAACCTGTATACGGAGAACGGCGCATACAACACCAAAACGGAGTATGCCTATTTTGGAAAAAAAAACCTGTATACCCAAGGCAGCAAATCGCTGAAGGGCGATAGCTTGTATTACGACGGTAGTGCCGGGTACGGAAAGGCTGTACGGAACATTGTTTTTGTGGACACAACGGACAAGACTGTTTTACATGGGCAGCTGGGCTATTTTTACAAGGCCGACGAGCGGACGGTGGTTACGCGCAATGCTTACATCGGCATGGGCACCAAGGACTCCATCAAGGTGAATGAAGTTATGCGACCGGACAGCTTGTGGCTGGGCGCGGACACACTGGAAACACAAATGGTTTTACAGCAAACTTTAACGCTCCTACCGCGCACAGTCATTAAAAAGGATAATGAGGTTGGTTCAGAAGAAGTGGATTCTACCGCTGTAGGTAAGGAAAAACGGGTTAAAGTCAATGATCTGCCACCTGCTGCACGCGTAACCACTACAAATACACCGCCGCCGGGTAAGGCAGCTGAAGGTAAGTCCGAAAGCAAAAAAGCGGCAAGAAAAAGAAAAAAGGACGCACAGAAAAAGGGGGAAGAACCTCCTTCGCCATCTGCGCCCACATTAAATACAGACTCGCTGAAGGCTGCTGAGGTTGCAAAAACACCTTTGGATTCGCTGCGTAAAGCACCGCCAGACCCCCTGGATTCCTTGAAAAAGAATGCGACTGTTGCAGGGGATTCGATTACAAAGGCTCTTAAGGGGAAAGTTACGGATACCACGAAAAAGCTGGTGGCGGCGAAAGACAGTGCTAAACTGAAGCCGGCGAAGATCCTAAACCCGCTGGATACCGTGAAGGCGAGGATCATTAAGGCGTATCACAATGTCCGGGTGTATAAATCCAATCTTCAGGCAAGATCAGATTCACTTTTTTATACCAGCGCCGACTCCACGCTACGGTGGTACAACAAACCGATCATGTGGGCAGAAGGATCGCAGCAAACCGGGGATACGATCTACGTACAGATGAAGAACAACAAATTAAGCGCTGTGGAGGTGTTTCAAACGGCGTTCGCGGTTAACGTGGAGAAGGACTCTGCCCGGTTCAATCAGGTGAAGGGTAAGAAAATGACGGGTTTCTTTAAAGATGGGAAAGTCAACAGCATGTATGTTGATGGTAACGCAGAGAGCATATATTTTACCAAAGATGAAAAGGGCGCTTACAAGGAAATGAACCAAACGGTGAGCAGCAGGCTGAAGATCACCTTTCAAAACGACGAAATTGCCGACCTGGTGACCATAAGAGATGCAGAAAGCGCGATTACGCCTATCGCACAGTTAAAAGAAAATGTACTGCTTACGGGTTTCATATGGAAACCGGAGCTCAGGCCGTCATCAAAACGGGACGTAACGAATCCGCCGAAGGCTGCTAAGGCGCCGTCGAAAGCTCCCGCTGTGAAAACTTCAGCGGCTCAGAAACCGGGCAGTACAGCTAAGAAAGGTGCAGCGTCCAGTAAGGGTGCTGGCACTAAGAAGGCAGGTACAGCTGTGAAGGCACCTGATTCTACTGCTGCATCTTCACCGAAACCAGCAGATCCCGTTCAGGCAACCGAAGTTACGGAAAAATCGTTGGCTGCGGACAGTGCAGATACGTCAGCGGGCACGCCGATCCGCGAATCGGAGCCCGACAGCGTTGTTGTGCGTCAAGAAGCCGGCGTTAAGCCTTAGGCTTCCCGGACAAAAAATGAATGAGTTTCTTCATGGCCAGTGCGCGGTGACTAATGGCATTTTTTTCCTCCATGGTCATCTGCGCAAGGGTAATATCGTAACCATCTGGTTGAAAGATGGGATCATACCCAAAGCCGTTATTGCCCACCGGGGCCTGTGTGATCACGCCAGTTAACACACCTTCAAAAAAGTGTTCCTGTCCGCCCTGATTCAACGAGATCACCGTACGGAATTGCGCTTTGCGCTTCGTTAAGCCCTGTAGCTTTTCGAGTACCAGGTTGTAGTTGGCTACATCACCGCCACCACTATACCGTGCAGAATAGATCCCCGGGGCATTGTTCAGGGCCTCCACCTCCAGCCCACTGTCATCGGCAAAGCAGTCGAGTTGAAACTGTGATACGACGAAGTTGCTTTTTAAGGAGGCATTCTCCGCGAATGTGTTTCCGGTTTCCGGGATGTCTGTGGTACAACCGATATCGTCCAGGTTTAGGATCCGGTAGTGACCAGCGAGCAGCGCGCTTACTTCAGCTGCTTTGTTTTTATTGTGTGTGGCGAAGACAAGGTCTTTCATTTTTTTTCTTTGATTTTTAAGGTCCTTCCACTAGCGCCTGCTGTGCCTGCCTTGGAATCCGTGCGACCATTATATCTGTAAGGCGATACGTTAACAATGTTTAAGTTTGAGGTGATCCAACTACATATTCATTTGTTTGAGACAGGACCACAGCACTTTTTTGCCGGGCATATCTGAACTAAGCTGATCAAGATTAGATGAAAAGATCATCTTGATGCCTTCATGCATGATGAGTGAATTTTGATCCTCGTATGGCAGGCCAAGCTGCGCCGCACGCACGCCGAAGGCGAACAGTACCTTACTGGAAAAGTATTGCTGAAGCTCTTCAAAACTGGTTTCCTGATATGCAGAATAGTTCAGCAGCGCGAAATCAGCACCAGTCAGGTTAATGGCTTTTACGAGGTTCTTCAGCAGTTCCCGCCCTTGCTCCGTGCTGACCTCATGTTGCTCGTCATTGACCAGGATCAGGATGTTACGCTTATTTTTGCCTAGAAAGACGAAATCCCTTCTCCGCTCAGGAGCGGGCTCCCGGGCTATGGTTAGATCCGCTGTTGCAGATGATTGCCCAGCTATAGCTGCCGGTTGCACTACGGGTCTTTGCACCTGCACATCTTCCACTACCGGCTCCGGAACGAGATAGATCTCTTCTGTAAAGAACAAACGTAAAGCTTCTGGATTATTGGCTAACTGATCGCCCATAAAGGATGGATTGACAAGGGTAATTTCTGTTAAAATTAGTTAAATATCTTAGTATGGCGCCTTTATTTGTTACTTTTATACCTTACAGACAGAAGTACGAATGTCGTGATTAAGCAAGTATTTGCTTTAATTATCAGCTGATAAACAGCAAGTATAGACGGTTCCTGCCTGAATATTAATACCTTTGCAAAAGTAATAAGATACCATATAGAATGAAGAAAATTTTATTTATGGCAGGCGGCTTTATCTGCTTGTTTTTAAACGTACAAGCCCAAAAGAAGAACATCGACAAAGTTGTTGCTGTTCTGGGTAGTAATATTGTCCTCGCTTCGGAACTGGACCAGCAGTACGTCATGTATCTGAATCAGGGAAATCCGTCAGACGAGAAAGTTAAGTGTTACATTCTGCAGCAAATGCTGGTTCAGAAGTTGTTAAAACAACAAGCGGAGATTGACTCCGTGATGGTGGATGACAGCGAGGTCGACAATGAAGTGGAACGAAGAATGCGTTACCAGATCCAGCGCGCCGGTGGCCAGGATAAACTGGAGTCATTCCTGAACCGGTCAGTGTTGCAATACAAAGATGAAATCAGACCAGACATCCGCGATCAGCTGATTGCAAACAAGATGCAGGGAAAAATCACAGAGGCGGTAAATGTAACACCCCTTGAAGTAAAAAAATACTACGATTCTTACAGTAAAGACAGTCTTCCAGACATCAATACAGAATACGAGATCGGACAGATCGTGCTGCATCCAAAACTTACAAAAGCAGAAAAGCAACGGTTTTACGATAAACTGGATGCGATCCGGCTGCGTGTAAAAAGTGGTGAGGACTTTGGATTCCTTGCTAAAACCTACTCAGAAGATCCGGGATCTGCTCCTGATGGTGGAGATTTAGGCTTTTTTGACCGTACGGCAATGGCTAAAGAATTCACCGCCTGGGCGTTTAAGTTGAAAGCTGGCGATGTTTCTCCGGTATTTGAAACAGAGTTTGGATATCACATCCTGCAGGTCATCGAACGCCGTGGAGAACAGGTACATGCCAGACACATTCTGGTACGTCCGGTCACAACGCCTCAGAGTATGGAACGCGTGAAATTGCATGCAGATAGTATTTACAGATCGCTAACCGTTGACAAACTACCATTTTCAACAGCAGCATCTTTATACTCCGACGACAAGGAAAGTAAATACAACGGTGGTATGATGATGTATTCAGACAATGTGTCTGCCAGAACAACTTTCATCCCCGCAGATAAGATTGACCCTAAGGACTTCCTTGTTTTGGACACGATGAAAGTTGCCAGCGTATCTACGCCAACGATGTATGTTGGTCAGGACGGAAAAGAAGGTTACAAAATATTATTCCTTAAGTCGAAGATCCCGCCGCACAAAGGAAATCTGGATCAGGATTACGCTAAATTTAAAGCGAAAGCATTGGAACAGAAGATGGACAAAATACTCAGCGAGTGGTTCGAGAAGCGCAGAGAGAACACCTACATAAAGGTGGACGATGAGTTCAAGGCCTGTGATGATCTCAAGATATGGACAAAAGGTAGTGCTGAATAGCACTACCTTTTTTTATTTACCTCCTTTTAATTACAGCCTATTTCTGGCTATTCGCAACAGCTGACTGGTAGACGTTCGGATAGTCTGTAATCAGGCCATCCACGCCGAGGCCAATCAGATATTTCATCTGTTTAGATGTATTTACCGTCCAGGGTATCACCTTTACCCCGGCAGCATGGCAACGTTCTACCAACCCTTTTCCGACGAGTACATGATACGGACTATAAATGGTTGGTGTAAAGCCCAGAGTCTTTACATTTTCCTCGAAATCCACCTTCTCATCAACCATTAAAGAAGTCTTTATCTTGGGGTACTTCTCATGCAGGTACTGGAGGGTTCGGATGTCCAGCGACTGGATAATCACACGCTTGCTGATTTTCTTATCCTTCACCACATCCATAATCAACTCCACAAATTCAGACGCTTCAGGCTGAAATTCGACATCTCCTTTTCTGATCAGGGCTGTCTCGATGTTGTAATTGGGTTTCTTTAGCTTCTTTTCCTTCACGTAAGCCTCCACAGAGTCAATAACCTCAGAGAGCAAGGGTTTGTATGCTTTAAACTTCTGCTGACCAGGGAAGCGCCTGTTGACCTTACTGCCGACATCAAACTTCTTCACCTCCTCGTAATCCATTTTGAATATGTTGTAGTCCTTCTGGTTTTTCAGCGTGATCTCCTTACCCGCTGGCGTGAGGCTGATCTCATTGTTAAAGTAAGGTTCATGAGAAAGAACGACCTGCCTGTCTTTCGTAATTACGGCATCCATATCCAGTGTAGTGACACCAAAATCAAGGGCTTTATACATCCCACGGACGGTATTTTCTGGCATAAGACCGCGGGCACCCTGGTGACCCTGTACATCAAACTTCTGTGCATGCAGATGCATGCTTGCCGTTCCAAGGGCAACAATAAGGAGAAATCTCTTCATCAGTTCTATTATATTTTAGTGGTTAGTAAAGCAGGTCATCAATTGCTGCATCGAATTCTGCATGCTGATGACTGCTTTATCGTGTAAATTAAATGCTCAGGTTAATAACGGTAAAATGTATTCAGGTTATATCAAAGAAGGATCAGCAAAGCAAAATCCAATGGAAATAAACTCAGTTTAAGACAAAATACCCTAATTGGAACCTTTGTACAGAAAAGCAAAGCTTATTAACTAAAAAGGGCTTCTTAAATGAATAAGAAACCCTTTTAACATTCGTAAAGCGAATTAACGCTCGGCAGGCGTATAGATCTGCAGGATCAGATTCCAGTTGTGATCAGCGCCAAGCTCGTAAATATTAACATAGTTGAAGCTCTCTCTAAGATCAGCTTTATAGTCCACCGTAGCCACACCATACGTATAAGCAAGATCACCACCCAGCGCTTTATCTGCCTCTGTTGTTTTAAAACTTACTTTCGCTACCATCTGATTGTAGAAAGCATTGATGTTGTCTTTGCCGATGATTGGCTCCCGGCCCGGGAACAGCAAACGTGCATTGCTGCTCAGGAACCCATTAAATGCCGCGGGGCCGTATGACTTTAGCGATGCATTAAGTGTCTTCTCTGTCGTCAGGATGATTCCTTTACCTGTTAAAATGTCCTTTTCATTCGTGAACTTCGGCTTATGGTAGTCTGCAGGCTCTATGAATTCCTCTTTGTACTTCTCTAGTGGTTTATTGTGGCTGGTCGCCAGATCAAGTACCAGCTGCCATTTACCATTGATGGTTTTCCAGACCGACAAATAGTCTCCGTATCCCTTTTCCTCTGCATTAAGTTCATATCTTCCTGTCGTAAAACCCCAGTCTGCACTTCTGGATACTTTGGCATATACCGGGAACCAGGAAAGATTCTTCATGTCCGGCTGGCTCGCATAATAGGTTTTTGTCTTCACCGGGTTGGGACTAAAACTCAGGGAATTGTCAGATGCAAAGGTATTGAAAGCGGCTCTTGTGCCACTCTTAACAGCCATTGCTGCAAAACTCTTTTCTGCAGCCACAAGCGATTTAGTCGTGCCGTCTGACTTCTGTGCGAAAGCACTCAAAGAGATGCTTCCTGCCATTACCGTGTATATAAATTTTTTAATCATGATCAACTGAATTGTACTGTACGAATATAAGACTTCAATGTTATATTTTGCTCCAGGTTGTACCTTCTTTACTGTCTTTTAACTGAATGCCCATGGATTGCAGGCCGATTCTGATCTTGTCTGAGGTTGCATAATCCTTATTCTCCTTTGCCGCTTTGCGGATATCTATAACCAGGTTCAACACCGAGTTGAGTTCATCATTCGACCCGTCTTCATCCTTCAGTCCGAAAACGTCAAAGACAAAGTCGTGCATAATGCTCCTCAGCAGTTCCAGGTCTGCAGCGGTGATCTTTCCTTTACCATCATAAATGGTATTGATGATCCTGGAGGCTTCAAACAGTTCCGCAATAACAACCGGACTGTTGAAATCATCGTTCATTGCCGCTACACACTTTTCCTTTATCGCAGCGATGCCAAAGTCACTTACAGCCACTTCTTCGGTTGCAACAAGCTTCTCAAGTAAAGCAACTGCGTTCATCAAACGCTTGAAGCCCTTTTCAGATGCGTCCAAGGCATCGTTGGAGAAGTCAAGTGTACTGCGGTAATGGGCCTGGAGCATAAAGAATTTAACCGTCATCGGGCTAAATCCCTTCTTGAGCAACGGATGGCTGCCGCTGAATAACTCTCCCGGTAAGAACCCATTACCCGCGCTCTTGGACATGCGCGTACCGTTTACGGTAAGCATATTGGTGTGCATCCAGTACCTTGCCGGCTGGACATGGTTGCAGGCTTCTGACTGCGCAATTTCATTGGTGTGGTGTGTTGCCGCGAGGTCCATTCCTCCCCCGTGGATATCGAATTCAGCACCAAGATACTTGGCACTCATTGCCGAACACTCAATGTGCCAGCCCGGAAATCCAACGCCCCAGGGAGAAGGCCATTTCATGATGGTCTCCGGCTTTGCCTTGATCCACAACGCAAAGTCCAATCTGCCCCTCTTCTCGTCCTGTCCGCCAAGCGCACGCGTATTGGCAAGCATATCTTCCAGATTCCGGTTGGTAAGAATGGTATAATTGTAGGTCTCACTGTATTTCTCCACATCAAAATACACCGTTCCATTAACTTCATAAGCAAATCCTTTATCGACGATGGCCTGAACCATCTCAATTTGCTCGGTAATGTGCCCCGTAGCTGTAGGCTCGATGCTTGGCGGCAACGTATTGAACATGCCAAGTACTTCATGGAAGCCCAGGGTATACTTCTGAACAATCTCCATCGGCTCGAGTTTCTCCAGCTTTGCCCGTTTTGCAAACTTGTCATCCCCCTCGTCGCGATCGCCTTCCAGGTGTCCCGCATCCGTGATGTTCCGCACGTAACGAACTTTGTAGCCACTGTACTTTAAATACCGGAAGATAAGGTCAAAAGATATGAATGTACGGCAATTGCCGAGGTGCACATCGCTGTACACCGTAGGTCCGCAGACGTACATGCCTACGTTGGGAGCATTCAGGGGTTCAAAAACTTCTTTTTTACGGGTTAAAGTATTGTATAGCTGTAAGCCAGTTTTCATTGATTTAGATTATAATTTACGGGTTATGAAGCAATCGGGCTCATCGGTAACCACCAAGCTGCAAATGTACTATTTTAAGGCATCAATTGTAGATCACTCCGCACGGGAAAATGGTCGGAGAGCTTCGAATTGATAACCTTATGATTCAGAATTTCAATGTCTTTGGTGGCTGCGATATAGTCGATCTGAAAGTTCGGGAACTTCCCATTGTAGGTCCTTCCAATGCCCGATCCCTTTTTTTCAAAGCTACGGTTCAGGTTCTTGGTCAGCTGAGTCACGGCATATGAAGCCGGCGTATCGTTAAAATCACCTGCAATTAAAAAAGGAATTTTACAACTTTCCATATGCGCCTTCAGGATATCCACTTGTGCACTACGCTTCACAAAAGCTGCTTTCAGCATGTACAAAATACGTTTGGAAGGCATAAGCTTGGGATCCATCTTCTTCTTAATCTCATCCAGATAGGCATAATCCTGCGGATCGAAGGATATACTCTGAAGATGAACATTATAGATCCGCATCATCCGCGAGCCAACAAGAATATCAATATAGATGGCGGCATTTCCGCCATGGTTCGCATCGAAAGTGACAGTCCCGGAATTTTTGATGGGATATTTCGAGAAGATGGCAAGCCCCATGGCCTGGTCATCGCTCTTATAGGAGGGCACAAAATAATAATGCTTCGTGTTGAGTATCTGTTTAAGGCTGTCCGTCATATCCAGTGTACCTCTAAACCTGGTAAAGTATTCCTGCAAGCCGATCACATCCGGATTCTCCTCGCGGATAAGCTTCAGTATTTTACTCTTCACGGCAAGGGCATTTCCGTCATTGTCAAAAGGGCTGAAGTTGTGCACATTGTACGTCATCATCCGCACGCTGCTTTCGCTCTTTTTGGGGCCTTCGCCAACTTCCCCTGAAACCCGGAAAGTCGCCTGCAGCACCGGCCAGCCCAGTCCGATAACCACGATCGTCGCAAGCATGAGGCTCCAGCGTGCCCGCATCAGCCACCAGAAGACCATAAAGAAATTAAGCACCAGAAAATAGGGATAGGCAAGGCCAAAAAAGGGAATGTATTTATTGTCTCTGGGGTCAATATTTCCGGCAATGCAGCCGAGGATCAGACCTATTGCCAGCACCGTCCCCACCACACAAGCCAGCAGATCAAAAAAGGAAAGTCCGGATTTCTTCATTAATGTTTACTTGCCTTAAATAGGGTTTCCTTTTCTGCTTTACTCAATTTATCGTACCCGTTCTTAGAAATCTTATCTAAGATGGCATCAATTTCCTGCTGTGCAACAACAGATCCGCCTCTCGAGGATTCATTTCTATAGGACTGGTTCTTCACCACCTTCAAATTGGGCTTCTTCTTAAATATAGTACTCCAGTCGGTGCCATTCTTCAAGAGCTTAATATAACAAAACCCAAATATAGCGCCTCCAAGATGCGCAAAGCTGCCACCCGGGTTGGCAGAGGCAATGCCGATCAATGACAGTACGATGTACCCCAGCGCCAGGTATTTCAGCTTCACATCCCCCAAAAACAGCAACCTCATGGTATACTCCGGAACCAATGTAGCGGCGGCGACAACAATGGCCATCACTGCCGCAGACGCACCGATCAGGTAAGCGCTGTCGACGTTTCTTGTGAATACCGGAAAGATATGGAAGGCCGCAGTGAACAATACCGCACCCAGAATACCGCCCGCCAGATACACAAAGTGAAACTGCCTCGGCTTCAAAAAGCTGATGAAGATGTTACCCATCCAGAACAGCCACAGCATATTGAACAGGAGATGGAAGAATCCATCGTGAAAGAACTGATAGGTGATCAGCGTGTAAAAGCGATAAGGCAGCTCAGAAAAGGAAGCCGGAAACGCGAAATAGGTACGTATAAATTCCGCAATTCCTCCATTCCCGTTGCCCGACAAAAATATCGCTACACCAATTAATGATGCCACGACGAACACGATTGCATTTATTCCGATATAAAAGAATACCGGATTACCCGAGCGAAAGATCTTAAATTTTAAGTCTTCAATTAAGCTGTTATTCATAATAATCGTAATATCGGTTTTTATCCTTCCAAATTTTCACCAGAATGAAGCCAAGTAAAGCACCGCCAAGATGGGCATAGTGCGCAACAGAATCGCCCTGAAAACGTGCTACGCCAAGAAATAGCTCAATAAGTATGTAAACCGGGATGATGTATTTAGCCTTCACCGGTATTGGAATAAACATAATATACATTTCAATGTTTGGATAAAGCATGCCGAATGCAACAAGCAATCCGAAGATGGCCCCGGAGGCTCCAACCATTGGTGCCGTATAGATCTCCATCAGCGTATTGCTCTGTTCAGCCGTAAGCCCGGCTACATTTGCACCTGCCATTCCACGGGCCAGATCTATCGTTACTGCACCATAGTTTACCACAGAACCCGTAAGCTGATACACTTCAAACGCCTGCACCGCAAGTTGCAATGCGAGTGCACCTAATCCAGTGATAAAATAGAAGTTGAGAAACTTCTTCGGCCCCCAGCGGTTCTCCAGAACGCTTCCAAACATGTATAATGCAAACATGTTAAACAGGATGTGTGTGAAGCCACCATGCATGAACATGTAGGTAATCGGCTGCCAGATTCTAAACAGCGGCGAATCAAAGTAAAAAGCACCCAGGTAAAATGCCAGCTGTATCCCCTTGCTCTGTGCAACATAGGTGGCCGCAAAGAACAGTATATTGATGATCAGCAGGTTCTTTACAACTGGTGGTATTTGAATATTATTCATCTTCTATTTATCAAATTTCTTATCAAGGTCCGTCAGTCCGATGGTCTGAATGATCGGTTTACCGCTGATGCTAAAGTTAGGTGTCTTACAGGCAAAAAGTTGTTCAATAAGCGTATTCATCTCTTCTTGTGCCAACGAAGTGCCGCTTTTTATCGCACTATTTCTCGCCATGCTCCTGGCGAGTGCGTCTCTTTTATCCAGCTTCAGTTCCTGCTGTGAGTTTTTAAAGCCCTCAATCAGGTGTTCAAACAGCTGTGTCTCATTTAAGTTATTACTTCCCAGGTCAACAGGAATTCCTTCAATCACCAGCGTGTTTTTACCGAATTCCCGCACCTCAAAGCCCAGGCTCTTAATATCTTCCAACAGGCTTTTCGCCAGCTCATAATCATTGGGGCTCAATGTCACCGTTTGCGGGAACAGACTCTGCTGTGAAGCGCCTTTACGGTCTTCCAGGTGAACAATAAAACGTTCATATAAGATCCGCTCATGTGCCGCCTGCTGGTCGATCAGCATCAGTCCCGATTTGATCTGGGAAATGATGTATTTGTTGTGTACCTGCATCAGTTGCTTCTGTACCGGCGCAAACTGTTCTTCTGAAGTGTCTTTCTCCAGCTCCATCGTTGCCTGCTCTACCGGATTATGGTTCACAATCTCGTAGAGCGAACCCCAGTTCTTCGTGCTTGCGGTACGCATGGAGGCATCGCCGCCGCCGCCCTGATAGGCGTACTGCCTTGCGGGTGATTTATCTTCTGCAAATGGGTTGAAATCCGGATTGAAGTTGATGCTTGGCGGCACAATATCTTCCGGTGCCTTGTGGCTGATCATGTTGCTGAAGCCGGTCTCCTGATCGAAATCGATGGAAGGACTGATGTTAAACCGCCCCAGGGAGCGTTTAACCGCCGAGTGGATAATGGCGTAAATGGATTTCTCTTCCAGGTATTTGATCTCCGTCTTCGTCGGATGCACATTCACGTCGATCTTCGCAGGGTCAATATCGATGAAAAGCACATACAACGGAAAGTTGTCATCGGGCAGCAATTCCTCGTATGCTTTATTTACGGCGTGGTTTAGATAGGCATCTTTTATAAACCTGTTGTTCACAAAAAAGAATTGCTCTCCGCGGGTTTTCTTTGCGAATTCAGGCTTCCCGATATATCCTTTCAGGTTGATGATGCTGGTTTCTTCCTCTACAGGGATCAATCGTTCATTGTAATTGTTCCCAAACAGGTGGACAATTCGCTGTTTTAAGCCGGAAGAAGGCAAACGGTAGATTTCCAGTCCATCATGGTGTAGGCTGAACGCGATGTGCGGATTGGCCATCGACACCCGTTGAAACTCATCAATGATGTGACGCATCTCTGCAGGATTGCTCCTCAAAAAGTTCCTTCGTGCGGGGGTATTAAAGAAAAGGTTTTTTATACAGATACTGGTTCCTGCAGAACAAGCCACGGGCTCCTGATTCAGGAAAGTAGCACCCTCAATCTCAATCATGGTGCCCACTTCATCTTCATGGCGACGGGTTTTCATTTCCACCTGAGAAATCGCGGCAATAGAAGCCATCGCTTCACCGCGGAAACCCATCGTGCGGATGGCAAACAAGTCTTCTGCCTTGCGCACCTTCGATGTCGCATGGCGCTCAAAACACATGCGGGCATCCGTCACACTCATCCCGCATCCATTATCGATAACTTGTATTAAGGCTTTTCCTGCATCCTTAAGAATCAACTGCACCTTATTCGCCCCTGCATCTATCGCATTCTCAAGTAGTTCCTTTACTGCCGATGCGGGTCTTTGAACCACCTCTCCTGCTGCAATTTGATTTGCAACACTATCGGGTAAAAGCTGTATAATATCTGACATTTAAATCTCCGGTAAAGCTGCTAATTTAGCGAAAATAAGCCTTAACTGTAATTTCTTTTCTACAATTGTGGATATATGACGAACGCGCTACAACCTTTTTATACCTTTAACTTTATGAAGAATCTATTGGCCTCCGCCGCCTTGTGCGCTGCCCTGCTCAGCAGCTGCCAGTCTAAAAAAGCAGATCTTATTGTTTACAATGCCAAAGTTTATACCGTCAATGATAATTTCGATACCGCACAAGCTTTCGCCGTCCGCGATGGAAAGATCCTTGCAGTAGGCAACGATGCGGATATCAGGAAGGAATTTGCCGCCTCCGAGGAACTCAATGCGCAAGGGAAAGCCGTTTATCCGGGCTTCATTGACGCCCATGCACACTTTTACGGCTACGGAGAAAGTCTTCAATCTGCCGACCTCACCGGGACCAAGAGCTGGGCGGAGGTTTGTCAGGTGCTTTCCGCATTTGCCAAAACACACCCCACCGGATGGCTTATCGGCGGCGGCTGGGATCAGAACGACTGGGTGAAGAAAGACTTCCCGGATAAGGAAGACCTGGACCGCCTCTTTCCAGACCGTCCGGTGTTCTTAAGCCGTGTAGATGGCCATGCCGCCATCGTAAACCAGCAGGCACTTAAGGCCGCCGGAATAACCAAAAGTTACACACTTACAGGTGGCGATATTGTCGACAAAGACGGCAAACTCACCGGCTTACTGATCGACAATGCAGTAAATCTGGTATCGGATGTGATCCCTGCCGCTACCCCGGGACAGCGCGAAAAGATCCTTATGGATGCCCAGGCAAAGTGTTTTGCCGCCGGCCTGACCACGATAGACGATTGTGGTGTTGATGCCGGACTGGTCGATTTCATTGAGGAGCTTCAGGCTTCCAACAAATTAAAAATGCGCTTATACCTGATGTTGTCCGACAAACCAGCGAATTACGATTACTTGTTTAAGCGCGGTGCGATAAAAACCGATCGCCTGAACGTGCGCTCGTTCAAGGTCTATGCCGACGGCGCCCTTGGATCGCGCGGCGCTTGCCTGCTGCACGCCTATTCCGACATGCCCAACAAGAAAGGTTTTTTGTTAAGTGATCAGAAACACTTCCAGCAGGTGGCAGAAAAGATCGCTTCGGGTAACTTCCAGATGTGTACACATGCCATCGGTGACTCGGCCAACCGGACCATCCTTAAGATCTACAATCAAGTACTGAAAGGTAAAAACGACAAGCGCTGGAGAATAGAACACGCGCAGGTGATTGCGCCGGAAGACTTTCCGCTGTTTGGAAAAACAAATGTTGTTCCTTCCGTGCAGCCGACCCATGGCACATCTGACATGTACTGGGCGGGTGACCGCCTCGGCAAGGAACGCCTTAAAGGTGCCTACGCCTACAAACAGCTGCTGCAGCAAAATGGATGGCTGCCCCTGGGTACCGATTTCCCGGTGGAGAACATCAATCCGCTGCTTACCTTCTTTGCCGCAACTGTCCGCAAGGATGCCCATGACTATCCGAAGGGTGGCTTCCAGATGGAAAATGCTTTGAGCAAAACAGAAGCACTTAGAGGGATGACCATCTGGGCCGCTAAAGCGAACTTTGAAGAAAATGAAAAAGGAAGTCTGGAAAAAGGAAAACTTGCCGACTTTGTCATCCTCGACAACGACATCATGACCACCAATGCCCCTACCATACTGACCACCCAAGTTTTAAAAACCTATATCAATGGAGAAAAAGTTTATGAAAAGAATTAAGTTACTGAGCACGATATCCCTATCGCTGCTCTCCATATTGAGCCTCAATGCCTGTGCCCAGCACACCAAGAATCAATCGCGTCTAAGTACAATAAACTCCATACTCCAGCAAACGGTATTGCTGAACAACCAGTCGAACGTAATCCCATTAACAGCCCTGAGTAAAAAGACAATTGCGACGGTAGACCTGGGTTATGAGAACCAGGCGGTGGTAGACAGCATGCTGAACAAATACGACAAAGTAACGCCGTTCCGCGCAGCCAACTACCAGGGTGCCGGGGCGCTTGTCGAGCTGGAAGACGACCTGAAGTTCTTCAATACCGTCGTAGTCAGCGTCTCCAACGACCAGGCGAAGGACGCGAAGTACATCAACTTCATCAACATGCTCGCGAAAAGCAAGGAGGTGATTGTCGCCTTTTTTGGCGACGGCAACCGCCTTACCTCTTTCGACATGACCGCTGCGCCGATCGTTTGGACCGACAAAACAGACGCTGAAGCGGCTGCAATCGTGCCACAGATCATCTTTGGCGGTATCCCGGCGAGCAACAAGCTTGCTAAAGGCTACTCCGGTAAATACACCGCCGGATCGGGTTTCACGACCACCGCAACACGGCTTAAATACACCGTTCCGGAAGATGCCGGCGTCAATTCAGATGACCTGAAGGAAATCGACAATATTGCCGCTGAAGCCATACGCATGAAAGCCGCACCAGGAATGGTCGTATTGGTGGCCAAAGATGGCAAGGTGATCTTCAACAAGGCATATGGAAGTCATGAGTACGATGGCGCAATCCCGGAAAAGGTAACGGACATCTTCGACCTGGCTTCGGTGACCAAAGTGAGCGCGACGACCCCAATGGTGATGCGCTTGTTTGAGGAACATAAACTTGTTCTGGACACCAATGTTGGCGCGTACATACCGAAGGCACGCTTAACTGGCGTGAATGCCGTTCAGGTGAGGGAAGTGATGCTCCACCAGGCAGGCTTCGTCCCTTTTATTCCTTTTCAGAACTCACTGAAGGCAACTGACCACAGTTCAGACTCTTCCGCTGCTTTCCCAACCAAAGTTGCAGACGGCTATTACATGCGCAAAGATTATTTCAAAGACGTGATGTGGCCGCAGATGCTGAATGCACCGATTAAAACCAGGGGCAAATATGTATACAGCGATCTGAGTATGTACATGATGAAAGATATCGTGGAGCGCATCAGTGGTAAACCGCTGAACGAATACACCCTGGAGCAGTTCTACAAGCCACTGGGTATGCAGACTGCAGGCTTTTTGCCGCGTAACCGCTTCAGTAGGGAACAAATTGTTCCTACAGAAAACGACACCTTTTTCCGGAAGACTTTGCTGAATGGCTATGTACACGATCCGGGTGCAGCAATGGTCGGTGGCGTTTCCGGACATGCCGGACTGTTCGCCAGCAGCAATGATGTCGCGATCTTATATCAGATGCTCCTGAACAAAGGAACTTATGGCGGAGAACAGTATTTCAAACCTGAAACCGTTGATATGTTTACCTCCAAGCAGTCCAACGTCAGCAGAAGAGGACTTGGGTTTGATCGCTGGGATCCGGATACAACAAAGAAATACCCTTCGCAACTCGCGTCTCCTCAGACCTACGGTCATACCGGATATACGGGAACCTGCGTGTGGGTGGACCCTTCCAGAGGTTTGGTTTATGTGTTTTTATCAAACAGGGTGAACCCTACGGTTTCAGAGCAGCTGGGTAAATTGTCTATAAGAGGACGGATTCAGGATGTGATAAACCGGGCCATCGATAATAAAAAATAACATCTGTTCTCAGGCGGAACGGCTTCGCAGTTCTATGCCTGTTAACAGATATTATTTTTTATCCAAAGAGGACAGTAATATTCTACGAAGGAAGAAGATTATCAAGGTAATTTTCTTCCTTTTTTATTTTCAAGGGGTTCTTGGGCAGGTTTTTAGTGGTGTGTTCTTGCAGGGGTATTTTTAAGAGCATGTTCGTTAGTGTTATGTTAATAGCAGGATTTAACAGCATTCTTTTGACAGGATATTTGTAACACGCAGCTTTGATCCTGTTAACGGCAGTTCTACAGCATTCTTTTTGACGCAGAACCCTAACAGGCGATTCTGTGACAGCTCGTTAACGGCAGATGCTCTATATCATGTTTTCTACTGTTCGCTTCTAATGGGCTACTCTTCACAGTGGTTCTTCGCCGGATGGTTTGCTGAAGCACATGTACGACAAGAACACAAACACTACAAGAACACCTGTACTACAGAAAACAACCAAAAAAAGCTGTTCAGATTAATGAACAGCTTTTTTCTTATGCAATAGCACTAAAATATATCACCTGCGGAAATAACGTTAAAATGATCGCCCGAATCTATCACATTCGCCC
>JARKUW010000052.1 GCA_029851965.1 Bacteroidota bacterium | reverse complement strand
TACGCTTCCAGAGCTGGTTCCTTTTCTATTGTTCATTATTCTGGCAGAAGCCCTGATTGTGTATTCGATCTATGAATTCAAGCAGCTCATCAATCCGTTTGCGCTGTATGGAATCTTTATTTACATCTCCGGTTTTTCTTTCTTAATCATCTCGGACCGGCAGCAAGCGTATAGTCCGCTGTTCATCGGCATCATCCTACTCAGCATCATTTCCTTTATTGCAGGGGGGATGGTGGCGCACAAGACAAAAAAACTAACATTCCGCAACATCATACCAACGCTGAGTCCGCAGCTCAGCTTTGCGTTCCTGCTGCTGTTGCTGGCTGTGGGTGTAGCGGTATTTATAATGGAAATCCGGCAGCTGGGCTACCTGCCCGTACTGAATCTCGGAAATGCCGCGGTGTATGATGACCTGAATAAAAATGAGGTCACACCTTTACATAACTTCATCGTCCTGAATGCGGTGCTTCCGGCCATGTTTTACATCACCTACAAGCGTGGCCTTATTCCCTTATGGGTGTTCCTGGCCTGCAGCCTGCTGAGCTCTTTCATCATTCTGAACTTTTTTAGCCGGCAGATCATTGTTCTTTTCTTTTTTTCCATGCTGGTGGCGATTTCCTATTATAAGAAAATACCAGTGGCAAAGTTGGTTGCCGTTGGTGCTGTATGTATTCTGCTTTTCATTTTGCTGGGGCAGCTTCGGGATAATTCGGAATATCAGGAAAATGCGGGTTCTGCTAATGAATTCTTAAAGCTGTATTCGGGCATCAATAAGCCTTCTAATATTCTTGAGACGTATTTATCCCTGTATGGGGGATTGAATTTTACGACGGGTAACACCATTGCTGAGCTTGCGGTGCGCGACCAGTATGTAAGTTATGGGGCATATGCGCTCCGGCCGGTGATCGGTGCATTGCCCGTCAATGCGGATCAGGTCTATCCGATGCAGTACAGTGCGTATTCTTTATTGGGCACGTATCTGATTGATCCCTTTCTGGATTTCAGGTGGTTCGGGGTTGCGGGATTTAATTTCCTGTACGGCTTTTTATCCATGAATTCTTTCAAAAATTACCTGAGTAAGCGCTCCCCCTACTACATTGTAGAGTGGTCATTATTTGTGTTTTGTATATTTATGTGTAGTTTCACAAATTATTTCAATTTATTCTTTGTTGTATTCTTTTTTATAATTAACCGATTGGCTATTAAATGATGGTTACAATTTTAATGGCAACCTTTAATGGTTCAAAATTTATTGCAGAACAACTGGATAGTATTCTTGCACAAACTTATACCGATTGGGAACTAATCATCCGCGACGACTTGTCTACCGATGATACCGTATCGATCATTCAGAAGTATGTTCAAGCAGACAGCCGGATCAAATTGCTCTCCTTAGATGGGAAACATGGCTCGGCGACCGTAAATTTTAGTGTGCTGTTTGATTATGCATATACGCTTCGTACGCCTTACGTCATGTTTGCGGACCAGGATGACATCTGGAAGAAGAATAAAATTGAGAATTCCCTGAGCTACATTGAGAAGCAGGAAATAAAATCAAAGGCAAGTCAGCCGATCCTTGTTTATGGCTCTTTGGAGTATGTGGACGATTCGGGCAATGTGATTTCCCAGGAGCTTAGAATGCCTGATGCGCTCGACTTTAATATCCTGTTAACGGAAAATCATGCATACGGCTGCACAATGATCCTGAACAGAGCATTGATCAATAAGATCCGGCACATACCCGAAACCGCTGAGAATCACGATTACTGGGTAGCACTGGTGGCCTGTACCCTGGGTAGGGCCGTGTTGAACCCGGCTAAACTGATCTCTTACCGGCAGCATGCCAGCAATGTAAGCGGTAACGTGCATCGGAACCAGCTTTCTTCCAGGGTGAACCGGTATGTAAAACAAGTTGATTTCCTGCTGCCCGTATTTGTTAAGAACTATAAAATGATCAATTCATTCTATAGGATCTATAAAGATTCTTTAGCTGATGAAACGAAAGCGCTTATTTCCGGCTATATAAAGGCTTATAAGAGCGATATCTTCTCGTTATTATTTTTTATGGCCAGAAATAAGTTCAGGAAATTAGGGCGGATGCAAACATTTGCACATTATTACACACTTTTGCATCTAAGAAGGAAAGTTCTGGAGCAACTCTAGGACAATCACCGGATTACATGAATTTATACTACGATAACATTGTATACGACTTACAGAACATAGGAGGGATCTCTTCTTATTGGTATGAGCTTACGAGTCGTTTTTTGAAAGACAATAGTGTCCGGTTGAGATTTTATGAAACACGGCTTGGCAATGACAATATTCTACGCCGACGACTGGATTTAAGTCAGGCTCCGGTTGCGGTAAGCAAGACTGGTGCAAAGTTGATTGAGCGGTTCCGCAGGCTGAACGACTGGGAATTTGAGGATCAGGGTGTGTTCCATTCCAGTTATTTCCGGGTTCCGGCCAGGAAGAACAACGTCAAAGTTGTTGCGACGATTCATGATTTTACACATGATCTTTTTTTTAAAGGCCCGAGAGTATGGTTGCATAACTTTGCCAAAAGCCGCACCATACTGGAAAGTGATGCCCTGATAACGCCTTCTGAAAACACCAAAAGAGACCTGCTGAAATTCTATCCGCAACTGAACGAAAAGATCGTTCATGTCATTCACAATGGCGTTTCTGAGGAATTTAAGCCGGAAGCTGACCTGGTTCCAGAGGATTTATGCCTGCTGTATGTGGGTGCACGTGACGACTACAAGAATTTCAGGTTTGCGGCGCAGCTCGCCGGAATGCATAAGGACTGTCGGCTAAACATTGTTGGCGCGAAGCTAACACCATCCGAAAAATTGTATTTAGATTCACAGTTGAAGGGCCGCTATACCGTACATACCAATATCAGTACGGCCAGCCTTAATACGCTTTACAATCAGGCTTCCTGTTTGCTGTACCCCTCTTCCTATGAAGGATTTGGAATCCCTTTGCTGGAAGCGATGCGTGCCGGATGTCCGTTTATCGCACTCAATGGATCCTCGATCCCGGAAGTAGCTGGTGATGCCGGCTATCTGTTGAGTAGCCTTGATCTTGATGAGGCAAATGAGGCGTTAAAGGCTGTCGTGGCGGCGCGGGAGGTGTTCATCAGGAAGGGGATTCAGCAATCGCTAAAATTCTCCTGGGAAAAATGTTATGAGGAAACCAAGAAACTTTACGCCAGCTTAATATGAAAGTGTCTGTAATAACTGTTGTATATAACAGCGTTGAGACGATTTGCTCCGCCATAGACGCGGTTTTAAGTCAGACCTATCCTGATATCGAATACATCATTGTCGATGGCGGTTCAACAGACGGCACCCTAAAGAAAATAGAATCCTATGGAAAAAAAATTGACTTGCTTATATCTGAGTCGGACCAGGGAATATACGATGCAATGAACAAGGGGCTATCCATGGCCACGGGTGATATTGTTGCTTTTTTGAATTCGGATGATTTCTATTCCAGTACGCATGTGATTGAGAAAGTAGTTTCCGAGTTTAAGTGCCAGGAAGTTGATGGCGTGTTTGGTGATCTGCATTATGTCCATGCAGATGACACGGCGCGTGTATTCAGACGTTGGGTCTCCGGAACATATAAAGTTGGAAGTTTTTTATACGGCTGGATGCCACCTCATCCTACATTTTTCGTTAAAAAAAGTGTCTACGACCGCTATGGGGGGTTTAACACCACCTTTAAAAGTGCAGCCGACTACGAGTTGATGCTCCGGTTTGTACACGTGAACAAGATAAAAATCAGCTACGTTCCTGAGGTATTGGTGAATATGCGTACCGGCGGAGTAAGTAATTCCAGCCTGAAGAACCGGTTGCGTGCCAATCTTGAGGATCGCGAGGCTTGGGAGATCAACGGGGTAAAACCATATTTTTTCACCTTGTTTTTGAAGCCGCTGCGAAAAGTGAAGCAGTTCCTGAATTCTCCAACTGATAAAGTCCCCGGGGAGACAGGTAGAGCCCTTGAGGCCGTTTTGCAGCTTCGGGAAAAGGAAGCATAGTTTTATTGGCGCAATTGTTGTTTGCGATGTTTTTAAGATTAAAGAAATTAAATGATATTTACGCTCACTTTTCTAGTCAGTTTATTGCTTGTGGTGTTTACAATACCATCAATCATCGGTGTGTCGTTCCGGAAACATCTGTTCGATGATCCTTCCGAAAGCCGAAAGGTGCATAAACGGCTAGTGCCTAATTTTGGTGGAATCGCAATTTTCACTGGATTTTTGTTTTCCTGCAGCTTACTTATCCCGTCTCACCTGATCCCTGAAGCCAACGTGCTGATGGCTGCGGGCTTGATTCTTTTCATGACCGGATTGAAAGACGACGTCGTTGGCTTAAGTCCGACAATCAAGTTTTTAGCTCAGCTTGGAAGTGCATTAATCACGGTGGTGGTGGCGAACTTTAGAATTGAAAATCTGCATGGAATGTTCGGCATTCAGGAGCTCCCATATGTGAGCAGCGTAATACTTACCATTTTCTTTGTGGTAGGTATCGTAAATGCGTTCAATCTGATCGATGGCATTGACGGACTTGCGGGCACGCTGGGTGTAATCTTTAGTTTGATATTTGCCTTCCTGTTTTATAAAGCAGGGGAGACCGGTTGGTCTTATCTTTCGCTGTCACTAACAGGCGCGTTGATCGGCTTTCTTTTTTTCAACATCACCCCGGCAAAGATATTCATGGGCGATTCCGGATCCCTTTTGTTGGGTTTCGTTGCTGTTTTACTCAGCCTGAAGTTCTTGCAAGTTTCATCAGCGACTATGGTTATGTTTGGCCCTTTTGAGATTACTTCGGGTGCCGGGTTAGTCATTGGGATCTTAATTATTCCAATTTTCGATACACTAAGAGTACTTATCCTTCGTGTGTTAAAGAATACCTCTCCGTTTACAGCTGACAGTAATCATTTGCATCACCGGCTGCTTTTTTTAGGCATGAGCCATGTTCAGGCGACACTGGTTTTGTCCGTGGTCAATATGCTTTTTATTGCCATGGCATTTTCCCTGCAGCAGCTTGGCAATATGCAGCTGATCGGATTGATTGTGTTTTCCATTCTGGTATTAAACGGAGCGCTTTCGTTATACATCGAGCATTATAAACGGTCACTGCTTTCCTCTTCTTTACATGGGCACAGCCGAGCTGCGCAGGAGAATACGCCGTCAGATCCTGCCAACTTCGGTGAAGAAGTGCTTAAGAAGATCTCCAGGAACTAAAAATTGCCTTAAATCTACTTTCTGCTGTGGATGATTTTAATTGGTCCACAAAGCCTCTAATGCATGAGTTTCCTGGTTCAGATTAGGTTTTCATGCTGTCTATGGCTGTTTTTTGTTGAGGTTTGATACTGAGGGAGATATCGTTAATATCCATAAAATTGTAAAAAACATTTTCTTTTTACCGGGTGTTGTAGTTATCTGAGATTAATACGTAATTTTGCACAACACTTCTCAGATAAATTTTTATTTTTATCAGTATAAATACTGATATTTGTGTATCGTTGTATAAATGTTCTCAAAAATTCCCACCTTATAACGCAGGTATGAAATTGTTAATAACAGG
>JARKUW010000042.1 GCA_029851965.1 Bacteroidota bacterium | reverse complement strand
CCTTAATTGTTAAGTAAAAAGTCGTTTATTTCACTAATTTGAAACAAAACCTCGAAAGCCAGCAAAAGAATACGGACATTTAACTCGCACAATCGCTTTTTTCGTAGAGATTTTGTGAAAAGACATTTAATGTTGATGTTTACTGCTTAAATAATCCGTGTAAATGGATTATTGTGCAAAATAATATTCAAAGACTGATAAACAGACCTGCGAAATATACGAACTAATACGAGTAACAGAGTACAGACCAGCAATGAAGAACCGGCGACAGCACGTTTTCTCCAGGAACAAGAACAAATGATGAACTTCTAATCGGGGCATCTCATTAAAATATATAAAAATGAAAATTGGGATTATAGGTATGGGTGATATGGGGTTTCTGTACGCCAGATTATTCGCTCAGGCAGGTTACCAGGTGTATGGTTGTGATCTTCCACATCGTGTGGAACAACTTCGTGAATCCGCAGAAACGCTCGGCATCGAAATGCGCGAGGACGGGCGAAACATCAGCCGGGAATGTGACGTCATCTTTTATGCTGTCGAAGCTGAGAAATTCAGTGAAGTTGTACAACAGTATGGATGGGCAACGAAGTACGGTGCAATCGTGTCCGGCCTTACATCTGTTAAACACCCCGAGGTCGATGCCTTCGAAAAGTACCTGCCAAAGGACACCCATATCGTTACCTGTCATTCCTTACATGGACCCGGGATAGATCCGGTAGGGCAGAAGCTCATTGTCATCCCTTATCGTTCCAGCGCGCGCGCCTATCAGATCATGACCGACATACTGGTTACATTAGGATCCGAACTTGTCGAAATTTCTGATTATCACCATCACGATAAGATTGTTGCAGATACGCAAGCCGTCACCCACTTTGGTTTCGAAAGCATGGGAACCGCATGGAAGGAGGCCGGTTTTTTCCCCTGGGAAAATGCCTCTTATACTGGCGGAATCGACAACATCAAAATACTGACAACCCTTCGGATATTCAGCCAAAAGGCACACATATATGGTGGCTTAGCCATTTTAAATCCCTATGTATCTCCACAGGTACGTCAATACGCACAGTCGGAATCAGAACTTTTTAAACTGATGATCAGAGAAGACGAAGCTGCCTTGCGTAAGCGGTTGTACAAAGCCAAAGAGTTTGTCTTTCATGAACACAATACGCCGGTGATGCTCAGCCGGGATATCATCAAAGAATTCTCGCTGGGCGCAAATG
The DNA here is from genome assembly GCA_029851965.1 of Bacteroidota bacterium. Classification (GTDB taxonomy): domain Bacteria; phylum Bacteroidota; class Bacteroidia; order Sphingobacteriales; family Sphingobacteriaceae; genus Pedobacter. Next base: position 8,290 of record JARKUW010000042.1, on the reverse strand, counting down.
ACATGGTACGAAAGGCCAATTCCCACTTAAGTTTGCTGAGTATGGTAGATGCATGGCACCATTTGGGGGTTAATCCCTACAACAACCTGATCTGTGAAACACCGCCCTTCCGCCTGCGCCTGGGCATTGCCGAGTTGCTGTTTCAGGATGAAGAACTGCTCGAAGAATCCATCGAAACGGCTTTATACGATAAAACGATACGCGGCGATGATCTCGAATTCCACTCCGCCGTGCGGGAATGGTCCTCCATCATCGGATACCGGGATATGAACGGATACAAAACCCATTTCAATCAGGCACAATTGTTTTTCAAAGACCGCCTGGAGCACGCCACCATGCAGAGTACAGCCTTGATAAACAGGCTTGCTATGGATTAGCGCAGGCACACAACACCCGGGTTGCTATGCCGCTTCATCTGCGGTTGGGCGAAGCATGGTGTGTGCTTTCTGCATCGGGCTGATCACGCCTCTCCTGTAAATGGCACTCGAGTTCTTGCGGATCTCTTTCCGTAAGCGGATGTGCATGTAATGCAAAACACGGTCTTTTTGTATTTCTCCCCGCTCTTTCACCTTATTCAGTAACTTGAGCGATGCTGCAGCCATCAGTGCCCCGATGACAAACAGAAAGCCCCATCCATGCAGGTCAATCATTTCGATCACACGGATGCCTTCGCTACTCTTAAGCTGTACATTCCAGACAATCTCCTGGCCGGCCAGCAGGTCCGCTATTCCTCCCCCGATCATCGGCGAAATCGCCGAGAAGAATGCAACAACCATATTCAAGGACGACATATAGGCCATGGCTTCACGACGGGGCGCCAGTTTCATCCCTATGTTGTTTAAGGCCAGGTTAATTCCCCCGGTTGCTGTTCCGCTGATTACGCTTACAATGGCAAGGATCAAAATTCCATAAAGCCTGTTGTCCGGAACCGAGGCATATATCCATGCGAAAATGCAGCTGATGTATACTGGCGCACAAATGTTAATGATGGTCTTGTTGCTGAAACGATCCGTATAGCTTCCAAGCGTTTTGATCGTTAAGATGTTGCTGAGCTGCGCAAGTATGGTAAAGCCAATCACATAGGATAGCGGCAGACCCATGGTTCTCATCAGAAAAACGGTAAAGAATGGAACAGCAATGTTTAAAGAAAACGCCCAGGCCGCATTGAAGATCAGCAGGTTTTTGAAGTTTATATCTCCCAGGGGCTTTTTAAACTGCTCAAATATATTTTCCCTGACTTGGATGGGAGTAGGCTCTGGTGCCTGCGCAAGCCAATACACCCCAACCAGACCAACCAGCCCTCCGCCAATGAATATGGCGTAATAGGTAAGCGTAAGGTAATCGCTATGCTGTGCCTTCACGAAATCAATCGTCAGCGAGATACAAAGCCCAAGCACTGCACTCAGCATCGTAACCCATTTCGTCCGTTTCGAAAAGAAGCTGCCCAGACCTTTTTCCGGGATCAGATCTTTTACCCAGGCATTCCAGCTTGCACCAGCAATGGAACCAAAAAAGTAATGTACAAATAAGATGGCGAGCAACAATTTCAAGCCCACCGCCGTAGAAAATATAAACGGAAGAAAGCCTGCAAGTAGCATCGGCGCCCGCCCTAAAAATGATCCGATTACCGCAACTGCACGGCGGTTGTTGTAGCGCTGTACCAGCCAGATGGATAGCAGCTGAAAAATGTTCGTTAAGATCGGCAAGCTGGCAAGCAGACCGATCTGAAAGTTAGAGGCCCCAAGGTGAAGCGCCATTGCTGTAATGAATGCCCCTCCAGACATGTTAACCATTGCTTCACCGGCAAGGCTGTCTTTCAGAATGGATTTTTGTCCTGATGCGATTTGAGTTTCCGTTAAAACCTCGGAAGTTTGAAAGTTCATTGTAGTTCTTTGTAGTTTTGTGGTATGCAGGTTTAGAATTGTTGACCTTTTACCTCCAGCTTGCTGGCCGAAAAGGGATTCAACTCGCGCCTTACGTATATTCCGTATTTCGGGTGCAAAACTACTTGTTTTAACTACGTATAAGAACTGACTGTCAAAATATTATGTTTGCAAACTGTCATAATTCTAACGCGCGCTCATCCGCGGATAAGTGTGCTTGAAGCTCAGATATTTCAACGCTAAACAGGCAATGTTCCAGTGTCATTTAGCGACAGGATTCTTGCGAAATCATTATAGATCTCCAACACACTTATTGAAGCCGGGCTAATTTCAATCCGCTGGAACATATCCAGGTGAATGCCTGCATAGTACGCAATTGCAGACTTGATCACGTCAGAATGACTGATTACCGCAACGGTTTCCTCAGGATGATCAGACGCGAGTTTTTCCAAACCACGAAGCATCCGGCTTTGTGCTTCCTGCATGGTTTCTCCGCCCGGAATCCGCATCCCGCTCCTGAACGTGTTGAACCGTTGGAAGTCTGCATCATTTTCCAGTTCTGTAAATTGCTTATTGGTCCATTTACCGAAGTCGATCTCCACAAAATCTTCCGCTATGTTGCAGGTTAAATCCAGGGCGGCTGCAATGGGAGCGGCGGTCTGTACCGCACGCTCCAGCGGACTGCTATATATAGCCGCAACCGGCAGGTTTCTCATCCGTTCAGCCAGAAGCTGCGCCTGGGCTCTGCCGGCATCATTTAAATCTATTCCAGGCAAGCGCCCGGATAAGCTTTTACCCACAGCGTTGGTCGTCGCGTGGCGAATAAGGAGAAATTTAGTCATGCCTTGTAAACTTAATGAATGGTTTTTTGTTTTCTAAACATTAACCCGGCTAATCTATCTTGTTTACTTAAGCATAAATTAATTGATTTGGAAAACACGAACAATCGAAGTTTAAAAATAGGCGTTCTCACATTTCACCGTTGTATAAATTATGGAAGTTACTGGCAGTCCCGCTGCTTAGTTGAAGGTCTGCAGCAACGCGGACACAATGCCGTAATTCTGGATCATCATTCCAACCGCGTAAACTTTTCAGAATGGAAATGTGCGCTGCAGCCGGTGTTGCCCACGCCCGTTCCGAAGGCTGATCACACCCTTTACCGGCAGAAAACTGAAAAATTCTTCACACTATTTAACTCCCTGCCGCTTTCAGCCCCTTTCGAGCTGGATGATCCGGCTGGTATGGACGAATATGATCTTGTCGTTGTAGGCAGTGACGAAGTCTGGAATCTTTCTCATCCCTGGTATAGCTACTGTCCGCTATTTTATGGCGAAGGGCTGAAGGCTAAACGCCTGATCTCCTATGCGGCCAGTTTTGGCAACTATCAATCGTCCTGGGGGCTTGATGCAGACTGGGCTAAGAAGCTTCTAAAGTTTGATCATATTTCCGTGCGCGACGAGAATTCGAGTGAGATCATTGAGGCTGCCCTGGGATTTAAACCAGAGATGGTGCTTGACCCCTGCCTGCAGTTTCCAATCCACTACCAACCCGCAGATCTAAGCCACATTCCGCATCCCTACGTGGCAGTCTATGGCCATAACTTCTCGGAGTTCTTCATCCGTGAGATCCGGGAATGGGCCAGCCGCGAGAAGCTCCCGCTCGTAAGCATTGGCTACCGCAACGACTGGGCGGATGAGCACTGGATCACGGCAGATCCGCATGATTTTGCAACTTTCATTACGCAATCACAAGCGGTCGTGACAAACTTCTTTCATGGCTGTGTTTTCTCGCTGATCAATTCGAAACCTTTTGTTTGTGAAACATCGCCATACCGAAGCATTAAGGTTCAGGGGCTGATGCAGAAAATAGGCGGTGAGAAGCACCTGATTATGGAAAATACACCTGCAGAAGTTTACCAGGCCCGGCTGTCTGAACCACTCGATCCGGAGATACAGGATCGTATTGCCTTATTGCGGGCACAGTCCAACCGGTATCTGGATGAGGCCCTGGAACCAAAGTTATTCGAATTGTCATGACAGCAGTGTTCAGCCCGAATGATATCGTACGTTCCGGATTGTGCATTGGCTGCGGGAGCTGTGTCGCACAATCGCGCCTGGATGGATCAGACACGAAAATGCAGTTCGATACTACGGCCTTTATAAGCCACATGGGCCTTCTCAGTGGTACCAGAAGCCCTCAGAAACTTTCAGTAAAACTTGTCCCTTTTCGCCGGTTGCAGAAAAAGAAGATGAACTTTCTGTGCTGAATTTTCCTTCGACGCCTCAACACAGCGATACAATTGGCCGCTTCCAAAAGGCTTTCGTCGGTCATGTGCGGGAAGACAATTTCCGTACACAGGGGAGTTCTGGTGGAATGGTCACCTGGGTGGCGTCAGAACTGATGCGTAAAGGTTTGATTGATGGTGTTGCGCATGTTATCGCAACCAAAGATCCTCAGGAAGATGGAAAATACTTCCGCTACCGCATATCCAGAACTCAACAGGAACTGAATGAAGGGGCGAAATCCCGCTATTACCCGGTTGAGATGTCCGAAATTCTACAAACAATCCATAAGGTGCCCGGCAGGTATGCAGTTGTCGCACTTCCCTGTATGATCAAGGCAATACAGCTGCTGCGCCAGCAGGATCCGGTGTTCCAGGAGCGCATTTGCTTTACGCTGGGTCTTTTCTGCGGACATATGAAGAGCGCGCAGTTTGTGGAGAGCTTTGCCTGGCAGATGCAGGTTCCCTTAGAGAAGGTGAAAGAAGTAGAATACCGGTACAAAAATCCGAACCGACCGGCAAACTGGTACAATGCCATGCTCAAGTTAAATGACGGACATCAGGTAAATAAAGACTGGTGGCACCTGGCGGATGGCGACTGGGGTGCCGGCTTTTTTATGAGTTCTGCATGTAACTTCTGCGATGATGTGGTTTCAGAGACTGCAGATGTTGCTTTCGGTGATGCCTGGGTAGAACCCTATTCTTCTGACGGAAATGGAACCAACGTCGTGGTGGCACGATCGCTTGTTGTCAGCGCACTAATCTCTGCTGCAGTGCTTGAAGGCCGCTTGCAGCTGGAGGAGGTAGATGGCAAGTTTGTAGAACAAACGCAGGCAGCAGGCTTCAGACAACGCAGAGAAGGACTCGCTTATCGCCTGACCTGGGCGCCATATGGCGTTCAGCCCGTAAAACGTGTACGTCCGGATGCAAACAGGCCTGAAAAATCACGTAAGATGATTTACCGGACCCGGTTCTGGATCTCCAAATGGAGCCACCGTATGTTCTGGCTGGCGAGAAAAACCAGGATGCCCTGGATATATGTCAACTGGGCACGTTTTGCCGCATCATTTTACCACGGACTAGCCTACCACAAAGGAAATTTCGGAGAGATGAAAAAGCGTTACGTGGAGTTTAAGAAGTAAAACGCTACAGTTTTCCAGCATCAGGATGATTATCCGAAGCGAGTAGCTGCAATTCTGATGCTACACTTTCAATGACCGGATCCCAGCCGCCCTGGTGCGGCTGCCGGAACAACCGCATGGAAGGATACCATGGACTGTCAGTCCGTTCGTCCATCCATCGCCAGTCTGCCTGATCGTGCAATAACGTCCAGACAGGTACATTCATTGCCCCGGCGAGATGTGCCGGCATTGAATCCGCGCTGATCATCAGATCCAGTCCACGGATCACCCTTGCATAGTCATACAAGTTAAACTCCCCGGGATGGATACCAAATCCTTCTTTCCACCCGGCTGCGGCTGCATTCGCCTGAAGAATATACAGGTTTATACCCTTGACCTGATTTAAAGGGGCAAGTGCGGTAAACGGGATGCAGCGCGACTGGTTCCAGTCTCCGGCTTGCCAGACAAGCCCGACATTCAAACCTTCGCCGCCAGTAAGCGGCAGTGGATCGGCAAACAGGTAAGGAATGTCACGAGGGATGCTTTGTAGTGTTGTACGGAAGATAAACGGGAGTTCCATCACTTCCAGATCAACGTCATATTCAACCTCCGGTTTCCCGTCGTGCAAGGGTAGAAGCTGGTCTATTCCCGGAAGATTATTTAAGAGATCAATCAACGGTGGCTGTGCCCATATGATTACTTCCCGGGCAATTCTTTTCAGTAGGGGCACATACCTGATGAACTGAATGGTGTCACCCAGCCCATGATAGCAGCGCACAAGTACACGCTTTCCTTGTAGCGGCGTCCCATTCCACACACACTGGTAGTGTCTGGGTAAGCGGGGATCACGATTAACCCCCGACGCCAGAACTTTTTCACTAAGTTTCCACGCTTCTTCGAAATTGCCGCGGCGCATGCACTGCATCCAGGCATTCGGAATTGCCTTTAAATCCTCGGGATTTTGCAGGCGCTGATGGTGCGATTTCCGGTCGTACATACCCTATGCATAACGGCGCATCATTCTTGCGCAAAAATCCGCAAATTCTTCGATGTGATGAGGTGGGCTGGTATGGTGCGCTTCAATGCCTTTTTCTTCCGGCGTAAAGCAGAACGTGATTGTAAGATCAAATTCATCCAAAGCAGTCATCATCTTATCGAACCATTTTTCTGAATCTGGCCGAAGTGAGTCTGCCCAGCTCAGTCCGGTCCTCAGGCGTTTTACGCCAAGACGTCTCAACCATTCCACAGCCTGTTCCAGGCGATGATCTTCAAAGTGGAACCATTGGCAAAGGCCAAATTCAGGGGTGTAATCCGAGAAGTGTTTCAAAGCAAGTTTTGGTGTTCCATCTTCGTGCAGCAGCCCCATATAGAAGTGGCGGTAATAGGAAGATCCTTCTGCCTCGCGGTGCCGTGTTGTAGCTCCCCATGCCTGCGGCAGGTCGTATAAGCTGTACCAGTGAATACGGTCAACCAACCCCGTCAGCAATTCCGCGGTGCGCCGGAAACCAAATTCCTGTACCTCCTCCGCACCAAAGGTAGACACGCCGACCTCCGTCACCCATACTGGAAGATCTGTAACCGCCCGGATCTCTGCAATTTTATCCGGCCATTCGTTTATATTCCATAAGTTCCAGTCGAGCGGAAAACCATGTACTGCAACCGCGTTGAGGTCGTCAAGTGTACCCAGGCTTTTTAAGTGCTGCAGAAAGCCGGGATCTATAGGTGAGATGCCTCCAAGTACCCTGGTGATATCCGGCTTTTCGGCTTTCGCTGCTTTCGCAGCCAATTTTACCATGTCGGCATAGATATGCCATCCCTGGTCGATGTCAAAATTCCAATGTGATTTATTATTCGGTTCGTTCCAGAACTTTACAGCTTCGATCATATCGTATATTATTTCTTTATAGGGTAAACGGGACGTACCTGATCGTCTATCAACTGACCACGGCGGCAAATATAAACTTCAAGTTCAGGGTGTTGAACGATTTCAAAGCCGGCACTCCGAAGCATTGCTTCCATTCCGGCGCGGTTCGGAATCCACCAGTTTGTTGGATCATTCGAATACCGGTGTTCGATGAAATACATCTGCGGAAATTCCGGGCGCTCAAAGATCTCTTTATTCCAGAAATCGTAATCTGCTTCAACAGGACCCACCTGGTCACTGCCGCGCTGCATGGATTGGAAAATTAACTGGTCCTTAACAACGGTATCGTACAAGATATCCAAGGCCAGCAGCGGGTGCCGCAGGTGGTAAAGCACACCCATAAAAATCACCACGTCAAACTTTTCACCAAGAGAACCGACGTCATAGACCGACATATTTCTAAACTCGATATCGGCACCCAAAACTTTGGCTGCATAGCGCGCCTGATTCAGGTAAACTTCATCCGAATCTATGCCCAGTACACGTTCCGCACCGCGGCGCTTCATTTCGATGGAATAGAAACCGGCATTGCAGCCGATGTCCAGCACAGATTTTCCGGTAAGATCTTTAGGAATTGCATCCGCAAACATCTGGAATTTGACGTTGGGATAGTCACCAAGGAAGTGATCGGGTGCAGTTTGAATTCCGTTGAGGTTGATGTTGTGAAACCATTTTCCGAGTTTGTTGACGTTTTCCTGTATGTCATCCGTCATCAACTCGCTTGAAGAAGTAATCTTGTCATTCATCGACTTACAATTTGGCTAGTTAAAGGTTAATTGTGATACCACCACCTGTGCTGAAACTCTTCTGGAAGACAAAAAGCGTTAAAATTTTGTTTTTAGGTTTTGCCTGTTTCTCTGAAAATTAACAACTTACAGTATAATGGATAACATTCTTATAAATTTTAATTTTTCATCAATAATTTGATTATTAGGTAAACCTTTTTTATTAACTATTGTTTTAAATACGGTTTTAAAAGTTTAATTACTACGGCAAAAAGGCTTCTTTCCGATACGTAGACGATATAATGCAAGTAGCTGAAGGTCCTGTATCGATTGCTAGGTAAATCAGGTGTTAGATG
>JARKUW010000034.1 GCA_029851965.1 Bacteroidota bacterium | reverse complement strand
GCTTCTTGGGTAAATCGACGAAATTCTGGATCTCTCCAAAATTGAGGCCGGTAAAATGACGCTTGAATTTGCATACGTACACCTGGATGAAGTGGCCACCGATATGCGGTCACTATTCGCTCCTTTGGCAAAAAACAAGCAGTTGAACCTGTTTATTGAACTGGACGACGACCTCAAGTCTATGGAGACTGATAAAATGCGCCTGGAACAGGTACTAAAAAACCTGCTTTCGAATGCCATCAAGTTCACCGAACAAGGTGAGGTACGCCTTACCGTAAACCTCGACAAAGAAAATCAGCGCGTAGATTTCAAGGTCACGGATACCGGTATTGGAATTCCGGCAGATAAGCAAAGCCTGATATTTGAAGCTTTCCAACAGGCGGATGGCTCTACAAGACGTCGCTTTGGTGGAACAGGACTGGGATTATCCATCAGCAGAGAGCTTTCCAGGCTTCTTGGGGGAGAGATCGAACTCACCAGTAAGGAAAACATCGGCAGTGAATTTACACTCAGCCTGCCGCTACACCCGGTTGCAGCAGCTGATAAAGAGGAACAGTTCGTAAAGCCGGTGGAAGTTCCGCAGGTCTTCCCGGAGCAGGTCACAGATCCGCTGCCAGAGCGCTTTACGGTAGACAAGATTCCGCAGGAGATCGCGGATGACCGGGATGATATCTCCAGCACCGACAAGGTCATCCTGATCATTGAGGATGATACCAATTTTGCCAAGACACTACTGGATTTCACGCGTAAGAGAAACTACAAAGGGATTGTTGCCGTACGCGGCGATGTGGGCATTGAGCTCGCCAACCATTACCGGCCGCTGGCTATCCTGCTTGACATTCAGCTCCCTGTAAAAGACGGCTGGCAGGTGATGGAAGAACTTAAATCCAACCCGGCAACCCGGCCGATTCCGGTTCACATCATGTCCTCCCTGGAGGTTAAAAAGGAAAGCTTGCTGCGCGGTGCCGTTGACTTTATTAATAAACCTGTTGCATTGGAACACATGCGGCAGATCTTTCAGAAACTCGAGGATGCACTAAGCAGGCATCCGAAGAAGGTACTGATTGTTGAGGAAAACCGGCAGCATGCAGAAGCCCTGAGCTATTTTCTGAGCAACTATCACATACAAACCGAAGTGGCCAATAACGTTTCCGACAGTATTGGGGCATTGAGCAAGAACGAGGTCGACTGTGTCATTCTCGATATGGGTATCCCGGACAGCAATGCTTATGAAACGCTCGAGACGATCAAAAAGACTGAAGGCCTGGAGAACCTGCCGATCATCATCTTTACCGGCAAGAGCATTTCCAAAGGGGAAGAGATCAGGATCAAGCAATATGCAGATTCTATTGTGGTTAAGACCGCCCATTCCTACCAGCGTATACTGGATGAAGCGGGATTGTTTTTACACCTCGTTGAAGAAAAACATACCGAGAGTAAAGATAGAAGGAAGGGTTCCGAGCGCCTGGGTGGCTTATATGAGGTACTAAACAACAAGACCGTGTTAATTGCCGATGATGACGTGCGAAACATCTTTTCGCTGACGAAGGCATTGGAGCAACATAAAATGAAGGTCCTTGCGGCTACAGACGGCAAAGAGGCACTGCAGATCTTAAAAGAAAATCCATCGGTAGATATTGTGCTGATGGATATGATGATGCCGGAAATGGACGGATATGAAAGTACAAGACAGATCAGGAAGATCGGTGCATACAAACATTTGCCAATCCTGGCTGTTACTGCCAAAGCAATGATGGGCGACCGGGAAAAATGTATTGCTGCGGGTGCGTCCGATTACATATCCAAGCCTGTGGACATCGACCAACTGACCTCCCTGCTGCGGGTATGGCTGTATGATAAAGTTTAACTGCAACTGCTAGTAAGATATGGCTAAAGATAAAATTCTGATTATTGACGATGACAACAGGAACATCTTCGCATTGTCGGCAGTGCTAAAAGCAAGAAAATACCGCTGTATTTCTGCGACCAGTGGTGAAGAAGGGCTCGACATCCTGAAGAACGACAAAGAGATCGCCGTTGTGCTGATGGATATGATGATGCCAGGAATGGATGGATATCAGGCCATGGCTAAAATGAATACGGATCTGGATCTGATGCATGTTCCGGTAATCGCGGTAACCGCACAGGCCATGCTTGGCGACCGCGAACGGTGCCTTGAAGCAGGTGCAGTAGGCTATGTTTCCAAGCCCATCAATGTCGATGTATTAACTGATTTGTTAACTAAATACATGTAGATCTATTGGAACTCCCTGCGATAAATGATGACCAGATTGAGGAGCTGCTTGGCGATCTTCTGGAGAAGTATGGATATGACTTTACCGGGTACTCAAGGGCATCGTTAAGGCGGCGGATCCACCGGCTGTATAGCCTGGACAAAGTATTGAGTTTTGCAGAATTCAGGTTTAAGATCAATAACGACGCCCTGTACTTCAAACGTTTCGTGGAGCAGATCACGGTTAACGTGACGGAGATGTTCCGCGATCCATCGTTCTTCAAGACCTTGAGGAACGAGGTTTTACCAAGGCTCGGAACTTACCCCTTGATCCGCGTCTGGATTGCGGGTTGTTCTACCGGAGAGGAAGCATTTTCAATGTCCATCCTACTGAAGGAACTGAACTTACTGCACAAGTCCCTAATTTACGCGACAGACCTGAATCCCTCTGTCCTGGAGAAAGCTTCGCAAGGCTTTTTTGGCTTGAGTCAGATGAAGCAGTATTCTGAGAATTACATCCTTTCGGGCGGTACAAACGACTTTTCCAGCTATTATACGGCCAAGTATTCACTCGCCAAGTTTGATCCGGAGCTGAAGCGTAAAATCATCTTTTCTACCCATAACCTGGTTTCAGACCATTCCTTCAATGAGTTCCAGCTGATTTTGTGCCGCAACGTGCTCATCTATTTTGACAGGGAACTACAGCACAAAGTGATAGATCTGTTTGACAATAGCCTGGAAGACCTTGGATATCTTGCCCTCGGCACCAAGGAAACGCTTGAGTTTTCGGAAGTTTCTAAAAAATTCAAGCGGCTGCCATCGGAAAAAATCTGGAGGAAAGTAAGCTGATGAATGTTTGTGAAGCACTGGTCATTGGTGGTTCTGCCGGCAGCCTGGATGTGCTGCTGCGCGTATTGCCGGATCTGAGCCCAGACCTTTCGTTTCCGATCATTATCGTGGTTCACAGAAAGCATGGCGCCGATTCTTTGCTGCCGGAGCTGCTCTCCGGTAAAACAAAGCTCCAGGTAAAGGAAGTCGATGAAAAAGAAAAAATACGCGCGGGGGTAATCTATATTGCGCCGTCGGATTACCACCTGCTCATCGAAAAGGACCACACGTTTTCGCTTGATTATTCAGAGAAAATCAATTATTCCCGGCCATCCATCGACGTGACTTTTCAGGCGGCAGCCGAAATATACCAGCAAAATGTGGTATGTATGCTGCTTTCCGGATCGAATGCGGATGGGGTAAATGGCTTAAAGGCGGTCAAAGCTTTTGGCGGTCTGGCTGTGATTCAGGACCCCAAATCTGCCCAGGTTTCGTACATGCCTGCCCAGGCGGCGGAAAATGTAAAAATAGATTACACTTTGAGTATTAAAGATACAGCAGAATTCATAAATTTGTTATCCATATTAAAGCGCCAATAATGGAGAAAGCTAAGAAAGTGTTCGTATTTGACGATAATGTCGATATACTGGACTTATGTACAATCATTCTTGAGGATGCAGGGTATGAAATCAAGACCTCATCTACCTCCAACAACATCATCGATCAGGTTTCCTCGTACACGCCTGACATCATTTTTATGGACAACTGGTTGCCTGATGTAGGTGGCATCGACGCCACTAAGGAGCTGAAGTCACATGCGGATCTGATGCACATACCGGTCATTTATTTCTCGGCCAATAACGATGTGAAGTCCCTTGCAGAACAAGCTGGTGCGGATGATTATCTTTCTAAACCCTTCGATATCGAAGAATTGGAGAAGATTATAAGTAAACACTTATAATCCTCCAAGAACATCTACACCCTGCTCGAATACAATATCTACTGGGATGCCCAGTTTACCCAGCCTGTTCAGGTCATTTTGAAGCTCAGCTGATATCACTGCATTTTCTTTCTGTGCCTTTTCTACTGCTGCCCGGTCTCCATTGCCCTGCAGGGTAAGGATTAATCTGCTTAGCTCATTCATCGCTACTGTAAACTTATCGTAGTCGATCTTGTATGTTCCTTCCTGGGTGCGGATAAATGCGCCTTTTTCTTTAAAAAAGTTAAAGCACTGCATATTCGCCTGTCCGTGTGCATCCGAAGCCCCGAAGCGGACAGAACGCAGCAAACCTGCCATATAGGTGGTGTAGTATTCTTTGATGTCTCCATCCAGCTCACCCAGTTTCAACAGGTTGCTGACCATATAGAGCCCCAGAATATCGGCTTTACCTTCCTCCAGCCAGGAGTACTGTTCTTTCAGAGCCTCCTTAACAAATCCTTTTCCAGTAACGGTTTTCTTGATACCAAGGCCGTGTGCAACTTCATGGAACATGACATTGACAAAAAACGCATCGAAACGGATGTATTGCTGCTGGTCCTTATCGATCAGCGCCTGTGATATCGGCAGGAGGATCTTATCAAATTTGGCCTTCATCGCATTTTTAAGCTGCGACCTGCGGGTACCTTTCTTCTGCTGTATGACCTCATCATTCGGCAGGTTCACGGCAATGGTTTTGGATCCTGCATTGCAGTCGCCTGCATAATATACAACGTCATACGCATTCAGTTCAGAATCGGTCCCCGGTTTTTCCTTTTTGTATTTGGCATCTACCGGCAACCCCTTCTGCAGCGCTGGCAGCAACGTTACGTACTTGGCCAGGCGTTTACTCCATACTTTATCTTTTACAAGCACATAGGCCTCATATGCTGCGCGTGCGTTGAATATATTGTCCTCGTAGTTCTCAATCGGGCCGATGATCAGATCCAGTCCGTTGGTTTTCATGTCCAGCCAGGCATAGTCGCTTGCTGTAAAATCATCGGTCATCAATGCATCTGCCCGCAGGTTCAGGTACTTTTGCAGTCCCTCATCTTCTGCAATCAACGCCGCTTGTTTAAGCAAGCTGGATGCCCGCTGAAGCTCTGCTGCATATTGCACGTGGTAAGGAATCGTCATTAATTTACCCGTAGAATCCCGTCTGACCAGTGAGTACTGACCATATTTGTCCGCTAAACTGGATTTTTCAAGCTCCTCCTTGGTCATGTCAACCGGGTAAAAGTTGGCGCCCGGAGGTCTTGCACCCACACCGGTGATGAAAGGTTTATTGTTGTTCAGGCGGTCCCAGGGACCGTAGTTGATGTTGATAAAGCTTTTTGCCCGCTCATCTTTCACGGCATTCAGCAGGCTATCCCGCTGGGGATAGGTTTGCTGCCAGTAAAGCTCGTCCATGATTTTCGCCGCCTGAATCAGCAAAGGAAGGATCTTCCGTTCATTCGCGGTAAGCTGGTTTAAATTGGTCGTTAACTTTACGGTCTCATATATTTTTACGCGTTGGGCGACGTATTCCTGAAGGCTATCTGGAAGCAAAACTGTTTTCTGTGTATCCGATGCTGCATTTTTATTTGAATTACTGCAGGATACAAATCCGGCGATAAAAGGTAATCCGGCAAGAAGTAACGTTGCTTTGCTGGTTGATTTCATTGGTTTAAGTTACAAAGTTTGAGGGTCCAAAATTATAAAAAATTATAAGGTGTCATAAACATTAGGGTATTCAGCGCATTTGACTAAATATTATTAATTTCACATCCTCAATTTCGAATATGCTGAAATCCCTTACATCCGTCCACAATATACTATTCATACTGCCTGTACTGGTTTTGTCTGCGTGTAGTACAAACAAATATGCAGCCACTAACAAGATCTATAAAGATAAGTCCAAAGGTTTTGCCGAAATCATCAGCTCCATGCCTCCGAAAGGGCAAGCGCTGGATTCCATTGCTCCGGATGCACAATACTTTGTCGGCTCCGTTAATTTTGGAATCCGCAAGCCGAATTTCGTAATCATCCACCACACTGCGCAAACCTCCCTGGATCAAACGATAAAGACGTTTTTGCTCGCAAGAACGCAGGTAAGTGCCCATTATGTAGTGAGCCGAGATGGGAAAGTAGTGCAGATGGTTAACGATTATCTAAGGTCACAGCATGCTGGCCTGGGTAAATGGGGCAATGATACCGATCTGAATTCTTCTTCTTTAGGCATTGAGCTGGACAACAATGGGAACGAGCCGTATTCCGATGCGCAGATACAGAGCCTCCTGAAACTGCTTGGTACCTTAAAAAAGAGATACAATATTCCCACCGCAAACTTTATCGGCCATGCCGATATCGCGCCGAAGCGAAAGCCGGATCCGAATAAGTTTCCCTGGAAGGTATTGGCCGATAAGGGATATGGATTATGGTACGACCAGGTGCTGAACATGCCGCCAGAAACTTTTGATCCGGTTCTTGCCCTGAGGATCATTGGTTACGATACCAGTAATCTCAATGCAGCGGTAACGGCTTTTAAGCGGCATTTTTTGCCTGCGGAGACTACTCCTGAAATCACTCCGGCCTGCAAGCTCGTACTGTTTAACCTGTATCCGAAATACCTGTAATTTTTCTTGTGCCGGACCTGCGGGTCCCAGACCTGCTGACTGGTTTTCCAGTGCAGCAGGATTTGCTATGAAAAGAATTTAGACGGTTAGAAACCTTTGTTGATGAACGTGGTGATCGGCTCCGTAAACAGGCGGAATGTGAGCCGGATCTTAGGCGCAGATCAGCCGCACCTTACCCGCCGTTTGTGCGGGTAAGGTGCGGGTAAGGTCCGGGTAGGATGCAGCTGAAGTCCAGGTAATTTCAAAGGGTAATCACCAGTAATTCCGGAAGGAAACGGAACGTTTCTCATCCTATTTCTTGCGCGTAAATAAGTGGTTGTTCCGCAGAAGAAAATCTGGCAAAAAAAGAAAGCCTGTGATCATGAGAAATGATCACAGGCTTTTTCTTGAATGTTGCAGAATGCTACTTTTTCCCTTTTGCCCAGGCATCTTTCAGCGAAACGGTCCGGTTGAAAACCAGGTGCTCCGGTGTAGAATCTGTATCCAAAGTATAGTACCCTTTACGTATAAACTGGTAGCGGGTATCGGCTGTTGCTGTGGCCAGGTAAGGTTCAATATAGGCCTGAGGGATCACCTCCATGCTGTTCGGATTCAGGTAGTCTTTGAAGTCACCTTCCTCGCTATCCGGAGACTCGACCGTAAACAGGCGGTCGTAGTTTCTGATTTCCGCAGTTTTGGCATGTGCCGCACTTACCCAGTGAATGGTTCCTTTTACATTGATGCCGCTGGTGTCCGAGCCGCTTTTAGACTCCGGAATGTACGTACAATAGATCTCGGTTACATTCCCGTTCTCATCTTTTTTAAAGTCCTCACACTTCACGATATAGGCAAACTTAAGCCTCACCATGGCGCCCGGGGCAAGCCTGAACCATTTCTTCGCCGGCTCTTCCATGAAGTCTTCCCGCTCAATCCAAAGTTCATTGCTGAACGGGATCTCTCTTGTTCCGCCTTTGTCTTCCGCTTCCGGGTTATTTTCACCGATCAGTGTTTCGGAGCTTCCCTCCGGAAAATTGGTGATGATCATCTTGATCGGATCCATGACCGCCATTACACGGTTGGCTGTTTTGTTCAGGTCTTCCCTTACGCAAAACTCCAGAAGGCTCAATTCGATGAGGTTTTCTCTTTTTGCAATCCCGATACGCTCGCAGAACTCACGAATGCTCTCTGCGGTATATCCACGGCGTCTCAATCCGCTGATGGTTGGCATCCTTGGATCGTTCCAGCCACTTACGAAGTTTTCGTTTACGAGTTGCAGCAGCTTACGCTTGCTCATCACCGTGTAGGTCAGGTTTAAGCGTGCAAACTCATACTGGTGGGATGGGAAAATGTCAAGCTTCTCGATGAACCAGTCGTACAGTTCCCGGTGGGAAACATATTCCAGGGTACACAGGGAATGTGTGATGTGCTCGATGCTGTCACTTTGACCATGCGCAAAGTCGTACATCGGGTAGATGCACCATTTGTCGCCGGTACGGTGGTGCTCGGCGTGTTTGATGCGGTAAATGATCGGATCGCGCATCAGCATGTTCGTATGCGCCATGTCGATCTTTGCCCGCAGGATACAGGCACCATCCGGAAACTCACCATTTTTCATGCGCGTAAACAGGTCCAGGTTTTCAGCCACCGTGCGGCTTCTGTAAACGCTGTCTGTGCCGGGTTCTGTAGGTGTTCCTTTAGACTGTGCAATTTCTTCTGCCGTGCTGTGGTCTACATAGGCAAGGCCGTCTTCGATCAGCTTAACGGCATACTGGTATAGCGTGTCAAAGTAATCTGACGTATATAGTTCATTTTTCCATTCGAAGCCAAGCCACTTGATGTCGGCCTGCTGACTGTCGACGTATTCTGTTTTTTCCGTAACGGGATTGGTGTCGTCAAACCGAAGGTTGGTGTAACCGCCATACTTCTTGCTCAGTCCGAAATTCAGGCATATTGCTTTGGCGTGTCCGATGTGTAGATATCCGTTTGGCTCCGGGGGAAACCGGGTGATTAATGTCTCGTATTTTCCGCTTTTTAAATCGTTTTCAATGATCTCCTCAATAAAATTCAATGATCTTTCCTCACTCATAAAAACTGTTAATTTTTCTCCAAAGTTAATATAAAACGGCTAATTTACTTACATTTACCACCTACTATTCTGATAATTTATGAGCAAAACGTTCAACAGACCTATTCGCGTTTTGGTGGCAAAAGTGGGCCTTGATGGGCACGA
>JARKUW010000293.1 GCA_029851965.1 Bacteroidota bacterium | reverse complement strand
GCAACGCCTTTATCCTGAAGTGCCACACGCCCTTCGTACGGACCCGTAATGCGATCAGCCCGGTGTACAAGCACCGTCCGCATGCCGTCTTTTGGCCAGACAATGTTAAAGATATAGTATTTACCATTGACCTTGAACAGCTGTGAGCCCTCTGCCGGAAGGTTAATGTTTGTGCCTGCAGGTGCGCTGGCATTTGGAATAATAACCTGGTTGCCCGTTTCAGACTTTAGTCCCGATAGGTCATCTTTAAGTTCGACCAGGACAATCTTTCCGCTTCCATAAAGCATATATACTTTTCCATCATCATCAAAAAACAACGAATGATCGTGCAATGCAGGTTTGAAGTCAACGCGCTTCCATGGCCCTTTTTCGATGTCTCTGGTTGAATAGATGTAGGTTTTCCCGGTTGTGCCGGCGAAGGTAGACACGTAATACATGCCTTCGTGGTAACGCAGGCTGCTGGCCCAGGAGCCCCGTCCATAGGTGCTTTTCCCATTGTTCAGATTCAGCTCGTCAACATCATCAAGAATGTCGTATGCATAATTAACAAGCTTCCAGTTCACCAGATCCTTCGACTTCATGATCGGCACGCCCGGACTCATGTGCATCGTTGTACTGGACATGTAATAGGCATCGCCCACCCGGATCATCGATAGATCGGGCACGTCCGCGTGAATGACCGGGTTTTCAGCTTTTTGTGCTTCCGCAACAGTAAACAGGAAACACAACGCTAGAATTATCTGAAGGCAACGGAACATTTTCATCTTTAGCTTTCGTTGAAGATAGTAATTTAAACCATTTCACGCTGCTTGCCGATCACATAAACGAACATCTCACTTCTCGTTGTAAAGCCGGCACGCAGATACGCCCGAACGGCACTGTCGTTATCTGCCCTGACGTGCAGAAATGGAATCAGACCTGCTGCCTGGATCAGGCGGACCTGCCCAGCTAAAAGTGCACTTGCGTATCCTTTGCGCAGATGATCGGGATGGGTACAAACCGCACTGATCTCAACATAGGGCAAGGGCTGAAGCCGTTGGCCTGCCATGGCAACGAGGTGTTCGCCGTCAAAGATGCCCGTATAGTTTCCGAATTCAATGGTTCTGCTTAGAAAGGGACCCGGCTTGGTAAGCGCAGTGAGTTCCAGCATCTGCGGCACATGCTTCTGCTCCAGGCTGACCAATGCCGGCCCAGCTTCCACCGGGGCAGGCTGCTCGTAAACCATTTGCAGCAGATCCATTTGCCCGTTGATATTCCATGGAGTCGGGATCTCCACATGATCCGGCGTAAACAAAACAAAGAATGCATCATCAGCACTGATCTGGTAAAGTTCCTTGAAAAATTCAGGTGTGTTTTGTTGTAGTCCGGCAAAGGGTGCAACATCCGGCGAAAAGAACTTAGCGGTAGCGCCACCACGGGAAAGATGCTTATTTCCGGTGTTTAAGGCATTGTATATTGGGGAGTCAAGAATGTGTTTCATTGTAATTGCTCGATTGCTCCGGGCATCCAAAACTATCCAAAATAAACTAAATGGCCAACCAGTATGCTCCGTTGAAAATTGCTTCACCAAGCTGATCTGTTATCCGAGTTTTCTCCTGGTAAGGACATACATTACACTTCATATTCCAATAGAATCCAAGCAAGTTTCATTGTTGAGGGTAATTATTTTAACTTGTAATACAGAAACGAACTCTTATGAAAAGATTTGACTTCATGTTACAGTGGTACCACAATCAGATCATACCATAAGCTGTTCAATGGATATGAATTTGCTTATCTACCACTACACTATAAATTAAACATCTACTTCAGGGATCTGGAACACTATGTCGCGGAGAATGCATCTGTTTTGGACCCTAATGCAAGTGCGGAAACAATTTATAATGAGGAACTATACAAGATGCTCTCGGACTATTTAGATATGAATGTTTCACATAATGACAAAAAAGAAAATTCCTTTTTATTTCAAACAAATACTTATTAAAATAGCAAAAACCATAAGGCGACAGAAATAGTTATAACCAACATCAAAGAACTGAAATCAACCATAAAGCCGACCGATATGACTAAAGTCTTAAACAAACCTGCTCCCCCCTCACCTCCGTCAGGCAGATTGATAAAGCAGGGACATGATCCTGTAAAAACAGCGGATAGTGGGTACTATGATAAGAAACGGATGCAAGAAAGAAGATCGAATGAATGGAGTGAAAAACGATCAACCGCAAAGTAGCACTTTTCTGAATGCCTTTGGCACGCTGAGATTACTACAGCAAAGCAAGTTTCATTTAGACACAAGTACTCACAGCTTATTTACTTCCTGAAAAGTCAATATTGTCAAGCAAAATTCAGTGTTCGTTTCCGGCACCCAGCATGACAATTCTAAAGGCAGCCTGGCCCATACTATGCTCAATATACAAGTGGCTATATGGCGACCCGCACCGAATTAAGCTATTTGGAAAGGTAAAAGTACAACATCGCTTTTACGATCTGACTCATTGACCGCTTTCCCGAAACCCAGTCGGCAATGCTTTCCCGGTCCACACCGGTATCAAAAGCGATCTGTTTTATGCGTACGCCTTTCTCTTTCATCCGGGTTTCCAGCCAGGCGGGATTAACCACGGATGTCGGTGAGGGCAGATGCGGAAAAGCCTCGACATGCAAATTCAGGTTTGGAAGTAATTTATCGAACACCTCGCGTGTTCTTTTGAGCAGGGTCGCCTCGTTGGCATATTTGCGGGAGCGTGTTTCAGACTGTGTTGTCTCGATATGAACGCCGTCTTCTGCTACTTTCGAAATGGTAAATTCGATGTTCGACTGCACCTGGTGTACAGCCGCCGCTTGATCCAGTTTTTCGAGCTGCTCGGCAGTTAATAGGCTGCTTAGTTGATCAATACCTGTTATTACACTCATTGGCTTAATTCCTTAAAATAAAAATGAACTTAAATAGGTTAGGAAACTAAAACATCATTAATCAGCCTTTGTTTGCCACGGAAACAACGACGCGGGATTAACAAAGCAGTCCAACCAGCAGATCAGCGGTGTTTGGTGCACGCTACAACTGCTGCGCAATGACAAAACCACTTGCCCAGGCCCATTGGAAATTGTAACCACCCAGCCATCCGGTGACATCCAGGCATTCGCCGCCGAAGTAGAGTCCGGGTATTTTCTTGCATTCTAAGGTTTTCGAGGAAAACTCATCGGTATCAATGCCGCCGCGCATCACCTCCGCTTTATCATAGCCCTTATCCCCTGCAGGTTTTACCACAAAGTGGTGAACGGTGGCATGCACCTTCTCGATCTCTGTTTTGGTTAACGCAGCGACTGGTTTGTCGAGCGGCAGGAACTTGCCCAATGCTTCCGTGAGCTTTTTGGCATAATACCGGTTCAGTAAGGTGGAAAGCAACGTCTTCCCGTTTGAAGCACGTTCTTCCTCGATGATGTCCGTGATGTTTTCATGCGGCAGCAGGTCGATGTTGATCGTTTGCCCCGGGCGCCAGAAGGAAGAGATCTGCAGGATGGATGGCCCGCTTAAGCCCCAATGGGTAAACAGGATGTTCTCCTCAAAGGAAATCTGATCGTTGCTGACTTCGCAAAAGACGGAGTTGCCGGATAATGCAGCATACCATTCTTCGTCTTTGCCGGTAATGGTTAAGGGAACGAGTGCTGGTGCCGTTTCGATGATGTTGAGACCGAACTTCCGCGCAAGCCGCAGGGCAAAATCAGTCGCCCCCATCTTCGGAATTGGCAGCCCGCCGGTAGCCACAACAACCTTTGGCGCAGAAAACGTGCGCTGCCGGGACCCGACTTCAGAGGAAACTTCAAAGCCGGTTGCCGTTTGGATCACGTCCGCTACCTGCGCATTGCAGATGATCTCCTGACCGAGTTCAGCGCAGGCGGAGGTAAAGACCTCCACCACGTCCCGCGCATTTTTATCTTCCGGAAACAGCTGCCCGAGGGTTTTTTCCTGACCGCTGATGCCGTAGGTTTCGAAAAAGCCAATGGTATCGTCGACCGTCCACTGCCGGAATGCAGATTTCGTGAAATGTTTGTTGTTGGATAGGAACTGTTCCGGGGAGCTGTAGAGGTTTGTGAAGTTGCAGCGTCCCCCGCCGGAAATCAGGATCTTAGCCCCTGGCTTACTGCCTTTTTCAAGTACAATTACTTTCTTGCCAAGAAATCCGGCTTGTACCGCACACATCAACCCACAGGCTCCAGCACCAATAATTATAGCATCCGCATCCATCAATCCGTTTTATATTGTTATTTTTGTGCAAAATAAGCAATACTTTTTCATACCGACATGGCAAAACAGATTAGCGATTTAAAATTAGGAATATTGGGCGGAGGCCAGCTGGGTAGAATGATGATCCAGGACGCCATCAACTACAATGTTACAACGTTAGTTCTGGACCCGGATCCGGATGCTCCATGTAAAGACATCTGCAATCACTTTAAGAATGGCTCCATTACGGATTATGATTCCGTATACAATTTTGGTAAAAAGGCAGATATCATCACCATCGAGATTGAAAAGGTAAATGTGGAAGCGCTTGAACAACTGGAAAAAGAGGGTAAACTGGTCTATCCGCAATCGCGGGTGATCCGCCTGATCCAGGACAAAGGGGTGCAGAAGCAGTTTTTTAAAGAGAATGATATCCCTACCGCCCCTTTTCACCTGGTGAGCCACAAGGGAGACCTCATCCACCCGTCTTTTCCTTTTCCATATATCCTGAAACAGCGTCGTGACGGATACGACGGTAAGGGCGTAATGAAAATCAGCAACCTGGCGGATCTGGATCATGCTTTTGATGCACCTTCTTTAATTGAGGAGCTTGTAAACTTTGAGAAAGAAGTCGCGGTAATCGTTTGCCGTAACCCCGACGGCGAGGTGAAGACCTTCCCGATGGTGGAGATGGAGTTCAATGCGGAAGCCAACCTCGTGGAGTTCCTGATCAGCCCTTCTACGTATCCGGAGGACATACAGGCGGAAGCAGAAAATATTGCTATTAAAATCGCGACAGCGCTTAACATTACCGGCCTGCTTGCTGTAGAGATGTTCATCACCCCCGATGGGGAGATTCTCGTAAATGAACTTGCCCCACGCCCGCACAACAGCGGTCATCATACCATTGAAGGCAACTTTGTTTCTCAGTTTGAACAGCATTTGCGTTCCATCTACAATTTGCCGCTTGGCGATACCCGCTCCCGTTCCAATGCCGTGATGATCAATCTGCTTGGGGAAAAAGGCCATGAGGGCGTCGCGATATACGAAGGTCTGGAGAAAATCCTGGCCATTGAAGGCGTCTATGTACACCTGTATGGAAAGAAATATACCAAGCCTTTCCGCAAGATGGGACATGTGACGATCGTAGATAAGAACAGGGAATTCGCCATCCAGAAAGCCAATTTAGTTAAAGAAACATTAAAAGTAATATCGTAATGAGCGCAGCAGTAGGCATCATCATGGGCAGCAAGTCGGATTTAAACATCATGAACGACGCTGCTGAAATCATGAAAGCATTTGACATTGATTTTGAAATCACCGTGGTTTCTGCACACCGTACCCCGGAACGCATGTTCAACTATGCGAAAGATGCCGCCGCACGCGGTTTGAAAGTGATTATTGCCGGCGCCGGCGGTGCTGCACATTTACCTGGAATGGTGGCTTCCATTACCACGCTCCCAGTAATCGGTGTCCCGGTAAAATCGTCAAACTCCATTGATGGCTGGGATTCGATCCTGTCCATTCTGCAGATGCCGAATGGTATTCCTGTTGCGACCGTTGCTTTGAATGCAGCCAAGAATGCCGGCTTGCTTGCGGTACAGATCCTCGCTACTGCCAATCCGGAGCTTGCTGTTAAGATGCAGGCCTATAAGGATGATCTTCGCCAAAAGGTAGAAGAAAGCGCAGCGGAACTGGAGAATCTATAAATATCTGTAGACACACAATCCAGGCTTTTTGCTTTTTACGTTCTCACTATTTCACAGTGTGTGTGAAATACCGTATATATACTTTTTAAGATTTCTACGGGGTCAGCCGCTCTTCAGCGTTATGCGGATGTTTCATCAGTGTCGTCATCGACGCTGAAAGGGCTTTAAAGGCGCAGTGAGCATCAATTCAGATCCTTTTTCAGCACGTATTTAACGCGACTTCACGCAAGTACACTTTCCAGGCTCATGAATTTAAACAATGGGGGTTTCCACGCTTGCGTACTGCAATTTTCTTCAGGTAATTTGAGTAAAAGTTTACTATGTACAGAATTATCTTCTATCACCCTGACAATGGATACGGGATCTACGATGCTGAGAATGAGCGTGAAGTCGTGGCCACCAAGCAACTGTTCGACAAGATGTTGCTAACTGTCATCTGCATTGTAGATTACAAGAAGCAGAATATATTTAACAAGAGTAAAGATTATTCATTTCACCGGGATCACATAGACAACCTGATCTTCGACACCAAGTACGTCAACAACTTTTAGACGCCCTCGGGAAGTCAGTATCCCACTTTTCAACCGGGCTTATGAAGCCCTTCTAGTGCAGCGTTCCTTCTATCCCCTGGTTAAAAGCCTTTATGAAGGCATTCTTTAAGATGCCCAGGAATGTCGCCCAGCCACTTGTCTTTGGATTATTTACATTGCCGGATATTGGGATGCGCGTCGCAATCGCTTTCTTTTTCGGATTCTCAACTGCCTTTCCAAGCAGCCCGATTACGGCCTCTTTCGCCGCCTGCAGGATACCACCCTCCTCTTTGTCCTTCTTCCAGTTGAGCACCTTCAGGTTTTTTATAAAGGGTTTGACATAGCCATCCATTTGCCCCCCGTTCATCTTAAGTTCACTGTACAAATTGAGCGTTCCCCGTTCCACATCAAACTTCCCATACGCTTTAATGAACCCATTCAGGCTGGTCATATTGACACCGGTGAGCTGCATATTCATATTGAAGTCGGGCATTTCTTTCAACACGTTGACTTTCATATCGGCTTTAAGTTTCCCCTTTCCGATGGAACTTCCGCTAAGCCTCACCGAGGAAGGTAGCCCGCTGGAGACCTTCTCCACATTCGCGAGGTTTAGGGCGGTCATTTGCATGCTTTCGATAAACAAATTCACATCCGGGCTGGCACCGAAATCCATATAGGCAAAGCGGCCGTTGTTGACCTGCAAACGGTTGATCGTGATGGGCATCAGTGCTTTCACTGTTTCTGTCCAGTGTTCTTTAGACGGCTCCCTGGAAAGATCAGCCGTCTCTGCCAGGATGTTGATTGCGGGCTTATCCAGGATGATCTCACTCACCAGCTTTCCCTTAAAAATGGACTTCCATTCAATGGATAAGTCCGTATGTGCCACCTGCAAAAATGGATATTTGCTGGTATCGCCTCTCTTCTTCAGCACCAGGCTATCTATGGCATACGCGCCCCGCAACAGGTGAATGTCGATGTCCTGGACATGGCCGGTATAACCCGGTAGTTCATTCAACTGTTTGTTTACATAGTTCTTAACCAATGCCGGCAGGAAAAGCCTCAGAACAAGAAGCGCCACAACAATTCCAATGATGACTTTGGTGGAGGTTTTTAATGCTTTAAACTTGAGAATTAATTTTAGAGGGAATGGGTACAGGTACAAAACACCATTTACACAATTGTTGTTTCGTTACCCACTACTACAATGAGGTGCCGGTCTCCCACCTGCACGCAGATACGCACAGCCCTTAGACCCCAAAATTCACCATTGATTCGAAAATGTTCTATCTTGATTCCAGAATGTTCTATCCTTGATTTTAAAATGTTTTTTTACATTTAGGAATGACAACCGGGTAGACGTTGCCGTATGTTGCCACATAAAATATGCCTCATGAACAAAATCGACCGCAGAACCTTTTTAGCCGGGACAGGCGTTGCCTTTGGTACCATGGCCATCAGTGCATCACCCCTGGCGAGTACCGCCGCTTCATTTCTGGATGGCCAGGCAGCAGTCACCGTTGGTCAGATCATGGATCTGTTCATAAAGAGCGTTCCGGGCGGTCAGATTAGTAATACCGTTGACACGCTAAAATCCGGTGACCGGAACACCACAGTTACAGGGATTGTCACGACCAGTTTTGCCAATATAGAGGTGATCCGCCAAGCAATCGCACTGGTTGCCAACTTCATTATTGCGCATGAACCCACCTTCTACAACCATGCGGACGACACCAGCTGGCTGGAAAATGATGAAGTGTACCGGTATAAAGCAGCTTTGCTGAAGCAACATAACATCGCCGTCTGGCGGAACCACGACTATATACATACGCTGCGTCCGGACGGTGTGCTCGAGGGGGTTGTCGCAAAGCTCGGCTGGCAGCAGTTCGGAAAAGCAGGTGAGCCCATCTTTCAGCTCGCTCCGGCGCGGACATTAAAATCATTGATTGAGGAAACGAAGCAGAAGCTGAACATCGAAATGGTCAGATACATCGGAAATCCGGACCAGCCCTGCCGAAAGGTTCTGCTCCTGCCCGGTGCTGCCGGTGGGAAAAGACAAATTGCAGCAATAAGTAAGGAAAAGCCCGATGTCCTGATCTGCGGGGAGATATCCGAATGGGAAACTGCGGAATATGTGCGCGATGCGGGTGCGCGCGGCGACACGCTTGCGCTGATTGTGCTTGGACATAGCGCCAGTGAGGAAGCCGGATCAGATTACATGGCTGCCTGGCTGATGAAGAACGTTCCGGGAATAAAGGTTACCCATGTACCGGTACGCAACTCCCTTTCCTTTATGTAGGCGTTCTTTGTAACGCATAGCACGTACTACTGCTGATCGCCTCTTATGTGAGTCACAAACTCAATTCAGATTTGGATTTTGAGGGAAGTTCACGACGTGCGCATATTTTGGACCCAGGTTGACGATTACGTCCCTCCATACTTCCTCTTCGTTTCCGGAAAACAATACATCGGGATCATACAGATTAGACACGATCCAGGTATTTTCCTCCAACTCTGATGCGAGCTGTCCGTCTCCCCAGCCAGAATAGCCGATAAAGAACTTGACCTCATCCTGGGCAAGATTACCGTTCGCGATCAGCACCCGGAGCGTTTCGAAATTACCACCCCAGTAGACCCCTTTTGCGATCTCCAGTCCGTCGTTCATTTTATCGTAACAACGGTGAATGAAATGGATGGTATCGACGCCAACCGGCCCCCCAATGTAAACCGGATAGTCGGCAAACTCCAGATCTGGAATAAGATCCTTGAGTAGCAGATTGCTGCGCTGATTCAGCACAAAGCCAATGGTGGCTGTGTCCTCGTGTTCTGCAAGGAGAATCACCGAACGTTTGAAGTTGGGATCATTTAAAAACGGTTCTGATATCAGCAGGCGGCCTTTGGCGGGTTGTAGGGGACTTAACATTTCGAAAAATTACGCATCATTATGAATAAACTATAACCTAAATTTGTAGTACTATGGAATTAACAAAAGAGTCCCTGCAGAACCTCCGGCAGGAATACAAATCTGCTGAATTGCTACAGCAAGATGTAGACCAAAACCCGATGCAGCAATTTAAAAAGTGGTTTCAGGATGCTTTGGAAGCGCAGCTGTACGAACCAAACGTAATGACCCTGGCCACAGCGGACCCTTATGGCAAGCCCTCGGCCCGCATTGTACTGCTGAAAGGATTTGATGAAAACGGATTTAGTTTCTATACCAACTACGAGAGTAAAAAGGGACGTGAACTCCAGCAGAACCCGCAGGCTGCACTGGTATTCTTCTGGGCAGAACTGGAAAGACAGGTGCGTATTGAAGGCATGGTGAGTAAACTTGACCCACAGGTTTCCACAGATTATTTCCATTCCCGCCCGAAGGGAAGTCAGATTGGTGCGACTGTTTCTCCGCAAAGCGAGGTGATTGCCAGCCGCGAGGCGCTGGAAGAGAAAATCATTTCGCTTAAGGCGCAGTATGCTGAAACGGAGATCCCACGCCCGGAACACTGGGGTGGTTACCTGGTGGAACCTCAGCATATTGAATTCTGGCAGGGCCGACCAAGCCGCCTCCACGACCGCATTAGCTACGACCTGGTGGAAGGCAGCTGGATAATCAATAGATTAGCGCCATAATCCCAACTTAACTCTATGAAATATATTTCTGTTATTGGCTCCGGAACCATGGGCAACGGCATTGCCCATACCTTCGCCCAGTTTGGTTTCCAGGTGAACCTGATCGACATCAATGCCCAGTCATTGGAAAAGGCACTGCAAACAATTGCAAAGAACCTGGACCGTCAGGTAACAAAAGGAAGCATCACAGAAGCAGATAAAACAGCTACCTTACAAAATATAACCAGCTTTACGGATCTTCAGGCTGGTGTTGCTGCGGCAGACCTGGTGGTGGAAGCCGCTACGGAAAACCTGGAGCTGAAGCTTAAGATCTTTAAAGACCTCGATGCTTTTGCCCCTCCTGCCGCCATCCTGGCCAGCAATACCTCTTCCATATCCATTACGCATATCGCCTCTGTAACCGGACGCGGCTCAAAGATCATCGGAATGCATTTTATGAACCCAGTACCGGTCATGAAGCTTGTAGAGGTGATCAGGGGATATGAAACCAGCACAGAGACCACAGCGACGGTGATGGAACTGAGCAGAAAGCTGGGTAAAGATCCTGTAGAGGTTAACGACTACCCCGGCTTTGTGGCCAACCGCATCCTGATGCCGATGATCAATGAGGCCATTTACACACTGTTTGAAGGCGTGGCCGGAGTAGCAGAGATCGACACCGTCATGAAGCTGGGCATGGCACACCCGATGGGACCACTGCAACTCGCAGATTTCATCGGACTGGACGTCTGCCTTGCCATCTTGAATGT
>JARKUW010000292.1 GCA_029851965.1 Bacteroidota bacterium | reverse complement strand
GGTAAACTCGCCAAAGAGTTTAACGGCATAGGCCTTTAAGATTTGCTCCTGCTTTTTGGTAAGGGTATATCGTGCGCACATAGCTAAATAACTTCGGTAGACAAGTTAAAGTTTTCGTCGTAATTTTTTACCGAGGTGTTTACGGTCCAAAAACAGTAGGCCTGGAGCTGAGACAGCGTGTTGGGATGTGGACTGAGGTACGCATGGGATTCTCGCATAGGTAAGTAATCTACGTATGAACTGCGTAGAATAGGGCTGTTATTCGTCGCATGAATTGCGGAGAATAGGGCTGTTATTCATCGCATATCGCTTTTCAGAATCTTACTTTTTTCGTCTGGTTCCGTAAAACATGTTCGCCAACAAAAACGCCCTTCCGTGAAAACGGAAGGGCGTTTAACTTGGATGCTCGGCAAAATCTGCAGCAGGATAGATGCAAGCGTCGCAAATTAGGCTCGCTATTTTTTAATCGCGTCAACCGGAACGCCGAAATGCGTACCGACCATCGGCTTATCATATTGCGGTGTAGGTTCAAAATAGCCGGGGATGATCAGGTGTTTCTTCATCACTTCATCATTCAGCTCTATACCAAGTCCGGGTTTCTCCGGAACGGTGTACTCGCCATTGACAATGATCGGCTTGTCGATGCCCGTAACCAGGTCTCCCCACCATTCCGTATCCACCGAGTGGTTTTCCATGCTGATGAAATCATCAACCAGACATGCGCAATGGACACTGGCCATGCAGCCCACAGGCGATCCAGCCATGTGGAACATCACCGGTATGCCAAACATGTTCGCGTAGTCCGCAATTTTCTTGGTCTCTATAATCCCGCCGGAAGTCAGCATATCCGGATGGATGATGTCCACGGCATGGTTCTCGATCCATGGCCGGAAAGCTTCAAAGCCGAAGAGATCCTCACCATTAAGGGTAGGCGTAGGGGAACCTTCCGTAATCATTTTATTCAGTTGCATGGAGTTCGTACGGTCCCAGTTGATGACATCCTCAATAAAGGCCAGGCTGTACTTTTCCATCGCTTTGCCAAGGCGGATACCGTCATCAACAGTTAAATAGCCGAAGTGATCGGCACCAAGGATCTTATCATATCCGATCACGTCTCTTACCGAGGCAACAATCTCCCCCCAATAGCCAAGTCCTTTGTCGGTTGGCGACTGCCCCGCCAATGCACCTGGTTTATCGCGGATCAGGCTTTTCTGCAGATCCATTTTGTAGTGCTTGAAGCCCAGATCCACCCGTTTCTTCATTTGAGATTTGTAAACCTCCACATCGGATTCGGAAGGGGTGTCGCAATAAGCGGGAATTTTGCTTCTTCTTTTTGAGCCAAAAAGCCGGTACGCCGGGATGCCAAGTACCTTTCCGGCAATATCACACAAGGCCATGTCTATGGCACTGTACCCGCCGCCATTACGGCTCTGGCCTGCCATTGGTTTGATCCTTCTTAAGATGCCTTCAATGTTGAGTGGGTCCTGTCCGATCAGGTAAGATTTAAAGATCAACGCCTGGCTGAGCCTTGCGCTGTCCCGTACTTCTCCAAGCCCGTATACGTCCTGGTTGGTGTAGATCTTGATGATGGGGTAGTTCTCACCCCCCGCTCTGACAGTAG
The DNA here is from genome assembly GCA_029851965.1 of Bacteroidota bacterium. Taxonomy (GTDB): domain Bacteria; phylum Bacteroidota; class Bacteroidia; order Sphingobacteriales; family Sphingobacteriaceae; genus Pedobacter. The sequence goes on along the minus strand of JARKUW010000292.1, from coordinate 13,763 downwards.
CGCCCCGGATGTCGGTAATGACGAGTTTGGATGGTCTGGAATAGGTTTCGGCAGGATTGATGGCTAAGCCGGTAACCGTAGCCATCCCGGTCAGGGTGGCCGCGCTCTTTAAAAAGTTTCTTCTTTCCATATGGGTTGTTTTAATTAGTTAGACAAAAGCAAACATCAGCAACCCATCACCCTACATTCCCCCGGGCATTGATGATCAGACTAGGTTCAGAAACAAGACACAATAGTTAATAAAAGGAAGTTAACATTAAAGCAACGTTTTTTCTGATGCTGATTGTAACGATTTTGATTGGTTATCAGTGCGATAATGTTAAAGAGACAAACAATAATCCGGCGCAGTGCTGCTTTGCCCAAGACCAAATAAGACGACGATGTGCAAAAGTGTTAAAAATGAACATGTTTTTAATCAAATTGCCAAATGCTTGCGTTGGCACAATAGGTATGACTACTTTCAGGATTCAAATTCTACCCTATGGAAAAAGCCGGCCGAATCCAGATCTTAGATGGCCTAAGAGTTCTTGCAATATTGATGGTGATGATCTTTCACTTCTATGGAAAGTATCAAGGGGTATTTTATTCCTATGATTTCAAAGTGCCAGCCATCTTCAGCTACGGTAATCTTGGCGTACAATTGTTCTTCATCATTTCTGGGTTTGTCATTACGCTGACCTTGTCTAAGTCGAACACGTTTATGGAATTCATGAAAAAACGTGTAGTAAGGCTGCTGCCGGGAATGATGATCTGCGCCACAGCCACCTACTTAATTTTCTGGGCATTTGATACCAACAACCTGAAGCCGGCTTGTGCAAGTATTTATAACCTTTTGTTTTCATATACATTTTTGTCGCCGAAGTTGATAAATAGTGTATTCGGGACCCACTTTCAGTACATGGATGGGGTATACTGGTCGATCTGGGCCGAGCTGCAATTCTATGTGATCGGTGGAATTATATATTTTGTATCACCCAACAAATTTCTGCGCAACTATATCTTTCTCGTCGTCATTACTGTGCCCCTTAGCTTCTTATTCCGACTGGAAAATTTCTCTCAGTTGATGCAAGGGCTTGTTGGTCAGGGTGTACACCTGAAGGGTAGAACCCTTTTCTGGATTTTCAACCTGTTTCAACACAATTGCTGGTTCCTTGCGGGAATCGTTTTAAACAAGATGTACTTCAGTAAACAGCGTGATGCGAAGCTCATTATCCTCTTTGCGGGAATTTTCCTGGTTCAAATGATCCTGCTTTCAGACGTCTATGTCACAGCGGTCAGCACGGTATTTTTTGTGATCTTTATCTTGTTCCTTTTTAAGCCCCGCTATCTTTCGTTCCTCTCGAATAAGACCTTGTCGCACATTGGCGTTGCATCCTATTCCATCTACCTGATTCATCAGAATATTGGCTTCCTGATCATGGACCGCATCGGCGCAAGTTTGCAGAGTTGGAATTGGATAATCCCGATCTTCCTTATCGCACTGTCTACCGCCTTCGGTATTTTGAGTTATAAATACCTGGAATATCCTTTTTCAGACAAACTAAAGCGACTGTTGTTCGGTAGCTTCCGAAAACCTGTACTGCCGGATCCAGCGGTCGCTACCCTGCCTTAGCTGCATGAGGCAGTATATTTGTATAAATGTTGTTTTGACATTTAAAACTTAACACCTACTTTAGTTCATTCAGATCAACCTGCATGCAAATCAATCTCAGGTGATTAAGTAATAAAATAAGAAACCATGATGAGCAAACACGCACCCATATACAAATGAAAAAGCGTCACTTATATCTTATCGGGCTTGTTTTTTCGGCCTGTTTCGCACAGGCGCAAACCGCAGCCCTCAGCAATTTTCCGCTTTCTTCTGTAAGGCTGCTGGATGGGCCTTTCTTGAAAGCCCAGCATACGGATATGAAATATATGCTGGAGCTGGATCCCGACCGGCTGCTTGCACCCTTTCTACGGGAAGCGGGGCTGGAACCCAAGAAGGAAAGCTATGGCAACTGGGAAAACACAGGCCTGGATGGCCACATCGGTGGTCATTATCTTTCTGCTTTATCCAATATGTATGCGGCTACCGGGAATCTGGAAGTCCACAAACGCCTGAACTATATGCTGGATGAACTGGAACGCTGCCAGCAGAAGAGTGGAGACGGCTATATTGGCGGCGTGCCCGGTGGGAAAGCGATGTGGAAGGATATAGCCGAAGGAAAAATAAAAGCGAACGGCTTTTCTTTAAATGGCAAGTGGGTTCCCCTGTACAACATCCACAAGCTCTACGCAGGGCTTATCGATGCCTATTCATTAACCGGAAGTCCGAAGGCCAAAAGCATCCTGGTTAAATATGCGGATTGGGCGTACCAGCTTACTTCCCGCTTGTCTGACAGCCAGATTCAGGAAATGTTAAGAAGTGAACACGGGGGTTTGAACGAGGTGTTTGCCGATGTGTCGGCGATTACCGGTGATGCCCGCTATCTGCAGCTGGCACGTAAATTCTCTCATCAGGCGGTTTTGGATCCCCTGCTGAAGGAACAGGATCAGTTAACCGGGATGCACGCGAACACCCAGATTCCCAAGGTCATCGGGTTTATGCGTGTGGCGGAACTTTCGGACGATAAAAACTGGGCCGGTGCAGCAGACTTCTTTTGGAAGACGGTTGTTAAAAACCGTTCCGTATCCATAGGCGGCAACAGTGTACGGGAACATTTTAATCCGGCCGACAACTTCTCCTCCATGATGGAATCCCGTGAAGGTCCGGAAACCTGCAATTCCTTCAACATGCTCCGGTTAACCAAACATCTGTTCCTGGCGCATCCGCAGGCAGCATACATGGACTACTATGAGCGTACTGTGTACAACCATATTCTCTCTTCCCAGCATCCGCAGGGTGGCTTCGCCTACTTTACGCCCATGCGGCCAGGACACTACAAGGTGTACTCACAGCCGCAGGAGAACTTCTGGTGCTGTGTAGGCTCCGGACTGGAAAACCATGGAAAATACGGGGAGTTGATCTATGCACATGACAACAAGGATCTTTTCGTGAACCTTTTTATGGCATCCACATTGGAATGGAAGGAGAAAGGGCTTAAACTGATTCAGCAAACCAGCTTTCCGGAAAGTGAACAATCGACGATCGAACTGAAGCTTAATAAACCGGAGCAGTTTGCGCTGCACATCCGCTACCCGGCATGGGTGGAAGCGGGAGAGATGAAGATTGCGGTGAATGGAAAGCCGCAAACGGTCTCCCGTGATGCCGCTGCTTATGTGCGCATCGCGCGGAAGTGGAAATCCGGAGACAAAATCACCATCACGGTACCCATGCATACGACTACTGAATTTCTGCCGGACCAGTCGGACTATGTCTCCTTTTTGCACGGCCCGATCGTACTGGCTGCGGCAACAGGCACGAACGACCTGGTGGGCCGGATCGCAGATGGCAGCCGCATGGGACATATCGCCGCCGGACCGCTTCTGTCCCTGGATGATGCACCGCTTATCGTAGGACGTAAGGATGAACTTGCGCGGGGGATCGTTGCAGAAGGTGCTCCGATGAAGGGCTATCTGGCTTCAAACCTGATCTATCAGGAGAAATATAAAGGACTTCAACTCGTTCCCTTTTATACGCTGTTTGATACGCGCTACGTCGTATACTGGCCTTACACCAGTCCGGATAAGCTACAGAATGTGCTTGAGGCAGTCAGAATAAAAGAAGATGCTGCAGCGAAGCTGGAAGCGCTTACGATAGACATGGTCAATACCGGAGAGCAACAGCCGGAATCCGACCACCAGTTTAAAGGTGAAAATACCGAGGCCGGCCTGTTTATGGAGCAGCATTACCGGAACGCGAAAGGATGGTTTAGCTATATGCTGAAGAATGACGAAGGATCGGCTAAGAAGTTAAGTGTGACGTACCATGGTTCAGACCGCAACAGGCACTTCGATGTTTTTGTAAATGGTAAGCAGCTGATAACCGTTACGCTTGATGGAACAAAGGGACAGCAGTTCTTCGTCGAAGAATATGCACTTCCAGATGGCTTTAAGGACAAAGAACTGGAACTGAAGTTCGTCGCCAGAGCGGATGCATCGGTCGCCAATATTTTTGAAGTGCGGTTGATGAAATAATTGCACAAAAAAGCCTTTCAGACCATCTGAAAGGCTTTTTTGTGTTTATATGAAAAGTATTTAGTTCCCGAATACCAGATAGGCGGTACTCTCCAGCGGGCTGCCGCTTGGCAGGGTCACCCGCACAGTTACGACATCACGGACTGCAGCGTTTGCACCCGGAACTTCCAGGGTGTAGGAATCGGAGTTGGGATTTAAAACGGTATAGGTGATTTCATCAGTGTAACCGTCTGTTCCCACGATGGAAAGCGATACCACTGCGCCGACCGGCAGACAGGATATGTCAGCAATTGCAGTATAGGATACACCTGCGGGTGGATTTGGCGGAACAAGCACAAAGGACTTGATCTCTGTTTGGGAAGCCAGTTGGAAACTAAGGGTAGTTAAGCCGCCATTGGCAGCAGCGGCAACGGTTGTTCCTTTTGCACCGTCTACCACAGGTGTCAGCTGTATATTGTTAAAGATGCGCGCAACGCCCAGGTCTTCGCAGCCCAATATTCCGCCGTCTGCGATCTGGCAGATGCTATTCAGCAGAAGGTCTGCATCGGAACCGGCAAGGGTGAACGTGGCGATAATACTGGTTTCCACGCCGGATGATACGAGTATAAGGTTCACAACAGCTATGGTCTCATTGATATAGCCTTTGGTTGCGCAGATCGGCATGACCAGGTCTCTTATTTTTTGTGCTGCATCGCAGGCGTTGACGATTAAGTCGTTTGAGCGGGGATACCGGAAGGCGTACTTGCCGGTTTCAAGACCATAGTAAACCGGAATCAGATCGGTGATGTTATCGGCCTTAAGCTCTACGAAGATATCATCCGAGTTGAAGGGAGCTCCGCATTTTGCCAGATCGACTAAACCGTTGTACCAGGGAACGGGGGTCGCCAGTGCAGCGGATTTCTTGCTGGATGACGCGATAAACGGTCCGCGGGGTTTGAAGGCTTGCTTACTCGCCTTGGTGTTGTTGATGTTCTCTTTTGTCTTCTTGATCGTGGCGGCACTTGTAAAGTCGATGGAGGTGTTCACCTGGGTCTTGCCATCGCCGGATATGGCAGTTACATTTGCTGTTTTCGGTCCGGTCCATTCGTACCGGAGGATGACCCCGTTTGAAGCGGTGACTTTCAGCGGACGGCCCTTCTCGTCCAGGAAGATTTTACTGGTTTCCGAGCCCTGCGTGTGCAGGATCGCATCTAACGTACATGGAAGGCCGTTTTTGTCGCGGGTGCCGTAAAAACTAACTGTTTTTCCGCCACCTGCTTCTACCTTCACCAGCAATGGGTCCTCTCCATTGGTCATGATGCTGTACTTTGTGTTTCCCATAGGCGCAGCCTTGGTTGCCGACAGCTTTTCTGGTACCGCGGAAGTCTCTTCCTTTTGGCAATTTGCAAAAAACAGTACGCCGGCTATGAGCATACCATTCCTCAGTGATAACGTTAAGTTCTTCATAATAAGATGTTTGATGGTTTATGTGGCTTGAAATTACCGGACGGGAGGGCTCCGGGCAATAGCTATAAGTAGCTATTTATAGGGCCAAAAAAAAGCCCGGCGCAAGCCGGGCTTTGAACAAATTCACTGCATGCTTAATGATCGTGGTCATCATGTCCCTCAACAACATGGATCGGGAACTTCAGGGTAAAATCTGCCGAGCCACCGAAGCCAGCGTGGTTTGGATTGTCCCAGTCGTTAGCAGTCGTTTTGGACTTGTCCAGTCCATGGCGCAGGACTGCGGTAAGGGTCATTGATCCGTTCGAAGGTTTCAGGGTGCTCAGGATACCGGTAACACCGACCTTGTCGTCCTCATACACGTAATCGAGTACGCCATCCTGTGCGCCGGTGATAAACATCTGGTGCTCATCGGCAGCGTCAACAAACTCCTGCTGCATTTCGCGGCCGGCGAAATCATAAGCAACGACCTTGAGGCGGTAACTGGCCTTGGAGTGCAGGTCATAGTGGCCCTGTGTCGCATTGCCGTCTGCACCGAATACCACTTTGACGGTGTCGGTGCTGCTGTGAAAATGGTCGCCATGCGCTTCCAGTTCAATAAAGTTGAAGACGACACTTTTGAACTCCTCCTGAGGCACTTCAGGAGCAGGGTTGTCTTTTTTACAGGCGTTGAAGGTGCATACCAAGCCAGCAAGCATTGTGGCCGATAACAGGCGATTGATTTTAATCATGGTTTTAGAGATTATAGTGAAACATTAAATAATTTAAAATTTGAGTATTGCCCGCAGGATCAGATTCCTCCCCTGATCATGGGCATAGTATCTGAACCGGTTCATGTAGTCTTTGTATTCGGTATTGCTGATGTTATTGATGGAGGTATTTAAACTTAACCGGTACTTTTGCAGGGGGAACGAGATGCCCGCGTTGAGGTTGAGCAGGTGATAACCGGCGGGCGGAGCCGTGTAGTCGCTATTTTCCTGGTAACGATCCTGCCGGGCAACGAAAACATGGCTCAGCTTCAGGTAGCTTTCCGTCCTGGTGTTGTCATTGTGCCTGCTTTGATAGCCGATGCTGTTCTCTAGTCTGTCGGCAGGGATCCAGGGCAGATAACGATCATTTGTCAGGTTCTTCGCGCGGACCCATGCACCTTTGAAATCGTAGGCCAGTACATCGCTGATGCGGTACCGGAGGCTTAGATCTGCGCCGGTAAAGCGCGCGTTGGTCTGACGGTAATCGAAAGTGGGGAAGACACCCCTGATGCTTTCATACCATTCGCCGGAAGGCTGAAGATAGATGTACTGATCGATGTGGTTGTAGAAGACGCTCATGTCCATGGAAAGTTTCTCCGAATGGTATTCCGCGGAGCTGGTCCATTTATAGCTTTTCTCACTTTGCAAGGCTTTATTCCCCCGCTCGAAAGCCGCCGAACCATGGTGCAGGCCATTGCTGTACAGTTCGTTCGCGGCAGGTGGGCGCCATGCAGAACCAAGATTGGTCCGGAGTGACCAGTTCCTGTTTAGATGAACTGCTGCGCCTAAGCTCAGGGAAATGTTGTCAAAGGTCTGCGAGCCGCCATAGAGTTGCTGGTTGCCATCAAAGCCCAGGGCATCCAGATATTTATGGTCGTACCGAATTCCGCCTTCCAGTACATAGTTGTCTTTCAGGAATTTGCTGAGGAGGTATGCACCGCCCGTGTACGTATCGTAATTGGGTATAAGCGGCGTTGCAAGCGTTCCTGGAACATTGTTGTTGACCTGGACGATTCCATTGATGCCAACCGTGTTTTTAAATCCTTTTTCTGTAGCTTTTTCGAATGATAAATCCAGGGTCTGGCTAAGCAGGGAGAGGTCCAGAGCGGGGATGCCGCTGCGTCCGCCCCGGCGGGTATCATATTCCTCGCGCTTGTTTTTCTGCAAGCCATACAGCATGTTTAGCTGCCCCCGGTTCTTCAGGTCGATGCGCCCTTTGAACTTGAGCAGGGTGTGTGCAACATTTTGCCGTGGTGCATCTATCGCAAATGAAAATTTACCGCTTTCAAATGGCCTCCCGTTCGCAATGCGGGCATTCAGATCTTCTATGCTGCCGATATGGGCACCACTAAAAATGCCGATCTCGCTTTCGAAATGACTCAGGTAGAGCTCGGTGGCCAGTCCTTTCTTTGTGTAGCCCAGGGCGCCGGAGAAGTTCTTTTCCCGGGTACCGGTGTTCTCCAGATAGTAGTCGGCCGCCCGTATATTTCCAGAGGTCCTGCCGGTTCCCTGCAGGCGCCATGCAAAGCCAGGGAGTTTTCGTATACCTCCATCCAACTGTCCCGACAGCGCAGCTGCCCGCCCGTTAGATGCTCCGGTAAGGTAAAGTTCTCCGGTTATATCAGGTGTTTTGGACAGTGCTGCGGGCTCTACCAAGACCACGCCGCCGATGGCTTCAGGGCCGAAGCGTACGCCTTCTGCACCTTTAATAACCGTGATCCTGCTGGCGACAAAGGGGTCGATCTCTGGTGCATGTTCCATCCCCCATTGCTGGCCTTCCTGCCGGATGCCATTGTTTAAGATGAGGATCCGGTTGCTGTGTAGACCCTGAATGACCGGCTTCGCAATGGTTGCACCGGTTTGAAGTGTGCTGATGCCAGCAATGTTTTTCAGGGCCTCACCGAGCGTTCCGCCACGGGTCTGCTCGAGGTCTTTCGAGGTGACCGTTGCCGAAGGGCTGGTCGACGGGGCGGCATTGCGTGTGGTGATAATTTCTACCTCCTCCAGCTTGATGCTGCCGGTGGGAGGGCTTGTTTTTTCCTGTGCTGCCAGCGGACCGGCATAGCAGAGGAGGGCAGTTGTACACCATACCCAGATCTTCATACAATAAAAATTAAGTGATAAAAAGGCCTGAAAAAGCAGGCAAAGACGGCGCTACAAGGTGCTATGGCCTTGCTGCTGTCGGATTAAACAACAGATCGTTGTTTAGAAAGAATTAAACAGTAGGGGGACCTTTATTTGTCCAGGTGTGTACAGCAGTTTCAAAGAGCTGCTGGAAGTGGGTGGTACTTAATGTGATTGGTTTCACCTCGAATGCGGTGAAAGTAAGTGCGGTAAACGTGGAGGGGTAGTCTGCCTGTTTGTGTGCAATGAAATCGCAAATCAAACAATCTGCCGCAGGCGTGTCAATGACGTGTTTACTCGATGTGTTTTCAGCTGCGGGGTGAAAAGCAACCTTAAGGGTTTCGGTATGGTGATGAAGAACAGGCAGGAGCTGTACCACCGAAAAAATCAGTAGTAAAAGCAGCGGACCTATTTGTGTTAAACTTCTTTTCACGATAACGAACTGGTGTTTGTGCAAAGCTGCAAAAAAATTATTAGTTCTCCATGTTAAATTAAAGGTTGTGCCTGCTGAAGCTGCTATCCATTATTAATTGGCACTATAATGTACATCCTTTACGTGTATCTGGGTGCCGAATGCGGTCTGGAAGCCTGAAATGGGGGAATGCCAAAAGGATTTGTAAAATCATGAAAAATTTTGAGCTTAAATCTCCACAATTTGGGAAATGCTTTCACACTACTTACCGCTTTTGATACAGCATTTACCACAAGTATGATATTTTTTTAAAAAACATCACAGCTTATCGCTTGCAAAGCAAGCCGTTATAGTTGTGGTGGATACATTAGCTTTAGAAAGGAGTAGATCAATGGACAACATTATGCCTTCCCATTACGGGGAAACAGTAGAAAAGATAATTAGAAGGGAAGGACACTCGTTAACTGATGTGGCCAATCTTCTGAACGTAAACAGAAGGACTGTTTACAACTGGTTTTTAAAACCAAGATTACCGCGCGACATCATTCAACGGATAGGCATGGTGATCAAACATGATTTTTCGGCAGAATTTCCTGCCTTGTTTACTTCGGCGGATTTTAAAGCGGGCGCTGAGGCCTTCAGTTCCTATCGGTCCGGAGTTCATCCGTTTATACTGGAAGCTGAAGACTGGAAGCTTAAATATACCCATTTGCAGCAGCGGTATGAATCTGCCTTACGGCGAAAATCTTTATTGGAACTCAAAAACCGCCAATCCTAACTGTCGATTGCTTACATAAACGCCTCATCATGTATCACGTCATATTCCTGAACAACTTAGAAGAATATTCCCGGTTGGATTTAAATCAGAAGCCCAGCAAGAACTTCTTAGCGAAGTGCGGTAAAAGCGGCTATCAGATTGTCTGTATCTTTGAAGACGGACTGTTGAAGACCAGCTGTGAGCCGTATGAAGCCCATGAAGCACAGATCCTGGAACTTTACCGGGATCTGATGCAGGAAAAGTCAATAGATTTGTTCAATTAGGATTGCAGGTATGCGATGGTGAGGTTAGGCTACCTTAGAAATATTTCGCTGCAAATTTAATGAAAGTTGCCCAGTTTGGTGCCGGAGTATGTCCACCCTCGTGCTGCCTGTACCCAATTTCCCCATCGATCAAGGTCGTTTGTATTTCCGGATAGATCGTTGTGCCCAGATCCTTTTTGCCAAGAAGCTTGTACACAGGGCCAGCTGCCACGGCGGCCATGAACATACCCCGGCTGTCTACCCAGCTGTCTCCTTTGGAACCGACACTGATAAATACAGGCCTCGGTGCACAGAGGGCGATCAGTTCATGTGCATCGACAGGAAGGTCTGCCCAGGTAAGCGGGCCGGCATATTTAATATAATTTCCCGCCATCCAGTGGTATTCGCCCGAGCTCGCGACATTTTCGACAACTTCCCCCGCATTCCGGCGGTGTAGTTTGGCACCTGCTGCACCCGAAGAGCTGATGAATCCCGTAAAGAACCGTGGATTGTAGGCCAGGGTCACCAGGGCGGCTTTCCCATAACGTGAATGCCCCTCAATGGCCACCTTCCTTGCATCCACCTGCGGATCAGTCTCCAGATAATCCATGGCCCGGTCTGCACCCCATGCCCAGGCACGAAGTGCACCCCAATCGTCGGCTTTACGCCGCTGTCCTTTGTTCATCAGTCCGATGATCCCTTCGGTGAGGCCAGCGCCATAATCCGCCTGAATACTTCCCGGAATCAGATAGGCGTAGCCCCAACCCTGGCGAAGGACCTGCTGCTGCCAGGGCACTCCGGCATTTGGCGGCTGGAAGTTCCTGAACTGGCGGAAGCCGTCGAACTCCATCATCAAAGGGACCGGTTTCGTGGTGCCTGCCGGTGTGATGACGGTCAGTTCTATATCTACTTTAATTGCCGGGTAGGCCGTATTGTCTACATGACCGATAAGGTTTTTGGTGATCACAGGGATTTCGCCAATGGTATCCCGGGTGCTGGAGGTTAACGTCCAGGTCACCTTGGGCATATTGGCAGGAACCCTTCCGTAAACTTCCCTGTCGAAATCCTCTACAATCTCGGGGCGCCGGGCACTCCACCAGGTTTTTGCATCGCTAACCTTCTTGCCATTTTTGAGTACCAGGGCTTCTGGCAGATTTGGATAGGGGTTTGCTTTGGATTCATCATAGTTGGCTGCATTACTGGCGTTGGGATTGTTTCCGTCGACACCCGGGCGGATGGAAGTAATCTTCAGCAGGTTAAGCATGGCTTTGTAGTCGGCATTTGTTCTGGTGTTTATCGCCTGCCAGACGCTGTCCTGAACCCGTTTCTGCTCGGGTGTAACGTTCTGCCCGAAGCCCTGAGCAGATGCATTGGAAGCGCATGTGAACATACTAACATATAGAAGTAACTTCTTCATCTCGCTGGTTTTAATTGACTAAAGTATGCTGAGGTTTTTCCGGATGACATTGCCGCGTGTTGATGCGGTTTCATCTGGCTGGCTGCCGCCGACACTAATTTCTATGCGCCCCTGAAACTGAATAGTTTCTCCGGCCTGACCGATATAAGAAAGATCTTCCGGGCTTAGCAAGAACTTAACATTTTTGCTTTCGCCGGCTTTAAGGCTTACTCTGGAGAATCCTTTCAAAGACTTGATTGGCGTTTTGATCGACTTGTTTGGATTGCTGACATAGAGCTGCACAACTTCATCGCCGTCCATACTACCCGTATTGGTCAGGCGGACAGACACAGGTATGTTCTTGCCTTTAGCTGTTGATGCCGGCATGACCATCTGGTCGTATTGGAAGGTGGTATAGCTCAGGCCGAATCCAAAGCCATAAAGCGGCTTGCCTTTGAAATAACGGTAGGTCCGGTTGGTCATGGTGTAATCCGAGAAAGGGGGAAGGTCGCTGTCGCCTTTGTAAAAAGTGACGGGTAACCGTCCTGCAGGATTGTAGTCGCCGAAAAGCACATCTGCTACGGCAGTTCCCGCGGCTTGTCCGCCATACCACGCATTTACAATCGCAGGTACATGCTCCGCCTCCCATGGGATGGCGATGGCACTTCCGGTCATCATCACAAACACTACCGGTTTTCCTGTGGATTCCAGCGACTTCATCAACCGTGTTTGCACTTCAGGAAGCATGATCGAAGTCCGGTCGCCACCCTCAAATCCCGGATAGTTGACGCGCATTTCTTCCCCTTCGAGTTGCGGCGATATGCCCCCGACAAATACAAAGGCATCCGCGTCTTTAATGCGGTTGGTTAGTGCGGCGAAATCTGTGCGTTCGTAATTGCCGGCGCTCAGTTTCACGTTTGCTTTTCCATCACCCTGCCAGTATTCTACGATCAGGTTATAGGTGCTGTCTTTCTTTGTCTGAAGGCGGTAAGTCTGACTTCCCCAGCGGTTTTTTGTCCAGGCATTTAAGACCTCTTTGCCGTTTACAAGAAGGCGGTATCCATCGTCTGCATCCAGCTCGAAGGTAATGGAGCCATTCTGTATGGCTTTAAAGTCGGTGGTATACCGTGCGGAGAAGTTGTTTGCCCTGATGCTGCCGATCACACCCTGGCCTTCCTGCCACAGGTTGTTCAGTTCCGGCTCTGTTCTTACGGCCGCCGGTTGGCCACTAAGGTCTTTGTTGTTGTAATATTCGGCTTTAACCCCTGCTTTGCCTTCAAAAGAATATTGGCGGCTCACATCAGCATAAACAAGTAAGGTGTCATTTGTGAAATTAACTGCTTTTTCATAGACGACCTCAGTCGTAGGTCCGAGCTTTTCTTTGATGCCGTTGAGTACGGTTGTGAGGTGTGAGGGTGTGCCGTTGTAGTTTCCCAGAATGGCAATCGGGTTGTCTGCATTTGGGCCAAGCACAACAATTTTCTTCAATGTTTTTCGAAGGGGCAATGTATTGTTTTCATTCTTAAGGAGTACCATGGATTCCCGCGCCATTTTAAGTGCATGCGCTTTATGGTCGTCGCTTTCCAGTACGGAAGAAGGGGTTTGCGCATATTTCACCATTGCTACCGGATCGAACATACCCAGGCGGAAGCGGATCATATAAAGCCGTTTTACGGAGATGTCGATCTGTGATTCTGGTAATTTTCCGTTTTTCACGGCCTGTACCAGTGCTTTATAGGCGTCAGTTCCACAGTCCAGGTCGGTGCCATGAGATACGGCATCGGCTGAAGCCGCTTCTGCATCCGGATGCGTCTTGTGGTTTTTATAAAAGTCGTCTATTGCCCAGCAGTCGGAAGTTACATAACCATTGAACTTCCACTGATTACGGAGGATATCAACCATCAGGAGGTCGCTGCCGCAGCAGGGCTCCGTGCGGAAGGCATTGTAGGCACACATGACACCTGCGACTTTAGCATCAACGACCAGCTGTTTAAAGGCTGGCAGGTAAGTGTCCCATAGGTCGTAAGCACTGACATCAACATTGAAGACGTGGCGCAAAGGTTCCGGTCCGCTGTGTACTGCATAGTGCTTTGCACAGGCTGCAGCTTTCAGATACTTTGGATCATCGCCCTGCAATCCTTCAACGAAGGCACTACCAAGTGTGGCGGTGAGGTAAGGATCTTCACCATACGTTTCCTGTCCGCGGCCCCAGCGGGGATCACGGAAGATATTGATATTGGGTGTCCAGTAGGTGAGTCCGAGGTAGCGTTCGTTTGTTCTTCCAAGCTCGACAGCTTTATTGTAAATCGCTCTGCCTTCAAGGGCGGAGTAGTCGGCCATCTGAAACAGCGAATTGCGGTCGAACGTTGCAGCCATGGCTATGGCCTGTGGAAACACGGTAACTTTAAACGGGGTTCTGGCTACGCCATGAAGTGTCTCATTCCACCAGTCGTATGCCGGGATACCCAGCCGGGGAATGGCGGGAGAGGAGTTTAGCATC
>JARKUW010000290.1 GCA_029851965.1 Bacteroidota bacterium | reverse complement strand
TGGTGTTGCTTTCGCGATCAGAGAATGTGTGAGCGTAGGTGAGGATATGGCTAAAATTGGCTTAAAAGCTGGTTTAGGCGATAAACGCGTTATCGTTCAAGGTTTGGGTAACGTAGGTTACCACTCTGCGAAATTCCTTTCTGAAATGGGTGCTACCATCGTAGGCCTTTGTGAATTTGAAGGTGCGATCTACAATGAGAATGGACTGAACATCGATGAGGTTTTTGCTCACCGGAAATTAACGGGTTCAATCCTTGGCTTCAAAGGTGCTACAGAGTTTAAAAACTCTATGGAAGGATTAGAGCAGCCATGCGACATTCTTGTTCCAGCAGCGCTTGAGAACCAGATTACAGAAGCGAACATCAGAAATATTCAGGCTAAAATCATCGCTGAAGGTGCAAACGGACCTACTACACCAGGTGCAGAAGAAATCTTCACTGCTATGGGTGGTATCATTATTCCAGATATGTACTGTAATGCTGGTGGTGTAACCGTTTCTTACTTTGAGTGGTTGAAAAACCTTTCGCACGTTGCTTTTGGACGTATGGAGAACCGTTATGCAGAGAACTCTAATGCCAACCTGATCAACACGCTAGAGAGTTTGACTGGTAAAAGCATCCCTGCGGAACACCGTTCGATGTTGGTAAAAGGTGCTTCTGAGATGGAACTTGTAAATTCAGGACTTGAAGACACCATGATTCACTCTTACCATGAAATCAGAGAAACATTGAAAGCTAAACCAGGTGTAGATACCTTGAGAATGGCTGCTTTTGTTGGCTCAATTGACAAAATTGCTGTTTCTTACATGAACCTTGGTATTTGGCCATAATCATCATAATGAATTTGGAAAGCCGCAGAAGTTAAACCTTCCTGCGGCTTTTTTGATTATATGACTTTGCGTTGAAGATCAGAAACATACGTTTTCAGCCTTAGGAACGTATATACATCAGATGCTGTCAACTAAATACATATACTTCGTTTATTGCCTGCTACTTTCGGGACTGCTTGCCGGCTGTTCAAAGACGAAACTGCAGGACATTCAGGAATCGAACGGCTTTGCTGTACTGCCTGCGCCAGCGGCGGATGAGCGAGTAGCGATTTTTGCCGGTGGCTGCTTCTGGGCTACGCAGGAGTGCTTTATACAGCTCAAGGGGGTTCATAAGGTAATTAGTGGGTATGCAGGTGGTGAAACGGCTGACCCCGACTACAATACGGTGCTGTCTGGCACCACAGGTCATGCGGAAGCCGTACAGATTTACTACGATCCAAAGGTCATCACCTTTGCACAGCTCACACATGCCTTCTTTTACGCACACGATCCGACGCAGCTGAACCGGCAAGGTCCGGATGTCGGTACCGATTACCGTTCCATTGCCTTTTACCGGGATAATGGGGAATACCGGGAGCTGGTTAAGGCGATGGATGCGCTTCAGCAATCCGGAGTTTACAAAGGTATCCCCGTTACGGAACTGCGGGAGATAAAGACGTTCTATCCTGCGGAGATTGAACATCAGGATTACTATAAACGAAATGGATGGGATCTTTACATCCGTAAAGTGTCGAAGCCAAAGGTGCTGAAGGTGCAGGAAGCCATGCCTCAATGGATAAAAAACGACTATGTGGAATAGGTTTTACGGTTTGCGGAATGCTTCTGAAAAGCGGATTCCTTTGTCAGAGAACTATCAATATAACGTCAAGAACTTGAATAGGAGCGGCCTGCATCCTAATAGGTGGGTTTAATTTTTATCTTTGTGATTCCCTTTAAATCTTATTTATACCATGAAGAAAAGTGCAATTATAGGTTTAATAACAATTGCTTTGTGTGTATGTTTCTTGGTGAGTTTAAATGCTGATACAAGCAACTACTCTACATTTCAGGAAGCATCTAAAGAGTCCCGGGAATTCCATGTAATGGGATATTGGGAAAAAGAGAAAGGCATGTATTATGATGCCGAGAAAGACGCCAATCATTTTGCTTTCTATATGAAAGATGAAAAAGGTGCTGTAAATAAAGTGGTTTATAATGGCACTAAGCCGCAGGACTTTGAACGTTCTGAAAAACTAGTGCTCATCGGGCAAATGGAGAAGGACACCTTCTATGCTTCCAAAATCCTGATGAAATGTCCATCTAAATATAATGATGATCTTGTTGAAGTGAAGCAAGATGGATCAGTCATACAACCCTAAATAGTTTAAATACTAAAGCCTTAATGGATACACAATTTATTGGAGAAACCCTCCTCCCCGGGAAAGTCGGTCAGTTTTTTATTGTTCTTGCCTTTGCCGCTTCTTTACTCTCTACCATCTCTTATTTCTTTGCCACCAACAACAAACAGGTAGACGATAACTCCTGGACCAAACTGGGCCGCCTTGGTTTTATCACCAACGCTGTAAGTGTTTTGGCAATTGGATCTACTTTGTTTTACCTGATCCTAAATCACCATTACGAGTACCAATATGTTTATAGCCACTCTTCCAAGTCACTGCCAGTGTATTACATTGTGTCTGCATTCTGGGAAGGTCAGGAGGGTAGTTTCTGGTTATGGGCTTTCTGGCAGTCGCTGCTGGGGTTAATCCTGATCTGGAAAGCGAAGAGCTGGGAAAATGGCGTAATGACGATCGTTGCGTTCTCCCAGGTGTTTTTAACTTCCATGCTCATTGGCGTTGATATCCTTGGTACACGCGTTGGTAGTTCACCATTCATTCTTTTAAGGGATGCGGTTGATTTAAAAGCAATGGCGCCGGTGGTTTTTGCCGATCCGGAAAACTTTAAGAACTATCTTAAATTCATTACGGATGGCCGCGGGTTGAATCCACTGCTTCAAAACTACTGGATGGTTATTCACCCACCAACCTTATTTCTTGGCTTTGCCAGTATGGTTGTGCCTTTTGCTTATGCTGTTGCCGGTTTATGGCAGCGCAGATACAAGGACTGGGTTAAACCTGCATTGCCTTGGGCGCTTTTTGCTGTAATGGTTTTAGGCGCTGGTATCATCATGGGTAGTTTCTGGGCCTACGAGGCGCTGAACTTTGGCGGATTCTGGGCATGGGATCCAGTGGAAAATGCTTCCATCATTCCATGGCTGATGCTTATCGCCGGTGTCCATGTACTCATCGCTTTTAAAAACACAGGACATGCTTTCTTTACGGCATATTTGTTAATCGTATTGAGCTTCATACTGGTACTATATGCTTCATTCCTAACACGAAGCGGTATTCTGGGAGATACATCTGTACACTCCTTTACCGATCTGGGTATGTTTGGCCACCTGATCTTATATAACGTGGTGTTCTTAATCATCCCAATAGTCTTCTTAGTTATAAGATGGAAGGAATTACCGATCACCAATAAAGATGAGGAAACTTATTCCAGAGAATTCTGGATGTTTATTGGTTCGCTAGTGGTTACTGTGGCCTGTATTCAGGTGATCTTTACCACATCAGTACCTGTATTTAATGCAGTGTTCGGGACCAACTTCGCGCCTCCGATAGATCCAATCAAATATTACAACCAGTGGCAAGCACCTTTTGCCATTTTGGTAACCGCAATTTCAGGATTCTCACAGTTCCTTAAATACAAGCGCACCAATGCAAGGAAGTTCTACAGTAATCTTGTTGGTAGTGTTGTATTTGCAATCGTCATCACCGCTGTATTTGTATACATCACGCACATTTACACCAACCTGATGTACATGCTATTAACCTTTAGCTGTGTGTTTGCCATAATGGCGAATGCGAAGGTGCTGGTACAAGGCTTTGGTGGAAAAGGTAAACTGGTCGGTGCTGCTGTTGCCCACATGGGATTTGCATTGTTGCTTGTAGGTGCATTGGTTGCTGCGGCAACGAGCCAGCCAATTTCCCTAAACGCGAGTAATTTCATCCCTGTAAAGGATTTTGAAAAGGCAGAGAAGCCTGGTGAGAACATGGTGCTTTATAAAAATGAGCCAAAAACCATGGGTAAATACACGGTTACCTACGTGAACGATACCACCATCGCGCCAAATACCTATTATAAGTTAAACTTCAAAGTTATAGATCCCAAATCCGGAGCAATTAAAGAAGACTTCGACTTAAACCCGCACGTACAATCAAATGAGACGATGGGATTAATTGCTTCTCCGGATACGAAGCACTACCTGACCACTGATATTTACACCCACATCACCAGCGCTCCGGCAGAGAAAGAAGAGCATGAAGATCATGAAGGTCACTCTCCGGAAGAAAACTACAAGGCCCCACGAATTTTAAGTGTTAAGCCGGGTGATACTGTACATACCAGCAGTGGTATTCTGACGGTTAAACCTTTAAACTTCAAGCCAACAGCGAAACAACTGGTGCTTGCGAAAGAAGATGTTGCTGTAGGACTTCCGCTTGAGGTAAACCTTAACGGCAAGATCTATAAAACGGAGCCGATCTTCCTGGTTAAAGGGAACAACACGTTCGACTTCGCCAGAAACATTGATGAACTGGGCTTAAGGGTGCGATTCACCAAGATTATTCCGGAGCAAAACACCGTAGAGTTACAGGTGTATGAAAAGCCACAACAGGCGAAAGACTGGGTTGTGTTTAAATCCATTGAATTCCCTTTCATCAACTTGTATTGGGTAGGTACCATCGTGATGATCATCGGATTCTTACTATCCATCATCAGAAGGAAAAAAGAACTAACAACAAATTAATACAGGCCTGCAGCACCAAGCTGCAGGTTTTTTGTTTTTATCTTAATCATAAGTCATGAAGATCGTTTTTCTGGGATCGGGAAATGTCGCTACACATCTTGCACAGTCCTTTAAACAGGCAGGGCAGGAGGTCACACAAATTTGGAGCAAGACCGAAGCGAATGCGCGGGCACTTGCACAAACAGTCGGTGCTGTAGCGATTACGGACCTGGCAGAGCTGGATCTTTATGCCGACTTATACCTGATCGCCGTTAAGGATGAAGCGATCTCAGATGTTGCCGCTGCACTGCCGAAGTTAGCCGGGGTGGTGGCACATACTTCTGGTGCAACATCCATTAATACACTTCATGGTCCTGAACATTACGGCGTGTTTTATCCCCTGCAAACCTTTTCAAAGCAGAAAAGCATAGACCTTTCCGATGCACCCTTATGTCTTGAAGCGAGTGATGCTAAAGCAATGGCGTTGTTGCAAGACGCAGCAAAGCTGATTAGCAGTGCAAGCTATCCCGTGGACTCTGAAAGGCGTAAGCTGTTGCATCTATC
>JARKUW010000260.1 GCA_029851965.1 Bacteroidota bacterium | reverse complement strand
GGCGCTTGTCAGCGAGGTAATCTATGGCACACCCTCCAGGTTTGACGATCCGGCCCGCTTTTCATTCGCCCATGGCGGAAAGGATGGCCACCCCTTTCCGGTGCCCGTCACCGTATATGATGAAACGATTGGGGTACTTACCAAGGCCGTGCAAAAGGCGAAGCTTGGCAATACTGATAAACTCCAGGCGATACAAAAGCTGGGAGAACTGGCCAGGATGGCCGAAAACAGTTTTACCCCGAATCAGAATTTTGACCAGGTTATAGAGAAGGAAATACGTGAATCCTGGAGGTATGGCGGGAGAACAGTATTTGGGAAGGCTAAGCCACCCAGGGATCAACAGCTAAAGTTATTTTAACCCGCACATGTGTATTGGTGTATTATTTGTATGAAGGTGACCACATCAAAACCATTCGTAATTATGAGGTGCCGGACTGCCGTTTTAGGTCTAATGTGTATGATTGTACTCGGGAGCTGCAGCGTGCTGAAACGGAACCGGATTTCCAATAATCACGGACAGCAGACAAATGATTTCGACCTTCCGGTTATCGTGTACCCCTCTGCCCATCCGGCATCTAAGCGATTGCTCATTATGCTCTCCGGAGACGGTGGATGGATGGATTTCAATGACCAGCTTGCGGCAAGCTTTGCCAAACGCGGCTTCAACGTCGTGGGCCTGAATTCCAGAAGTTACTTCTGGGAACAACGGACGCCGGAAAAAACTACCGCAGATATTTTACGGCTGATCAGCCAATATTCGAGGCAGTACAAAACCACCCGGTTGTACCTAAGCGGCTATTCTTTTGGGGCTGATGTGATTCCCTTTGTTTACAACAGGCTCCCGCTTGCAATAAAAAAGAAGGTTGTCGCCCTGCAGCTGCTAAGTCCTTTTGCGTCATCCGATTTCATGATCCATACCTCAGATCTGCTGAATCTCTCTTCCGATAATAAGCCATATAAAGTCGAAGCAGAAATTGCTTCCATACGGATTCCCGTACTTTGCTTTTACGGTGACAAGGAAAGTCCAAAACCATTGGGCGAAATCAAAAAGCGAAACTTCTTTCTAAAGCATGTTGCCGGTGATCACCATTACGAGCTCTCGGGAAATGAAAAAATTGTGAATTCACTCCGTTCTTTACGTTTGTTAAGACTTTAAACACATGAAATTATTCTACACACTGATACTCATCATATTTCTTTTTCCGATAGGTCAACGAGCCAGCGCGCAGGCTCCCGATGCAGGATTACCACTCCACTTGTTTCCGAAATCCGGGAATAAGCCCCTGGTAGTTTATTTAACCGGCGATGGCGGCATGAACAGTTTCTCAAAGTCACTTGTCGGGCAGCTAACCGCTCAGGGATATGCGGTCGTGGCCCTGGATACACGCAAATACTTCTGGGAGAAGAAAACACCTGCACAGTTTGGTAAAGCTGCAGAGGACTTCATTCAGAAATATCTGAATGCCTGGAATAAAACCTCGTTTATACTGGTTGGATACTCTTTTGGGGCGGATGTAGGTGCATTTGTTCCGCCGCAGCTTTCCCCGGGCATGGCGGGAAAATTAAGGTCCGTCGTGCTGCTGTCGCCCGGATTCTCCACCGGCTTTGTGACCAGGCTGACCAATATGCTGGGGATGGGTGGGTCAGATAACGACAAATACAAAGTCCTGCCGCAAGTGCTTAAAAGTCCGGCACCGGTGCGCTGTGTCTTTGGTCAGGAGGAGGGGAGCGACTTCTATGCCAGCTTAAATCCGACAGCCAAGATTCAGAAAACCACTGTTCCAGGGTCGCACAGATACAATGATAACGTAAAGCTCATTGCAGAATTGATTACCCAACCGCACTAACGGCCTTCCGAAACCCGCTTCAACGCACGCGGTACCTGCAGCAGATGGTAATTGTGGCTGTAGATCAGATACTTCTTTTCCCAGCTGGGAAAGAATTTATCCTTGTACCGCCGCAGGCCCTTAAACTGCCCAAAAACCTTAAAGTTTTCGTAGGCATATTTAATGGTCTTCTGTGTGATGTTCACGTCTTCCATGCCTGAAAGTGGCGCCAGACCCATATTCGCCGATGTGTATCCTTCTGCCTTCAGATACAAAAAGGTCTTCGCCAGGAGCATATCCAGAATTCCATTGGGTGCATCTTTAACTTTGCGGATCAGATCGTACGTTGCCTCACCAGGCGCATAGTCGGGGATAAGATTCAGAAATGCATATACTTTTTCTTCCTGATCTTCAATGGTCAGTATGGTCTGCGCTTTCAATATGCTGGTGTCGAAGATCCCCTGCGTAAAAGCCACTTCCTTTTGATTCAGGTCGGCCAGCCAATCTTGCGATACTTTTTCCAGCTTCTGGATGAGGCCTTCCTTAATCGGCGCTTTGTAAACCTTCAACTCGAAGCCTTCTGCCGTAAGCCGGTTTACCGCACTCCGCGTGGTTTTCATCTTACCGCCATCCATGGTGAATGTGCTCAGATTTAAAATGGCTTCTTCTCCGATCGGAATGTGTTTCCTGCCAATGGACTTATAAAATTCCAGAGACGATTCGGGTACACGGTAGTATGCACTGATGAAGCCATTCTCATGGCAAAACGTTTCAAAGCTTTCGACGATATCCCTTTTTATGGCATCATTTTCAGCAACAGGGTCCTCCAGTACAATGGCAAAGTGCCTCGTGATTTTGAAGCTGATAAAAGCTGTTCGGTCGCTGTTGAAGAACAACAGCTTATCCGGATAGGTCTTAAAGTAGTCCAGGGCCGACTTTCCATGCCGGGTCAGAATGTCCTGAGCAGTCTGGAAATCCGCCGCTGTGTTGTAAGGCTTGGAGAAGTATGGCTTGAGCAGGCTGAAGATGATGAACAATATGAGACATGCACCTGCGATATAGATTGAATCTTCAAACCTGGCGCCGAAAGCTGTGCGGGGTACGATGGCCTTGTCATCCACCAGGAAAAATAACTTAAGAACGGCCGTTATCGCCTGATCCAGGTGAAAGTCGATGCCAAAATGCCGTTTATCGATGAAGTAGAACCCCAGAACACCATAAGCCAGAACCGCCGCCATGGCATAGAGTACCACCAGGTAGTTAAAGGAGACAAACTTCGGACTGGGCTTTAATGTGTAGAAGCTTCGCGTGTACCACAATGAGGAGGCGGCAATGAAAGCGAGAATAGCTTCCTCGAAGTCTACCGCCTTAAGCAGGTGCCCAACGGCCGAGAAGCCGGTGAGCAGCAATGCCGCATACCAGGCACGTTTCGAGCCCTGAAAAAGAAATATGCTCAGCATCACGAGAATGAGGCCAAATACGAGTACCAGGGAGTTGCTGATCACAATGAGATCCTCGGGAAGTAAGTTGTGCACAAAGTGCAGCCGTGCCGGAATCGCTGGTGTAATGGCAGAGACGATATTGACTACACCCAGGATAACGATGATTACTGCCGGAAGGATCCGCAGAAGCAAATTGTCTTTTCTGGTGATGAAGCTGACCAGTCCGCCGAACAATGGCAGCCAGAACTCAAAAAACCGGAAGAGGAGCGTGATGGTAGCGGCGGCGACAATGGGAAAGCCGAATTGCTGCAGAATAAAGGTCAGCGACAACTCTATGGTTCCGAGCCCACGCAGAAAAGGAGATGCAATAAGCAATACGACCATAACCATATAGCCAATGATGGCTGCAGGCCAGCTCGCCGGCAGTCCGAGGGCCAGCATGGAAATGTATAAATGTACGATACCGATGATCTCAATACCGACCGAAACAAGCAGCGTCATCCAGAACTGCCGCCGGTCAACCTTCTGGTCGACCATATCATCCAGTACAGTCGTAAGCGATGGCCGCATTCTGGAGAGCCACTGGTAGGCCCTTCCTTTCTGGGCTACAGAATAGATGAGCAGTATCATGGCTCCGGTCAGCAGGAGTAAAAAGAGAAAGCTCAATATCTCTGTGGTGCCCAGGCTTGTAAACAGCAGGGCAATGCCAATTACGGGAATGCCGACAAGCACCACGGACAGGATGCCGCAGAAGCCAAATATGGTAGACGCGAGGTGAATGTTTGATTTGGATATTCCATGATCTTCCGCTTCGCGGGTAAAGAATACCAGAGAAGAAAACCCGCCCGCTGGAAGGAAAATGCTGACGAGGTTTCGCTTTAAGAACAGCCGGACAGCTGCTGGCAGCGGAAGTTTTTTGTTTAAGGCCTTAAAGCTGTGTACATACATCTGACCCTGCGCAAGCACGTAGAGCAAGGTGATTCCAATGCCAAGCGTAATATAATAAGGATTGCTCCTGTTCAGCTGCTCCTGAATCCGGAACAACTCGATGTGCTGCTCACGGAAAAAGAAAATGGCCATAGCAAGCATGAAAATCGCCACGAAGAACTGCCAGAAGAACTTATTGTAAATGAGCTTGGAAAATAATTGCGTGGCCTTTTGCATCCTGCAAAGATAACGAATCACTATGCCTCCTGGTTTAGAAATGTATGCTACGCAGGTTAATTTCATGATCCACAGGGCATCGGTCTTTAAGATGCGAGTCCCTTGTGCCGCCCAAAGGCGGGCGTTGAACCGCCGTTTGGCCGGTCAAGGCCGGATTAAGGCCGGATCAACACCGGATTAAGGCCGGATCAACACCGGCTCAACGCCCCCTCAACATCAAAGCTGCTTACTATTTCCCTACACGGATCCTCAATGGCATCTGCTGCTTTAGCGGTTACGGGCGCTAAGCAATGACTGCATTTCGTGTGCGGCTTCCTCAATCCCGTCACGCTGTCTTCTTAACAGTTCAATGTGGTCCGCATGGTCTCCGTAATCTGCAATGTACCCGTTGTATTTTTGCAGCGCCTTAACTTCGCCGTTAACCACTGCATTTAGTATGGCCTTGTCGTCGTTACCGTTTATCGTCTGTTTAATGTCGATCCAGGTGCGGTGCAATGCGCCGAGTACGCCGCCGCGTTCGTTGTCCGGATTTCCGCCATGGGCCGCGATATGTTCTTTCAGCTCGCTTGAGTACAGCGCACGTTGCGCCGAATACCGGAGGAAAACGCCTTTCAGCTCAATTTTGTCGGTCGCCTCACTGGCCGTGTCGTAACCTTCTTTTCCGTCGTTGACGGTTGATAAAAGATCTTTTAAGTCGTTAATGATCTCCCTGTTGCTTTCCATAAATATTTTACTGTTTGTTGGACAGGCAAAGATACAGATAAATGTTTGCCGCGCGCGTCTGTATGCAATGTCAGCCGGTTCTGTATGCAATGTCAAATCTGCAGCGGGCTCAATTGTGCAAACTTAATAATCTTTAGTTTTGTTCCTTCTTAGTTACAAGGACGATACATATGATGAACAAGTCACTGAATACGCTCCCGATTTCCGTACTGGATCTCGCCACAGTCATTGAAGGAAAAACACCCGCAGATACATTTAAAAGCAGCCTCGATCTGGCTCAGCATGCAGAACAATGGGGCTATACCCGTTACTGGCTTGCCGAGCATCACAACATGATCAGCGTTGCCAGCTCCGCCACTTCGGTGGTTATCGGCCACATTGCCGGCGGCACCAAGACCATTCGCGTGGGTTCCGGCGGCATCATGCTTCCCAACCACTCACCCCTGGTTATTGCCGAGCAATTTGGAACTTTAGAATCGTTATTTCCCGGACGCATAGACCTGGGGCTGGGGCGTGCGCCAGGTACGGACCAGCTAACCGCAATGGCCATCCGTGGTGACCGCTTCAATGCGGCGAACAATTTCCCGCAGGATGTACAGAAGTTGCAGACCTACTTTTCGGCAGAGAATAGCCATTCAAAGGTACGTGCAATCCCCGGTGAAGGGCTGGACATACCGATCTGGATTTTGGGTTCCAGTACCGACAG
>JARKUW010000259.1 GCA_029851965.1 Bacteroidota bacterium | reverse complement strand
GTACAGTTCTGTATAGTCCTCATCGAGGATGTTCTTGAGATCCACAAATACCTTCAAGCGGTCTTTAGCAAGCCTGTATTCTCCATATACATCCACAAGTTTGAAGGAAGGCAGGGAAACGATGCGCGGATTGTTGAAATCGAAATCACCATCGGTACGTTTACCCAAATACTTCATGTTGGCACTTACAAAGAGTTTTTTGGTTGCCTGTAGGCCTGCGTTTACACCAACACTGTGCTTTGGCCGGCGGAACAGCGTATTTTCCAGCGCATTATTTACGAAATTGAACCCCGTTCCTTCTACATAAGCGTAAAATCCTCTGAGGGTTAAATCCTTGTATTTAAATGTTGGCTCCACTTCAAACCCTTTGGCTTTTTGGCTAAGCTGGTTGACATAGCCGACGTTTCCATAAACAATGGCATCCGTCAGATCGCGCTTAAACCCGGCTACGCGCAGGGCAAACTTATCCTCTAGCAGGTTTACACTGAATCCCGCTTCGTAATTCTTCGACTTCTCCGGCCGCAGATTCAGGTTGGCGCCATACAGTCCAAATAACATATCCAACGTAGGTGCCTTGAAGTTGGTAGATATAGTTCCAAAGACCTTAACCGCCTTGATGAGGTTAATTGATGGGGTGATGCTGTAGGTATAGTTCTCTCCGTATTGCTCGTGCTTGTTGTAGCGGCCGCCGACTTCCAGATTAAATATGCTTAGATCGTGTAAAAACAAGGACGAATAGGTGCTGAACAGATTCGTTTCTGCTGTCGAACTGCCGCTAAGCTTAGTTTTTCTGTTGTCCAGTCCCACCAGCAGGTTTACATGTGATCCAATGTTTTGATTGTAGAACAAATCGACTACATGCATAATACCCTCGGAAAGACTTTGCCCATACTGGTTCTCGGAGTCGTTGATGGTACTTTCATAGCTGTAGTTCAGATTAACCTTCCCAGTTTCGAACTCGAGCCTGGTATTCAGGCCACCGTTGAAGTGCTTGAGCTTATAGTTGTTGGTCAGGTTGTCCTGAAATGGACCTGCATCAAAATCATAGTGTGCTTGAAAGTACCTCAAAAAAGGACTCACACTGAAATTTTTGGTCGCCTGTAAAGAGAAGTTCGCATTTACTGCAGCCGTTTTGTTGCCGTCTTTATCAAATGTTTCCGTGTTGCCAGCCGGATTTGCAGCTTCTGAAATGCCGTTCGTTTTACCTTGTGTGTAGCCGATGTTGTAAGAGAAATTGTCTACACGACTGTTGATGCCGATTGTACCTTTATATGTATCGTAGCTGCCGATGCTTGCGGATCCAAAAACACTGTTTCCACCCTGATTTCCTTTCTTGGTTACAATGTTAATGACCCCGCCCACGGCATCGGAGCCATAGATGGTCGACTGTCCGCCTTTCAGGATTTCGATGTGGTCGATCTGGTCGATCCCAAACATGCGTAAGTCGAATGCTGATGCTACACCGGACGGGTTTGCGACCACAATCCCGTCAATCAGAACCACTGCATAGGCTGTCCCGGCTCCGCGGATGAAAAGACCTTTGTTTAAGCCCTGATTGCTGGTGGCGCCGCTTACGACTACCCCTGCCTGCTCACTCAGCAGCTCAGGCAATGTTTTTCCTGCGCTTCTGTCCAGTTGCTCCCTGGTAATCAGCGTCACCACTTTACCCGTCTGAGATTGTTTCTGGTCATTTTTCGTCGCCATAATAACGACCTCATCCAAAACTTCCCCTTGTTGTGCAAAGGATGCGTTCATGGAAAAAATTTGCGCCAGTCCGATACCGGAGGCAACTAACAATTTGTTTTTGTTGTTCATTTTCTGTGGGTTAAGCACAGCAAACAAGAGAATAAGAAAATGGTAATGCAGTAGAACAATTGCCCATTTCCAGCTTCAATCCCCGAAAGCTATGGAATTTAGTGCAATGGGCAGGTCTTCTGACTTACTCCTGGCTTTCCCCCCTTCCCATCCATCGAAATGAACAGTGGCATTGATTTGAAAAGCCTTTTTCGGAGCTTACAGCTGCGGGACAGTTACGGAATTACACCGTATTCCCTTTCAATCTAAATTGTTGGTACAATCAAGAACCTAAAGCGCTGCAAATGTATCAAAATATAAGAAATGAGCAAATAATATTAACTTAGATTTACAGTTCCCGAGTCAGCGAAGGGATTACAAGGTTTTGTGGCGAAAATGCGTTCCTGAATCCTACTGTTGCTTAATAAATTAAAGACCAATGAAAGTCATCTCCTTTTTCCTGCTCTCTCTTATCAGCATCCCATTAATGGCACAAAAAACCAACACTGTATTCCTAGAGCAACTCATGAAGTCCAACCCTGAACTTTTTTCGGGCGTTCTCAATCATCCGGAAAAGAATCAGGTACAGGTGCTATACACGCAAATCGCCAGGGACCGGAACAATGTGCCTCATTTTAAAACCTACAGCTTTAATGTAGATGAGCATCGGTACTTCTACCCTGCCAGTACGGTTAAGCTGGCCGCAGTGATCTTTGCCCTGGAAAAAATTAACGAACTGAACGTAGATGGATTTAACGCCCGATGTGTGATGTTAACGGACAGCAGTTACGCCGGGCAGACGCAAGTCGACAAGGATCCAACAGCGAAGAGCGGCTTGCCGTCTATTGAACATTACATCAGGAAAATACTGCTGACAAGCGATAATGACGCTTTTAACCGCTTGTATGAATTTGTGGGCAGAGCGGAGATGAACGCAAAATTAAAGAAGTACAGATTTCGCAACAGCAGAATCTTGAACAGACTGGCCATTGGCGATGCCGGCGAACCTGCGAAACATACCAATTCGATCCGGTTCTTCACCGAAGGGAAGCTCGTATATACCAAGCCCGCACAATACGATCCAAAAGAGTACCCGCTGAAGCTTTCAAATACGTTGATGGGAAAAGCGTACATGGACAGTACGGAACGCCTGGTGAATAAGCCGTTCTCCCTGGAGAACAAAAACGCATTTTCCATCGCTGATCAGCAGGAGATGATGCGGAGACTTATGTTTCCTGAAGGTTTTCCAGCGAAAGAGCGCTTCAACTTAACACCGGACGACTACAAGCTGATCTACACGTACATGAGCAAGTTACCTACAGAGAGTGATTACCCTAAATATGACCCTTCCGAGTTCTGGCCTGCATACGCAAAGATGCTGTATTACGGTCGTGATAAAAATGCAGAGATCGATTCAAACATCCGCATCTTTAACAAATACGGAGATTCTTACGGCTTTATCATAGACAATTCTTATTTCGTAGATTTCAAGAACAACGTGGAGTTCTTCCTTACTGCTGTTGTTCAGTCCAATGAAGATGGGATTTACAACGACGGAAAATACGAATACGAGACGGTATGCTACCCGTTTATGAAAAATCTTGGGAAGGTCATTTACAATCATGAACTCTCCAGACCAAAAGCCTTCCTACCAAAGTTTGATGCTTTTAAACTGGATTACAAGCAGACTGACAAGTGAGGCCATTAAGCCATGAAGAGAAAGGAAAAATGTGGCATTAAACGCGATTTTGCATGTATATTTAACACTTTAAATTCGCTGTGCACTGAAATTATCGTGAATTAATTACGTTAATTTGCAACAAGATTTTATTAAGTTACACTGCTACGAACTTTTTTCTATACCTATGTTTAAAGAAATCAGGAATAAATATTTTCGATTTGTTGCCATATTTATCTTTTCTGTTATCATCTTCTTTTGCGCCTTACAACTCAACTTTCTATGGCTGTTTGGGTACTCTCCGTCTTACGAAGACATTAGGATGCCAACACAAAGAGTTGGATCTGAACTTTATACCGCTGATGGAAAGCTGATTGCAAGATATTTCAAAGAAAACCGCACCCCTGTTGACTTCAAGGAAATCGCGCCGAGCGTGATCAATGCATTGGTTGCGACGGAAGATGTACGGTTCTATCAGCATATGGGCATCGACTTCCGCTCATTGCTTTCCAGCGGGATTTCTACCGCAACTGGAGACAAACGCGGAGGAAGTACAATTACCCAGCAGCTGGCAAAAAACCTGTACCGAACCCGCTACAATAAGTCGCAGGGTTTTGTAAAGAACATACCGCTTGTCCGCACCCTCATTTCCAAGCTGAAGGAGTGGATGACGGCAGTGAAGCTGGAATCAAACTATTCCAAGAACGATATCCTGACGATGTACCTGAACACTGTTCCTTTTGGAAACAACGCTTATGGGATTAAGACAGCGGCAAGAACCTACTTCGACAAAGAAACAGACAGCCTGAGCGTTCCTCAGTCGGCAATGCTTGTTGGCATGCTGAAGGGTACGACGTTATACAATCCGGTGCGTAACCCGGAAAACGCATTTCAAAGACGCAATGTTGTTCTCGCACAAATGGCCAAGTACAATTACATCACGGCTGCAGATCTGGCGCGTTTTAAAGATGTGCCAATTCAACTGCGTGCCGGCGACCTGGAGCAAGGCAGCGATGGTGACTCCTATTTAAGGGCCGCCGTTGCCAAGTACCTGGAGAAATGGTGCGCCGACAACAACTATGACCTCTACGAGGATGGATTGAAGATTTACACGACCATTGACTCGCGGCTGCAGAAGTACGCGGAAGAAGCGGTTGCGGAACAAATGAAGACCCTTCAGCGAAGATTCTATAGCGTTTGGGGAAAAGAAGACCCCTGGTACGACTCGGAGAAGAAAAAGGTCGATTATCCGAACCGGGCGATACGTAATCTGCCGATTTACGCGATGCTGAAGAGAAAATACGACAACAATGCGGACTCCATAGACGCGTATTTTAACAAGAAAAAGAAAATGAAGGTATTTTCCTGGCAGGGCGACCGGGACACCTTGTTCTCCACCCTGGATTCCGTGCGTTACTATGGAAAGATTTTGAACACCGGCATGATGACAATGGAGCCTTCAAGCGGTAAAATCAAAGTTTGGGTGGGTGGAATTGATCACAAGTTCTTTAAGTATGATCACGTGAACCAGGCCAAGCGCCAGGCAGGGTCTACATTCAAACCTTTTGCTTACCTCGCTGCGCTAGAAAGTGGCATGAGCCCTTGTGACACTTTCGTGGATAAGCCCGTACGTATCGCATATCAGGACAAAGGAAAAACAGAATATTGGGAGCCGAGAAACGCAAGTTGGAGCAGCACCTACCAGGAAACGTCACTTCGACTGGCGATGGCCAGATCGATCAACACCGTTACTGCCCAGCTGACGGAGAAAGTTGGTTGGGACAATGTGGTAAAATGGGCACATGCAGTTGGTATTGACAGCCATTTAGAGTCTGTACCGTCGGTTAGTTTGGGACCAAACGATGTTTCAGTATACGAAATGGTGAAAGCATACGGAACGTTTCTGAACAATGGGGTAAAAACCGACGCCATTCTGGTGGAGAAGATTACGGACCTTGACAACAATACGATCGAAGATTTTAGACCGAAGACGGAAAGAGTACTCTCGGAGGAGATTGCCTGGCTGATGCTGTACATGTTCCGTGGGGGTATGGAAGAACCAGGCGGCACATCACAGGCCCTTTGGGAATGGGATCTTTGGAAGAAAAACAACCAGATAGGTGGTAAAACCGGCACATCGTCGGACTATGTAGACGCCTGGTACATGGGCATCACCAAAGACCTGGTTACCGGCGTATGGGTTGGATGTGACGAGCGTACGGCGCATTTCAAGAATGGAGAAACCGGCGAGGGAGGTAGAACAGCGCTTCCGATCTTTGCTAAATTTATGGAGAAGGTTTATCACGACCCAAATTCAGGCTATACCTATGGGCCATTTCCCAAAGCAACAGTGAAGATCAGCAGGAAATTCAATTGCCCGACACCGAGGTACGTACCGGATACAACGTCTACGGATACCGTATCCGTTGATTCTGTAGGCACGGATGCGGCACCTGAGGAAGAAACGGCGCCCGTAAATACGGAAGTGGCGCCTGCACCTGTGGAGAACATCACCCCACAGTCAACACAAAAGAAACCAGTGGCACCTCCTGTCCCATTAACCAGGAAAGAAGAAAGAGAATTGAGACGCAAGCAGCGCCAGGAAGAAAAGGAAAGAAAGAAGCTAGAAGGAAATTAGAAGCATACAAGCAAGCTTAGACAGACGGGCCATGAAAACTACATGTATCTATTTTAAAAGATTCAGCACCGCAATATTCTTAATTTTAGTTCTGTCCACCGTTTCCAGAGCGCAGAACTTCGGCCAGAATAAGGTCAGGTATAAGAATGAAAAGTTTAAAGTACTTCAGACACCCCATTTTGAGATCTATTATTACATCAAAAATGAGCCGCTGATCCAGAAGTTCGCTCAGGATGCGGAAACCTGGTATAAAATGCACCAGGAAGTCTTCCGGGACACCTTCCAGAAAAAAAATCCGATTATTTTATACAGCAATCACCCTGACTTCCAGCAGACGACCGCACTGAGCGGCGAGATCGGGATGGGAACCGGCGGGGTGACCGAGGCGCTGAAGAACCGGGTTATTATGCCGGTAACGGAGCTAAGTAATCAGACCAGGCATGTACTGGGCCATGAGCTTGTTCATGCTTTTCAATACCATACCCTGTTGGAAAGAGATTCTATGAACCTGGAGAGCGTTGGCCAGGTGCCCTTGTGGATGGTTGAGGGTATGGCAGAATACCTTTCTATTGGCAAAGTAGATGCTTTTACCTCCATGTGGATGCGTGACGCCTTGCTGAACCGGGATATCCCTTCGCTGAAGGATCTAACCAACTCAAACAGGTACTTCCCCTATCGGTATGGCCAGGCTTTCTGGACGTTCGTAGGGTCGACCTATGGCGACAGTACCATTGTTCCACTTCTGACAGCAACTGCAAAGTATGGATATGAAAACGGTTTGAAGGCTACGCTTGGTTACGACGACCGTTCGCTTTCCGGGCTATGGAAGCAGGCAATTGAAGCACACTATCGTCCTTTGTTGAAAATGGACAGCTCGCAGGTTAACGTCAGCGGCACCAGGATTATAGACAACAAGAATGCAGGTAATATGAACGTTGCTCCTGCAGTGAGTCCGGATGGTAAACTTCTGGCATTCCTTTCTGAAAAAGACCTGTTCGGCATTGACCTGTTTCTTGCTGACGCAAAGACAGGAAAGATCCTGAAGAAATTGAGCAGCCAGGTTTCCAATTCTCACATTGATGACTTCAACTTTCTGGAATCCGCCGGCGCCTGGTCGCCCGACAGCAAGAAGTTTGCTTTTTCGGTGTTCAGCAAAGGAAAAAACAATTTACTGATCATCGACATCCGGAATGGGAAAACGTTATTACAAACCGATATGGGTCGCGTGGAACAGTTTGGAAACCTCACCTGGTCGCCTGATGGCTCCAGCATTGCTTTTTCAGGCATGGTAGAAGGCCAGAGCGACGTCTTTGCGTACAACCTAAACACTAAAGTGCTAACCCAGCTAACGAATGATACGTACTCGGATTATGCCCCGAACTACTCGCCGGATGGCTCAAAACTGGTTTTTTCTTCTGATCGTGCTTCGGTAGCCAGTGGAAACGTCTCCTCGATACATCCGTTGAATTTAACTGTTATGGATCTTGCGAGTAAATCACTCACGAATTTACCGGTGTTTAATGGAGCAAATAACCTGAACGCCCAATTCTCCGGTGACAGTAAGCGGATATTCTTCCTATCGAACCGGGACGGGTTCAGGAACTTGTATGAATACAACCTCGAAAATCAGCAATTAAGACAACTTACAGATTATTTCACCGGGATCAGCGGTATAACAGAGTTCTCTCCGGCACTTTCAGTATCCAGAAATGACGAGATCGTGTACAGCTACTACCGGTCACAACGGTATACCCTGTACAATGCAGCTTTAAGCAACTTCAAGGCCGTGGCGGTCGACCCGGCAGCAGTGAACCTGGATGCGGCAGTTTTACCTCCTGTAGAAAGCTCAGGTAGTAACATCGTGAATCTGAACCTGCAAAAGTTCAACAAGTTCGAGCGGGTAATTAGCGACTCTCTAAGGCTGATTCCGTACCGGCCAAAGTTCAAGCTGGATTACCTGGCCAACAGTGGCGTCGGTGTGAGTACCAGCCGCTTCGGTACTGGTGTGCAGGGCGGTATTGTTGGTATGTTCAGCGACAT
>JARKUW010000255.1 GCA_029851965.1 Bacteroidota bacterium | reverse complement strand
GATTGAGTACGACTACTTCCCGCCTACCCAGCTCGGATTGACACTGGAGACCAAAAAAGTGGCCAATTTATTCTTTGCAGGACAGATCAATGGTACAACCGGCTACGAAGAGGCTGCAAGTCAGGGTTTTATTGCGGGTATCAATGCACATCAGAAAGTTAACGACAAACACGAACTGATAATGAAGCGTTCCGAGTCGTATATTGGTGTATTAATAGATGATCTGGTGACCAAAGGAACGGAGGAACCGTACCGTATGTTTACGTCACGTGCCGAACACCGCCTGCTGCTTCGGCAAGACAACGCGGACATTCGACTATCCCCTATCGGACATGCGCTTGGTCTGATCAGCGACGAACGCCTCGACCTGGTAAAGCAGAAAATTGAAAACTCAGACGAGATTGTAGCTTTCACGAGGAAACAGGGCATCGAGATGTCTCAGGCCAACGACATGCTCGAAGGACTTGGAACAACAGCAATCAATCAAAATGTGAAAATATTCAGCTTGCTGAGCAGACCACAGGTTTCCATGAATGACGTGACTGCCGTAAGTACGCCGCTTGCAGAAATGTTAAATGGCTTTGACCGGGAGACGATCGAGCAGGCAGAGATTAAGATTAAGTACGAAAGCTACTTTGAGAAGGAACAGGAGATCGTGAATAAAATGCAGAAGATGGAAGATAAAGACATCAATCCAAACTTTGATTATTCGCAGCTAAACTCACTTTCAAAGGAGGCGAGGGAGAAATTACTGAAGATTAAGCCAAGGACACTTGGTCAGGCGTCCAGAATTTCCGGTGTTTCCCCATCTGACATCTCCGTTTTGATGGTACATATTAGTAAATAACATCTAAATGATTGATTAACAATTAGTTAGTTGGATATATAAGGCGCCTTAAACATGTGCTATTTTAAAGCGATTTAAGACACTTTTTAAAATTTTTAATCATATTATATTATACGACCTAAAAGTTCATTATACGTCTTAAAAATGATGAAAAAAAGAAGCTGGCATCTCCTCTTGATTTTTGTACTGGGAATTTACCACATCGGCTTGTTTTCAGGCTGCGCAAGTCCGAAATCAGTGGAAGGTGGACCACGGGATACCACCCCACCGAAGGTGCTCCGGATGGTACCCGAAGATCTGACCACGAATTTCAAAGCGGAGCGGATCGTAATTCAGTTCGATGAGTTTTTTAAGTTGCAGGATCAGTTTAAGGAATTTAACATCTCTCCGGACGTTGAGCGGCAGCCACAGCTCAAGGTCAACAAGCGAAGCCTGGAAATTTCTTTTCAGGACACCCTGGAAAAGAATACAACATATACGCTCAATTTCGGGAAGATGATCGCCGACATCAATGAGAGCAATGTGATTAAGAACTTCACCTATGTCTTCTCTACCGGGCCTAAGCTCGACTCGCTTTCGCTCAGCGGTCAGGTGACGGATGCCATCACGGGCCTCCCGGTACTGGATGCAATAGCCTACATCGTGCCCATTACCAGAGACACCATCCTCGGCAAGCAGAAGCCATCAATTTACACGACAACGGACAGCAGTGGCCGGTATTCGCTAAAGAATCTTAGAGCCGATACCTACAAAGTATATGCGCTTAAGGAGGAAGGCGGAGATAAGATCTACCAGCAGAATACCGACCAGATTGGATTTATAAAGGATTCTCTGGTGCTGACGAACAATGTTACCGATATAAACCTGCGCGTCTTTAAAGAGGATCCAATTGTATTCCGGCTGAATGACCGGAAGATCAACCCGGATGGAAGCATCCTGATCACGTGGAACCAAAAGCTCCGGCAGCCGGACATCGTCGTGTCAGAGCCTGCAAACTTAAATACCGGGAAGCTGTATAAGTTTAGTAAAACGAACGACTCCGTGCGGGTATGGCTTTCAGATCTCTCATTCGATTCGGTCAAGGTGGGCATCACAGACTCCAACAAAGTGCTGCAAACCGCAAGAATCACACGGGGAAAAAAGGATACGTACCAACGGAATTTGATGGCCACAGCGAATCTGGAAGGAAACCTGTTGAACCCGAATGATGTATTACGGTTTACCTTCCCCACCCTTGTCACGGCTACGGACCCGACGAAAATTGAGCTCCTGGAAGACTCTGTTAAAATAACCAATTTCCAGTTCGTACCGGACAGCGCTGACTTCCTGAGTTATCAGGTGAGATACCGATGGGTACCGAAACGTGCCTACGAAATCCGCTTTGCTCCGGGTGCCATTACCGGGCAGTTTAATTCCAAAAACAAGGAATTCCGGAAAACATTCGAGCTGGCCAGCGCCGATGATTATGGAACACTACAGGTTAATGTAACCGTTCCGGAACCTGGTAAAAACTATGTGGTGCAGGTGACCAACGAACAAAATGCGGTGATCAACCAACTGTCCGTCGGGCGGGATACCACCTTAACCTTCCGTAACTATAAAGCGGGAAAATACTTCCTGCGTGTGGTCTATGATACCAATAAAAACGGCCTTTGGGACACGGGCATCGTGGCAAAAGGCTTGCAGCCGGAGCGCATGTATAATGAACCTAAGGAGCTCTCAATACGGGCCAACTGGGAACGTAAGGAGGCCATTGTCATACCAAATGAAAATGCGATTCCGGCCGTTCAGGCGCCGGTAAATCCTACGGACACGCCGGGCAACGCACCGGCTGGGCAATCTGGCGGTCAGCCTTCCGGGCAACCGCCAACGCAACCTACCGGAACCAATCCGAATACATAATGTAATTGTCCGGCAATTTATCCAGTAAAGCCCGTTGCTCATCCGTAATGGGCTTTATCTTTTTAGCGGGAATACCGGCGTACAGAAAGCCGGTTTCGCAGCGCGTATTCTCCAGCACCACAGCACCTGCTGCAATAATGCAATACGGCTCTATCACGGCATTATCCATCACAATTGCACCCATACCGACCAGGATATTATCCTCGAGCGTACAGCCATGCACAATGGCATTGTGGCCAACATTAACACGGTTTCCAATGATTGTTGCCGCTTTCTGGTAGGTTGCATGGATCACCGCCCCATCCTGAATATTGCTGTCGTTCCCAATGGTAATGTAATTGACATCTCCGCGTACTACCGCATTGAACCATACGGAACAGTTGTTGCCCATTTTTACATCACCGACAATGGTCGCGTTGGGTGCAATAAAGCAGTTGTCGCCCCACACCGGGGACTTATCTTTTACAGGTAGTATTACAGGCATAGTGGCTTAAAATATAGTGTCTTTAATCTCTTCGGCATGTTGCGGATAGTCGGTTGTGTAGTGTAAACCCCTACTCTCCTTACGCGCTTTAGCAGATTTAATAATGGTAAATGCAACCTGAATGACGTTGCGCAATTCACATAGTTTTACGGAAACTTTATTGGCTTTGTAGAACTCCTCGGTTTCTTCATACAGCAAAAACAAGCGCCGCATGGCACGGTCCAGCCGGAAGTCAGAACGGACAATACCCACATAATCACTCATCAGTTTCTGTGTTTCCCGGAGATTGTGGGTGACCAGAATGTCCTCATTGGACTGCGTAACGCCCTGTTCGTTCCAGTCCGGAATATTGTCCGGAATGACATTATCCTGGAAGGTTTTTACGGCATCAAGATAGATGCGGTGTGCAAATACAGGCGCTTCCAGCAGGCTGTTCGAGGCGAGACGGTTGGCACCATGGAGACCGGTGGAGGACGTTTCACCGCAGGCATAGAGATTCTTTATCGATGAACGGCCATATTCATCTACATATATACCGCCGCACATATAGTGTGCTGCAGGCGTAACGGGAATATAATCTTTACTCATGTCTATCCCGATGGACAAACATTTGGCATATATATTTGGAAAATGGGAAAGGATTTCGTCCTTTTTGCGGTGGGTGATGTCCAGATAGACGAAGTCGTCGCCAGATTTTTTCATCTCTGCATCGATGGCACGGGCGACAATATCCCGCGAAGCGAGCGATCCGCGATCGTCATATTCATGCATAAATTCCTGCCCGTTGGTGCGGCGAAGAATGCCGCCAAATCCACGGACCGCCTCCGATATTAAGAATGCCGGGTATTCACCCGGGTGGTATAACGCCGTCGGGTGAAACTGAATGAACTCCATATTCCGGAGTTTACCTTTTGCACGGTAAACCATCGCCATGCCATCGCCTGTGGCAATCACAGGATTGGTCGTGCTCGAATACACATGCCCTGCACCACCGGAAGCCATTACGGTTACCCTTGCTAAGATCTTTTCCACATCGTTAAGCTCTGTGTTAAAGGCATATACACCAAAACAGTTAATAACTTCTGAACGCTTATCCACAAACTCACCGAGGTGATGTTGGGTAATAAGCTCCAGGCAGAAGTAATGTGTTAATATCTCTATGTTCGGATTCTCATGAATCTGGCTCAGCAGCACGCGCTCGATTTCGTATCCGGTAACGTCTTTATAGTGTAAAACACGGTGCTCAGAATGCCCGCCCTCCTTAGCCAAATCGTACACACCGGTGGTATCCTTATCGAACTGTGTGCCGTAATCAATGATCTCCTGAATGCGCTGAGGACCCTCTGTGACCACTATTTCGACGATTTTGCGGTCGCAAAGCCCATCTCCGGCAATCAGCGTATCCTCTATATGCTTGGTAAATGAGTCGTCTTTCTTAACGACAACGGCTACGCCACCCTGCGCATATTTGGTGTTGGATTCGTCCTCGTTGGACTTGGTGATGATCAGAACCTTTCCGTGCTGCGCTGCCTTCAAAGCAAAGCTCAAACCGGCTATACCTGATCCTATGACTAGGAAATCTACTTTTCTCATTAAAAACTGACTAATTCTGGAGTGTTGTTAACAACGTTGATAATAATGTTAACATTATGTATAAACAAATAGAACAAATAAACTTGAATGTTTAAAGCTAGCGTAAAATGATAATTCAACACAATCTTTTAAAGTTTTTATACGCAACTTTGCATAGGTTATTAACGTTTTTCACCACAACGAAGAATAAACATATGGGTATTGATAAGTTTTCATCTGATTTAATATCTCACTAAAGATCAGCGGATATCTTAAAAAAAGAACGATTTCTAATGTTAATAACTATGTGATAACTCAATTTCACGAATTTTATTTTGGTAGTTATACACATTACCAACACACTAATAAACAATAGAAATCTATTTATATTAAATAATTATAATTTATTGAACTGTTGAAAATGGATACTTTTGAAGAACTAAATAGAAAAGGATTTGTAGACGAAAAGATAGATCCGACGATAGATCTGTTTCAGGAAATTGACCGGTTAAAAAAGGAGAAAAACGCAATCATTCTGGCGCACTATTACCAGGAGCCAGACATTCAGGATGTTGCGGATTATATTGGCGACAGTCTGGGTTTATCACAGGAAGCGGCGAAGACAGAGGCGGATGTGATCGTGTTTGCGGGCGTTCATTTTATGGCGGAAACCGCGAAGATCTTATCACCGGAGAAAACGGTTTTATTGCCGGATTTGAAGGCAGGATGCTCATTAGCAGATAGTTGTCCACCACATTTGTTTAAGATCTTTAAAGAGAAACATCCGGATCATGTGGTGATCACCTATGTGAACTGTACGGCGGAACTGAAGGCGCTGAGTGACATTGTGTGTACCTCTACGAATGCAGTACAGATTGTGGAAAGCCTGCCTAAGGACACAAAAATTATTTTTGGTCCGGACAAGAACCTGGGGGCTTGGGTGGCTAAGAAGACGGGGCGTGACCTGGTGCTCTGGAATGGTGCCTGCATGG
>JARKUW010000251.1 GCA_029851965.1 Bacteroidota bacterium | reverse complement strand
TTACGATCCACTTGTGCAGCAGGCGCGCGCCCATTGGCGTGCTGGTATCATCCAGGACATCAAACAGGGTAACCGCATTCTCATTGGCAGAACTGACAAGCTCCAGGTTGCGGATGGTAAAGCGGTCCAGCCACATGTATTTATCTTCCTCAAGCCGGGATATGGAGGTAATGTGCCTCAGGTTGCGGTGTTCCGTTTCATTCAGGTAGTGAAGCACCACCCCTGCCGCTACAATACCGGTTTGTAGCTTATCTACACCAAAACCTTTGAGAGAGGTCACCTCGAAGTGTTTGGTTAACGTCTCATTCGTATAGTCACTGGTAAATGCCCAGTCGTCCAGGTGGAATGTATAGAACTTATCACCAAAGTACTCCAGGAAGTCCTTTCGTCTGCTTTTCTGAAACACAACTTCCGTCGGCTTGAAGCCTTGCAGCAGCTTATCAATATAGTCGGTATTTCCTTGTGCAACATGAAACTCCCCTGTAGAAATGTCCAAAAAGGACACACCACACAGGTTTTTATCGAAATATACGGCAGCAAGGTAATTGTTGGATTTCTGGCTTAAGATGTTGTCGTTGTAGGCCACCCCTGGTGTAACCAGTTCAGTCACGCCACGCTTTACAATCGTTTTGGTGGCTTTGGGATCCTCCAGCTGGTCGCATATGGCAACACGCTGTCCGGCGCGGACAAGCTTCGATAAATAGTTTTCCAGCGAGTGGTGTGGAAAGCCGGCAAGTTCAATCGGACCGGCGGGGCCATTCCCTCTTCTGGTAAGAACAATCCCTAAGATCTGGGACGTCTTAACGGCATCTTCTCCAAAGGTTTCATAAAAGTCACCTACCCTGAATAATAACAATGCACCCGGATATTTCGCTTTGATGACGTTGTATTGCTGCATCAAAGGGGTTTCCTTATTTTTCTCTTTAGCCAAAATGATTCTATTTACAAAATCGTAAAGATACTACTTCTCTGTAGTCTTTACGATTTGTTTAAAATTAATAAAATGGGCTTTAAAAGCAAAAAAGATGCTTACAACTTGTCCAGATAGGATAAAAAGAGCGCCAAAGCTTCCCGCTTCTTGTCGGTAAGTTCGAAGTCAAGCTTATGCATCAGGTAGTCTTCCATGTCGAACAATGGACTCTGCGGAAGCTGTTCCAGCAGGATCTTCCTGTTGTCAACACCAAACTTCAATGCGGCATTGAAGTCATCAACGAACGACTGCGGAATCGTCTTATTGGCCACCCAGGCAGCGTACACGAAAGGCAGACCGGTAAACTTCATCCACTCCTCACCCATGTCATAGGAAAAAGCAAATTCTGCCTTTTTCCCAAAGGTGCGGTCGCCAATCAGCACAATTGCATCAGTCTCCGCATCCAGGTCGGTGGTAAAAGTCACTTCCTGTTTGTAGTAGAACTTCAACAGTACTTTAGCGAGGTTATTGGATGTTCTGGACTGACTATCCAGCTTTACGGTCTTTATCTCCCCAACGGGGACATTACTAAATATAAATACAGAATTCACGGCACCAACAGACCCGATACAGTAGTCGGCAACGATATTCGCATTGGTTACATGAGGAATGGCGGCCACGGGGATCAGGCCGATGTCAACTTGCCCGGCAATCAGCTTTGCTGCGCAATCGCTTGGGATGTCAAGGCTTAGTTCGATTTGTTGTAGAACGTAGGCGTGTTCGATGCCGTATATAAAGGGTTTGGTATTGGTATAAGATACTGCAGATACTTTTATTTTATTCAACGTCAAGTAATTTTAAATGATCGGTATTGTTAAAATCCAGAATGGTAAAGATCCCATCCTGGTAAGAGAGCCGGTAAAGGGTGGTATTTTGATGCGGGAAATCGCCCATTTGAGCGAGCGGCTTGTTGGTGAGGATGCAGAGCAGCAGGCGCAATGCGCGTCCATGCATGCAGATGAGTACGGTATGTTCTTCAGTATGGGAAGTGATGATATCCATCGCTTCTTTCATGCGCAGCGAAACTTCCGCGGGGCTCTCCCCACCAGGAACTTTCGCATCATAATCGCCGGAAGTCCACTGCTCTACCAGCACACGGAAGGCACTGATGGACTCTTCCGTGGCCGGCTGCCCTTCAAGTTCGCCCCAGGCCAACTCATCCAGGCCCGGCAACTGCTCCCAGGGTAGCCCGGCATCAATAAACCCTTTAACAGTCTGGTGGGTACGCTTTAGCGATGAAGTATAGATCTTATCAAAGGGTATGTCTTTGTATTTTTCGTAAAAAGCTGCTCCCTGTGCACGGCCAACGGCATTCAGATCGCTGTTGATCCCCCGCCCCTGAACCATTCCGCTTGCATTGTAATCTGTTTCGCCGTGTCTGATAAAATATAGTTCCTTACTCATCTAGTTAATTACAGGGAGTTTATAGTACTGAGGCTTCGCCTCGTCTTCAAATACATGATTGGTATAATCGGTAACCACATGATACAGCGTATCGCGTTCAATCGGATCGCGGTTCACCTGCTTAATCAGCTCCACGAGCTGCCGGGTGCTCATGCCTGGCGTTTGCTCTTCCGCGCCGGCCATGCTGTAAATCTTGGTTGTATCGTCCAGCGTACCGTCGATGTCATCCACACCGAAGTTCAGCGACAGCTGTGCAGTTTGGCGGCTGATCATTGCCCAGTAGGCTTTGATGTGGTCAAAATTGTCCAGATAAATGCGCGCAACAGCATAGTTCCTCAAATCTTCGATCACAGACACTTCCGGCACATGGTCCATCTGGTTGTTTTGGTTGCGGAACTTCAATGGAATAAACGCCTGAAAGCCTCCAGTCTTGTCCTGCAGCTGGCGCAGGCGCTCCATGTGATCCACACGGTGCCAATATGCTTCAATATGACCATAGAGCATGGTCGCGTTACTTTTCATGCCCAGTTTATGTGCCTGTTCATGAATGTCAAGCCATTGCTCCGCATTACACTTGTCGTTTGCAATTTTTTCCCGCACTTCCGGATGGAAGATCTCGGCACCACCGCCAGGCATGGAATCAAGTCCTGCTTCCTGCAGATACTTCATGCCGTCGTAGTGGCTTAGCTTGGCTTTCTTGAAAATATAATAATATTCAACGGGCGTTAAGGCCTTGATGTGCAAGTCCGGGCGATGTGCCTTGGCGCGCCGGAAGAACTCCGAATAGAAGTCCAGATTCTGCTTCGGAACCACACCTCCGGTGATATGCACCTCGGTGACAGGCTCGTTGTCGTACTTTTTTAGCACATCCATCATCGCGTCTACACTCATCTCCCATCCGTCTTCACGCTGTTTGATCAGCCGGGAATAGGAACAGAAATTACAGGTATACACACAAAGGTTGGTTGGCTCAATATGGAAGTTGCGATTGAAATAGGTCTTGTTGCCGTGCTTTCGTTCTCTGATGTGGTTTGCCAGCACACCCAGGTAGCCGAGTTCTGCATGCTCATACAGGTAAACACCTTCATCGAAGGTGATGCGTTCCTGGTTCTGAACTTTTGCTGCAATTACCCGTAATGTTTCCGGCAGATCTGTATCATTAAGCAGGTAAGTAAGTTTCGTATTGGTATCCATTCTCAGGTTAGTATAGACAAAAGTAAGATAAATATGGCAGGTGCCAGGCAACGGAGGCCCTTATGCTGTCAGCATTGTGTAAAAGCTAAACCACAGCCTTTTTACTTTTTACTCTTCCAGGCTTCTCTAAAGTACTTTATAGGCACGAATAGCATTCCGAAACATTCACCCTCCTGTTTTCCCAGGTGTTTATGGTGCACTTTATGTGCCTTTCTCAAAGCCCTGAAATAGACGTTGTTGGTCTTGTTGAACCACTTGAAGCGCTGGTGAATAAAAACATCGTGCACCATAAAATAGGCGATGCCATACAGCGTGATGCCGATTCCGATGTAAAACATGAAGCGGTATCCTTCCACGAAGTTCCCGACACCGAAAAATACCATAGATATACAAGCGAAAATGACGAAGAAGTAGTCGTTCTTCTCAAAAAAGTGCGGAAGCTTATTGTGGTGATCCTCATGCAGGTTCCAGAACAAACCGTGCATGATGTACTTGTGCGTAAGCCAGGTCACACATTCCATTATACAGAACGTGATGATGACAATACCAATATTTAAAAAAATTTGCATTTCCATGTTGACTATAAACTTCTGAGGCGCTTGATTTCCTGCTCCGTGGACAACTTGCTGCTGAGCAGGTAGCTTTTAATCCGTTTAAACAGATCCGGATCAGCGGCTTTCGAACCCGGATTTTGTACATAATTGATGAGCCTCAACCGGTCTGCGTTCAGGTTATCGCTGTAGTTTAACAACGAAGGAACGTTTGACTGTGTTGTAAACCGGAAGAAAATAAGTTCTGCATTCTTTGGTTCCGCCGCGATGGCGAGCTCCAGCAGGCGCTTTCCCTTTTTAAAATGAGAAAGCTTACTAACCGGACTGAATACATGTTTGCACAAGATCAGCTCAGACAAAGCCTTGAAGCCCACCATAATGGGGGCCGCATTTTCTTTTACCGGCCTAAACTGCTCATACAATTTCTCTGCCGCATCTTTGTTGTTAGCCGCTTTGTCCAGTTGCTGCCGTAATTCCGGCAGGGTCGGACTGCCGGCGTTCAGGTTGAAGCTTAGAAATAAAAGCAATGTAATTTTCATCATAACCATCCGAGACTGTGTTTTAGATAGGATCCGGCAAGGAGACCTATTTTCTGGGTATTTGGAATGCGAATTCGTTTCTGCATGATGTTGCTGCAGGGAACCGCCTTTATCTTGTTGAACAGGCTCTTGTAGTATACATAAGCAACATACACGCCAAACCTGGAAGATGATGGAAGGGCGCGAATGCCGACCAACGCGGCTTTAAAGTCATCTTCAATCTCTGCCTGTATGCCCAGTTTATCCACTTCTGAAAAGGACGTTAGATCCACTCCAGGAAAATAGACGCGTCCAAGCGACTCGTAGTCGTTCTTTAAATCCCTCAGAAAATTCACTTTTTGAAACGCTGCACCTAAGCGCATTGCAGAGGGTTTTAAAGATTGGTACCGCTCTTCGTCGTTCTCCGTAAATACCCGCAAACACATCAGACCGACAACCTCTGCTGAGCCGAGGATGTATTCTTCATACGAATATGGGGAATGATTCTTTTCCTCCAGGTCCATCTCCATACTATACAGGAACTGATCGATCAGCGGACGCTCAATATTGTAGTCGTTCACCACATGCTGGAAACTGTTCAAGATCGGGTTTAAACTGATCTTCTGTTCGATGGCTTTATAGGTACTCTGCCTGAATTCGGCAAGCAGTTCCTTCTTGTCGTAGTTGTGAAAGGAATCCACAACTTCATCCGCCAGCCTTACGAAACCATAAATGCTGTACAATGCCTGATGAAACTTTTTATGCAGGCAGCTTATGCCCAGCGAAAAGCTCGTGCTATAGGTCTTCGTGACCAGTTTACTTGATGCTCTGGAGACATCATCAAACAGTTGCTTCATGGGGTTTTGTTTTTGTTAGAAATTTCAACAGCTCGTTTGCAGCAACCTGTCCCGATATCAGGGCAGGTGGAACTCCAGGTCCCGGGACGGTAAGCTGGCCTGTATAGAACAAGTTTTTCAGCTTTTTGTTCCGTAGGGAGGGCTTCAACACGGCAGTTTGACTCAATGTATTCGCAAGCCCATAGGCGTTTCCGCCATAGGCATGGTAATCAGCTACGAAATTATCCAGGCAATAGTTTTTCTCGTACACGATATTTTCCAGGAAAGTGGTTCCCGTACGTTTTTCAATTCTCCGGATGATCGATTCGAAGTATTGTTCACGGGATGCC
The DNA here is from genome assembly GCA_029851965.1 of Bacteroidota bacterium. Lineage (GTDB taxonomy): Bacteria > Bacteroidota > Bacteroidia > Sphingobacteriales > Sphingobacteriaceae > Pedobacter. Next base: position 307 of record JARKUW010000251.1, on the reverse strand, counting down.
TCTGTATCTTCAAGGCCCGTCGCAATTGGTATCAGGATAAATAAGTTTTCCATTCCTTCGGGCGCCACTGTATCATCGGTTTTCGATGGGCAGCACACGTAGAACAGCGGTTCTCCCGGCCACTGCGGATCCTTATAGATGGATTCCGCATGTTGCTCAAAATCGGCATCAAAGAACAGGTTGTGGTGAAGCAGCTTGTCTATTTTTTTGTTTACCCCAAGATAGTAGATCAGGCAGGACGGCGCGAACGTTTTCTTCTCCCAATACGCTGCAGAATAATTGCGGTATGCCGGTTCCAAAAGATTTT
>JARKUW010000247.1 GCA_029851965.1 Bacteroidota bacterium | reverse complement strand
GATGGTCTTTGTAGAGACCATAGCCAACCCGGCGACGCAGGTGGCTGATCTTGAGTCCATCGGAACTTTCTGCGCAGACAAAGGATTGGTCTACGTTGTAGACAATACGATGACTTCACCTTACCTATTCCGTCCGGTGGATGTTAAAGCAAGTTTGGTTATCAATTCTTTAACCAAGTATATCGGTGGCCATGGAGATGCACTTGGCGGTAGTGTTACGGATACAGGCCTTTTCAACTGGTCGGACTTCCCCAACATCGCACCAATCCTTCGGGAATCTATCCGGCCACAAATGCTTGGCATTACCCAGATCAGAAAACGGGGGCTTAGAGACGGCGGAGGTACACTGTCGCCGGAAGCAGCACATACAATATCGCTGGGAGCGGAGACACTTGCATTGCGCTTAGATCGCGCGTGTAGCAATGCAGCTGCCTTAGCTAAGTATCTGGAGGGGCATCCATTGATCAATAAAGTTTACTATCCAGGACTGGAGAATCATCCGCAGCACGAACTGGCCAGCAAGCTTTTTCATCGTTATGGCGGATTGATGAGCTTCGCTTTGAACGATGAGGTCGACTGTTTCGAGTTTTTAAACAAGCTGAAGCTCGTGGTGAAGTCCAGCAACCTGGGCGATACACGTACGTTGGCAATCCCTGTCGCCCATACCATTTTCTTTGAGCTCGGTGCAGAACGCAGAGCCGAGATGGGTATTCCGGACTCCATGATCCGTGTTTCTGTAGGTATTGAAGATCAGGAAGACCTGCTCGAAGATTTCCGCCAGGCACTGGAAGGAAATTAGATGTTAACAATCAGCTGCGGTGACCATACACAATATGGATATGTATATAAATACCTGATAAACAAAAAAGGCTGCCGGTTCATCCGGCAGCCTTTTTTATTTGATGGGTCAGGGCTTAATGTCGATCACATCGCCTGCGGTGTAAATACCCAGGTCAATGTGCTTAAATTTCAAATAGCCGTTTACAACCTGTGCTTTCTCCGGACTCACGAACCGGAGTACCTGACTGTCGCCGGCCACAGTAGCCTTGCTGCCTTTCACAATGATCGCCGTACCTTCATCTATTCCAACACCCATGTAACCGGGTTTCGCAGCCAGCGCAGAAATAATCCGGTTGTAGCGGCTGCGCTTCAGAAAGTGCTGATCAATGATCGTATGTTCCAGCAAACCTAAACCTTCGCTGAATTCAATGTTCTGATCCCAAAGCTTGTCGAACGTTTCCTTGTAGGTGCTGTCTCTAAGCTGCACACCGGTAATCATGAATTTACTCATGACTGCTGCTCCGGCACTGGTACCCGCTATGGTAGAACCATTCTGGTAGGCTTTATGAATGGCGGCGTAAACCGGCGTATTCAAAACAGCTTTCATAAACCGGCTCTGGTCGCCACCCAGAATGTAAATGAGCCTGGCATGAGCAACAGAGTCTACCCATTTGGGATCCCTGGCGTCATGTTTGTTGAAGTCGAAATTGCGGATGGGTAGCTTGGTATGGAGCCGCAGTTGCGCGCTGAAATCGCTAAAGCTGGTATCCGGTATGGAACTTGCCATAGGCAGCACGATGATGTAATCCCGAGGCCCCATGTTTGCCGTCGCCAGCAGTTGACCGATCAAGGCATCAGAACGTTCTCCACCACCGATGATAAACAGCGACCCCTTAGCAGTAGTGGCGCTTGCTTTCCTGGTTTGTGCACTCAAGTTTAACAATGCTGCAAACAGCAGCAGGCAAATCAGGTGGGTAAATAGCCGTCTCATCTACTTGTAAATTTGAATTTCAACCTTACCATCCGCAGTTACGGCACCACGGTACATGCCTTCGGTATTAAAAGGCATCGCTATATTTCCTTTGCGGTCTAAAGCGATTAAGCCACCGTCGCCACCCATTTTGCCCACTTTATCCAGCGCAATCTTCGAAGCCTCGGCAACACCCAGTCCTTTGTATTCCATCAGATCTGATATCGTTTTGGCGACCACATTTCGGATGTAGAACTCGCCCCATCCAGTGCAGGAAATACCGGCAGTAGCATTGTTGCAATACGTGCCTGAACCGATAATCGGTGCATCACCAACACGTCCGTACTTCTTATTGGTCATGCCACCCGTAGAGGTGCCTGCAGCGAGGTTTCCGGCATTGTCAAGCGCCACACAACCTACGGTGCCGAACTTATAGTCGTGGTTCTTCGTTCCCAGTAACGTTGATTTTTTGCTGCCATGATCCAAAACTGCCTTGGTCGAATCTTCTTTAATCGCTTCTTGTAAGCCGTCCCAGCGTTCTTTTGTCCAATAGTATTTGGGATCGACAATGGTTAAGCCTGCCACTTTCGCAAACTGGTCCGCGCCATCACCAACCATCATCACGTGCTCTGATTTCTCCATAACGGCACGCGCAGCGCTGATCGGGTTGCGTATTGTCGTTACACCTGCAATTGCGCCAGCTTCCAGGGTCTTCCCATTCATTATGGCTGCATCCAGTTCATTGCGGCCGTCATGGGTAAAAACAGCCCCTTTACCTGCATTAAACAGCGGTGAGTCCTCCATCACATGTATGGTGGCCTCCACTGCATCAATGCTGCTCTTCCCTTCCTTTAGCGTCTTGTAACCGGTTTCTAAAGCCAGCTTTAGTGCCGCGGTATAGGCCGCTTCTTTTTCCGCGGTCATGTTCTTTTTCAGGATCGTACCAGCACCGCCATGTATGATCAGAACATATTTCTTCTGTTGCGCATTCACGCTTGTACTTATCGCCAGGAGTAACCCCAGGGCTAAACATTGTAGTTGTTTCATGGATGTATGTATTTTTTGAAAGGCTTTGAATTGATGATCATCTTTTCCAAAGCACTTTGAAAGGTAAGCTTATGACGCTTTCATTTGTATGTTTATTGTTCTTTTTTATTCAGGCTGCCGTGATCTACCCACCACCAGTGCCACTTGCCACCAAGGGCTCCGGGCTTGCCAAAGTTACTTAAATCAAAACTGCCGCCGCCGTCAACTGATGCGGCAATTTCATAAACCGCCACCGCCTTACCGCCCTTATTCCAAATCACCGGCTTATTGGCCTCCAATTGCTCCGGTGCCTTTGCAGGATCCGTTACAATGAAATAGGCGTGGCTGTACGGCCTCGTTTCGGAATAATCGCCGTATACACTTGCCTTTCCGTCCTGATCTATACACACGGCTGTACGCTCGTCTGCGGCTATCACCCTGGTCGCGACATTCCAGTCCTTTAATATGCGACCTGCAAACACCAGGGACCGCCCTTCACGGCCGCGGGTTAAATAATGCTGATCGGTGATCACCTGCTGCAGATACGGCGCCTTCAGGAAATCATTGTTGTACAGGTTCACGGTATTCACATAAGGATTTTGCAATGCCTCAGCTGAGGTTACACTGCCATTCTCTCCGCTATAGTACAGTCCTCCTAAGATCGCACAACCGGCACTTGTTCCACCAACAGGTGCTTTTTTCTCATTCAACAGGTAGTTGATTGCCCGCTCCGTTTTCGTGCCTTTCCAGTACTTCATGTAAGTCGACTGGTCACCACCTGCAATAAACAGCATTTCGGCATTGCGTATGATGTACGCCACAGTATCATTGTTGGCGAGCTCCCGGCTGTCAATTTTAAGCGTTTCTACCGAATTGACCGAGCCCAACGCATTTACATAGGGATTGTAGGCATCTGTGCCGCTCGTGCGGATGATCACCACGTCGCCGCCGCCACTGCGCTTGATCATCCACTTGAAGGCTGCATCAACATCCCTGCCGCCACCCATTAACACCGTACCCGCAGAAACCGCGGTGTTTACATTGCTGCTGTCGCCAACCAGTCCGATTGATGCCGGACGGCGGCTAACCCGCGCCGTTGAATCTCTGCTGGCAGTACTTCCCGGGCCATCTTCAGCCCTTAACGATTTACTGCAGGCGGTACAGCAGAACCAGGTGCCCAATAGTAAGAAAATAAGTCGTCTCATAGATGCATAAATACGGGTCCGGATGTCTTCAAGGCATCCGGGCAATCCGGATTAGTAATTTGGATTCTGAATGGTGTTCTTATTGATCAGTACTTCCTGCGCGGGGATAGGGAAGGCGTACTGCGCCGCAGTAGGCAACAAGGTCACTGCACCTGATGCATTTGCTGCATCGGCAGCCAGGCGTTCCACCGGCAGGTTCCTGCGCTTCAAATCGTAGAAACGATGCCCTTCAAAGGCAAGTTCCTTATAACGCTCGGTGTAAATGGCGTCAATCAAGGCCCCTTTATCCGCAAAAGCAGCATTGCTATAACCATCGATACGGGCGGCGCGCAATGCGTTCAAGTCACCGGCGGCGTCACCTGTCGACTCTGCTTCGGCCTCTGCACGGATCAGGTACATTTCTCCGGTCCGGAACAGTTTGATGTCTGCTAAACCCGGCGCGGTTGAAGTGCCACCAATGTACTTGTTCACCAAATACTTAGATTTAGTGCCTGTACGTGTCTCATCAAACTGGATGTATGCCGGATAACGCAAATCATTTTCCTTGTCGAATGTATTGATCAGTTTCAGTGCGGGTGCGTACAGAACAATGCCTCCGGCCTGGCGGAAGAAGAAGTCGCCAACCCGGGAGTCTGTCGTTCCAACGCGCTTCAGTTTCCAGATCACCTCACTGTCGCTCTCGTCGGTCCATATCCCTGCAAACTGTCCTTTAGAGGCCAAAGGCGCTGCAGCGATAACTTCAGAAGAATACGTCACGGCATCGGTCCAGTTCTTCTCGTACAGTGCTAAACGCGCCTGAATGGCCGCTATGCCCACACGCGTGATGCGGGTATTGTCTGAAAATTCGGCGGGCATCAGCGTTTTTGCTTCAGCAAGATCGGCCTTGGCGTTCGCCACAACAACTTCGAAGTTATCACGTGCCGGATACCCGATATTGGATACTTTCATGTACGGCACGCCCAAAGCGCCAGCCTGATAAGAAGATGCATAAGCCCTCAACAGTTCGAAATGCAGATACGCACGTAGTGCAAGCAACTCGCCCTTATATTGATTGGCTGTTGCTGCATCTGCACCGGAAAAAGTTAAGGCCTCCACTCCAGCCAATGTCCGGTTTGCACCGTCAATGGCCTGATAGTAGCTGTCGTATAACGACGTTACGGAGCCACTGCTCGGGGTATACAACCAGCGGAACGCATCGCTGTTCCCAACGCTGTTTTCTGTTGGATAAGTCGCCTCATCACCCACGGTGGCGTTCAGGCTCACCTGGGTATAGTCCAGCAGCCCATAAACACCCAGTACACCCATGTTGATGTCGTTAATGTTCCTGTAGGCTTTGCTGGGATCGATAATATCTGTGGGTTGTAGATCCAGCTTGGTACAGGAAGTGGAGAGTATCAGTATCGCCAATACAAACGCGTATGTTTTTTGTAGTTTCTTCATCGTCGTAATCATTATAGGTTAACATTAAAACCGGCAGTGAAGGTTCTGGTATTCGGATATTGGAACCTGCCATAAACGGCGTTGTTTTCCGGATCCAGACCTCTCCATTTTGTCCAGGTGAACAGGTTCTGACCCTGAACGAATACCCGCACGGATTTGAAAACTTTAGATCTTTGCAGCACGTTCTGCGGAATATTGTAACCAAGGTTCAGGTTTCTGAAACGCAGGAAGGAAGCATCCTGAATATCTTTCGAAGTATAGTTACGTGGAATGTCAAAGCGTTGCAGCGTTGCAATGTCGCCCGGTTGTTTCCAGATGTCATTCAGCATACGGATAGACTGGTTGCTGGACGCATAACGTTGGTTCTCGTTGTAGAAATCCTCATTGTTCCAACGTTTCACACCTGATACGAAAGAAAATAACGCGCTCAGGCTGAAGTTTTTCCAGCTTACATTTGTTGTAAAACCACCGGTAAATGTTGGATACATACTGCCTGAGTTGGTTGTACTCTGTGTTGCGGAATTGTAGGTTGTGGTAATTGAACCATCCAGGTTGTAATACTGTGCTTCTCCGGTCTGTGGATTTACACCAGCCCAATCCGGTGCATAATAGGTACCATATGGCAAGCCAACCTGAAACACGCGGGTATCGCCGTCAAGCAACATATCGGCCAGCGGCGTAAGTGCCAGAATCTTGTTTTTGTTGTACCCGGCATTTGCGCCAATGCTCCAGGTAATATTGTCATTCTTGACCAGATCTCCGCTCACATCAAATTCAATCCCGCGGTTGCG
>JARKUW010000224.1 GCA_029851965.1 Bacteroidota bacterium | reverse complement strand
GATTTACACTCATCAACGTAGGGGGACTTGCTATTGGCTTAGCCAGCTGCATGATCCTATTGCTGTATGTGGCTTACGAATGGGGGTATGACAAACAGTTTAGCAATTATGAGAATACATACGTTATTTATAAAAATGACCGTGTCTCTGATCGGGTATACACAAATGCCTGGACTCCCGGATTAATGGCCGCTGAGGTTAGAGAGAAAATACCGGGTGTGAGGTATGCCTCACATTCAAGTTACCCCGCCAACAAGCTGATCACCTATAAAAAAAACGGGTATAAAAAACTGGCCGTGCATGCCGATCCTTCGTTCCTCAAGATACTGGACTATACGTTTTTGAAAGGAAATCCGAATGCTGCGTTGCGAAATGTTCATTCCGTGGTATTAACCGAATCACTGGCCAAAACACTTTTTGGTGATGAGGATCCATTGAACAAAGAATTAAAACTGGATAGCACTGAGCCGCTGAGGGTCGAAGGCGTGATCGCTGACCTTCCTGAAAATAGCAGCATACAGTTCGATTACCTGGTGTCCTGGAGCCTGTACGAGAAAATAAATCCCTGGATAGAAAAGGCGGGCTGGGGGAGCAGTTTTTGCTTAACCATCTTACAGCTGGAGAATAACACTTATTTTGAGCAGGCCAATGGTTTGATGAAAGACCTTGTCAAGCGCGATCAGGATGACGCAGGTGAGGAGGCTTTTCTGCATCCTATATCAAAGTGGCATTTATACGAAAATTTCGAAAACGGGAAATCTGCAGGCGGGCGTATTGATCAGGTGAAAATATTCACTTTGCTTGCCGGCTGCATACTGCTAATCGCCTGCATTAACTTCATGAACCTTTCTACGGCCCGGTCAGAGAAAAGGGCCCGGGAAGTTGGCGTACGCAAAGCAATCGGATCATCAAGAAATGCACTGGTCGGACAGTTCATGCTGGAGTCCGTATTACTTTCATTGATGGCTATGGTGGTTGCATTTATGCTTATGGAGCTCAGTTTACCTTACTTTAACGAGTTGCTGGGTATCAGGCTGACTATCGAATACCAGGATTGGAAGTTCTGGACAATGCTTCTGGCGTTGAGTCTATGTACCGGATTAATAGCTGGTAGCTACCCCGCGTTCTATCTCTCTTCTTTTGAGCCGGTGAAGGTACTTAAGGGATCTGGAGTACGGGCAGGCCGGGCATCACTGCCGGTACGACAGATATTAGTGGTTTTCCAATTCGCCTTTGCGGTGTGTCTTATCGTATGTACTTCTGTTATTTACCAGCAGCTGAACTTTATTAAAAATAAGCCGATTGGTTATAACAATGGCAACCTGGTACAGCTCGCAGCGCATGGAAATTTAAAAGATCTAAAGAAAATTGCCTTGCTAAAAGAGCAATTACTTAAATCAGGAGCGGTGACGGGTGTAAGCAATTTTTCTCTGGAGATCAGCAGTGGTGGAAATAATACCACGGGAATCTCCTGGCCCGGTAAGAACCCAAAAGATGATCTCCGTTTCAATACACGAGGCACCGGTTACGATTTCGTAAAAACCATCGGGACGGAGATGGTAGCTGGCCGTGAGTTTTCTCCTCAATACACAGATTCAAGCAATGTGATCGTAAACCAGGCTGCTGTAAAAGCTATGGGGTTGAAAAATCCCTTGGGGACAGTACTTCACTGGGGTAATATCCCGGTCACGATTATAGGTGTAATGAAGGACTTTGTCGTGGAATCTGCTTACCAGGAGGTGGCACCGATGCTTTTTTTTGCAGACAATCTGGATGAAGTAAGTGTGATTTTGTTAAGGTTAAACCCTGCACAGAATATCAGTTCGTCGATGGCGAAAATAGATGAAGTTGTAAAGCAGCTCAATCCCGAATATCCTGTAGAAAGAACTTTTGTAAATGATGATTTTGAAGCCAAGTTTCAGAATGAAAAACTGCTCGGTACGCTCTCAAACTGGTTTGGAGGATTCGCTATATTCATCTCCTGCCTGGGGTTGCTCGGCCTTGCGCTATACACTGCAGAGCAGCGGAAAAAAGAAATCAGCATCAGAAAGGTGCTCGGTGCAAGTACCTACAATATATTGACCTTACTGAACAAAGATTTCATCAAGCTGGTGGCCATAGCAAACCTGATTGCTTTTCCGTTGGCATATATAATTATCAATAAGTGGCTCTCCGCTTATGAATTCAGAATCGATATTTCCGTATTGCCATTTGCAGTTGCCGTTGCACTCTCATTGCTCATTGCCATCCTGACATTGAGTGTCCAATCATTCAAAGTAGCAAAGGCGAATCCTGTAGACGCGTTGAAGTATGAATAATACATTAAAGTATTTTACACCCAGCGAAGTTTCTTATGTACAAGAGCAAGGCGCTTAACGCCTTCCATCTTAGTCTTTTCTTTGCTTTTCATATTCTTTTGGGGTGAAAAATGTCTGGTCCGGTGGAAAGCGACAACGGTAAGTTACACCTGTAAAGTTAACTTTTCTTTAATCTTCTGGTTGCATTGCGACGCAAGGCTTATCGTACCTTGTGTGTGATTACTGCACAAATAATTTCACTCAGTTCTCATGTTTTCCCATATGAAACAACTATTTTGCCCGTATCTAAATGTCGTTCCGTATCCGTTCCGAATCAAAAAAGCGTAATCGTTTATGAATGAGAATTTTCCTAAGAAAATATTAATCTCCGGTGGCTGGGGCTATGCCAACCTGGGGGATGATGCCATTTTGCTAACTACAATCAAACTTGTCAAAGAGAAGTATCCCGGCGCCCGTCTGGTTATTATGACGTATGATTGTAAGGATACACACAAGAACAACTTTCAGGAGGATATCACTATTGTACCTTCTGTGCACAGAATATTTTCGGGGAAACTATCAAAAATTAAACTTAAGATATTAAGTGATCCACATCGGATGATTCCGATGGCGCCCGGGTTGTTGAAAAGGGTTAAACTGAGGGCGCAGAAAGCTGTAATGAACAGACTGGGAAACTATCTCCGGAATAGATTTCAGCGTTACATGAAAAATCCGGAAAGACTTAGCAACTACAGTGAATTTACAGATGCTGATTTATTTATCCAGGCCGGAGGAGGATATTTCCTGGGCAGTTGGACGGATAGTGTTTACTCCAGAATACTTGAACTGACCATTGTAAATAAATTAAACATTAAGAGTTTAATTATTGGACAGAGTATAGGGCCCATTCTTCAAGAAACCCGAGCATTGGTGCAAAATGCATTGATGAACGTTAGCCTGGTAAGTGTTAGAGATTGTGAGACTTTCAAAGAGTTATCTGACCTGGGCATTACACCTGTTTTAATTCCAGATACTGTTTTATCTTGTTCGGACTTTAACTATCAGGTTAGCAGGCAAATTGCGATAATCCCAGGAAGTTCGAAATTGAAAGAAGAAGAATTATATGCTATTGGTTCATCGCTTCGTGCCATCTCTAAAAAGACGGGCTTTGGATTTAAAATACTTGTTTCCAGGCTCTGGGAGCCAGATGTGCTTAATGCATACGCGATCTACCATCAATTGACGGATAAGGGAGTAAATGTTGAGCTGGTGATTCCTGAAAACTACCAGGCGCTGCAGGATCAACTGGGTAGCTGCGCCATTGTGGTAAGTCAGAATTTGCACGCACTCATTTTGGGTTGGCGGGCTGGACGCCCTTGTGTATCGTTAAATGACAGGCGGAAGTTTATTTCCTTTATGGAGCAGACCAAACAGTCTGCCAGATTGATCCCTATGGGGGCACTAACCGAAGACTTGCTTACCGAAAAGGTATTGCATGCGATTGAAGCTTCACGGGAGGAAGACAATTTAAGGCATCAGATTTCTGCTGAGGTTAGTGGGGGATTCAATAAGTGCTTAGATATTGTTGTTGGGGCTCTAAAAAAAATGGCCTAAGGGAATATTATTGTAATTTCTACAGCACCCTGGAAATAGGCGGGGGTGACACTGGTTACGGTTACAATTCGCCTTTTATATTGTTTTATGTAAAGGAAGGGAGTATTGCATCGTAGCGTATATTTTTAATCACTTAACCATGAGTCGAGTAACGTATGCATTCTTAGTAGTCGTATTTACACTCTTTAGTTGCGAAAAAAAGATTAGTGACAAGCAGTTTGAACAGGATGTTTTCAACGAAGTTTTTTTAAAGGTTGTTGATCCGACCTATAAGGATAGAAGAATTTATACAGGTTTCCCGGAGAGGGGAGAAGATATGTATGATAAAAATGGAAAATGGATTGGGCGAAATTTAGTTGGACAACAAAAACGAGATTTTGAACATGAAATTAAAATAGAAGCTCTTCAAAAAGACACAGATGGTCTCATTATCGCTATCGGGAATGGTGGCTTAATAGATGATAAAACAAAATTTCAGCATTATAATAGTCGGAAATTTGTATTTAAACACATTTCCGATTTACCAGCAGCTTCTGAATATCACAATCTGACTGCCAAGTATCCTAAGTTTGCAGGAGTCTTAGTCTTTTCTAATATAAAGTTTGATGTGAGCAAAGAAAATGGAACTTTGGAGGTAAGTTATCATTGCGGAGGAAAATGTGGCTTGGGTTATATAGTCACTATTAAAAAAGTCGATCGTAAATGGATAGTCAGCAAAGTTGAAGATACATGGATTTCATAGCGCAACCGTTATTTTTGCCGGTTGCGGGGGGAGTGTAACGTGGACAGCGTCCGTAGTGTGATTTTACATTAGGTATTATCTTTTTTCCAAGTCGGTTTTATTCATTTATCGTTAACGATTGATATATTTCATGAATTTAGAATGTGAGCACCTGCACCCTCTTAGACTGTGTTAGTTCAATTGGATACACGGTGCCATCAAGCTTAATAAAATTAATCTTGAATGTCTCGTTGCCGTTCATCTCTATTATATATCTAATTTTCCTTCTATTAGCTGGCTCTATCGTTAAACCATCAAAATTAGCAGGATTAATCTCCAGATTAGATGTAAGAACCGCATTCAAAATCTTATTCTCTGTACTATATTCCAGTCTATAAGTTTCCAAGGATGGTTGATCATCCTTTTTACAGCCAACAAACAAAACTGCAGTTAGCACTAAGAGCATTAATATTTTTTTCATGATTTTAATTGTTCGCGCAATCTAGAATATTAGTCTAAGAATTTTATACTTTCCCGGTAACTATCTTAAATCCTCGATGAACGTTATGACATTGTAAGCTTACAAGAGATCGGAAGAGAGTCGTGTAG
>JARKUW010000222.1 GCA_029851965.1 Bacteroidota bacterium | reverse complement strand
CGGAAAGGGCCTCGGTAAAACCGGCTACAGCGAATTTAGTAGCGTTGTAAATACCCCAGCCCGGGAAGGTACCCATGAATCCGGCTATTGAAGAAATATTGAAAAAGGCACCAGATTTCTTTTCACGAAAGATAGGCATTACATTACGGATGACATTCAAGGAGCCAAATACGTTAACATCAAAGTTTTTACGTGCTTCTTCATCTGTTAACTCTTCCAGTGTACCAAGTTGACCATATCCGGCATTGTTAATCACCACATCAATGGTACCGAGTTTAGCCACAACCTCTGTAATCGCACTGGCAACACTTGAATTATCGGTCAGATTTACTTCGAGTGGAAGAAAATCTCCCCCTTCATAACCCACTTGTTCACGTAGCGCATCTGCGTTCCTTGACGTTGCCGCTACTTTATACCCTTCAGTTAATAAACGTTTAACTAAAGTTGATCCTAATCCCTTTGAGGCTCCTGTAACGAACCATACTTTTTGTGTTTTCATGTTTGTGATCATTTATTTGTTCAATACAAAATTGATCACAACTGGCTTTTTAGGACTTACTCAAATCACAGGGATATTTGCGACTTTCAAATATGAGCAGGGATCATAGCTGTTTTTCTGAACTCAGACGGGGATGTATTTGTCTTTTTCTTGAAAAAGGACGTAAATGCTGCCTGGCCAGAAAACCCAAGGCCGTCACTGATCTCATTGATTCCCCAATTCGTTTGAACCAGCAACGACTTCGCTTCGTGCAGCAATCTGTCCTGGATATGTTCCCTTAAGGTTTTGCCCGTATGATTTCTCACCAAAGCGTTGAGATAGTTGGGATGAACATGCAGCTGATCTGCAAATTCTGAGGCCGTTTTTAATTTAACAGAGGTATCCCGTTCCTGCACCCGGAAAGCAGATTCAAGAAGTGACAAAAAGCGGTAAATATAACCATAACCTTCAGGTACTGCAGTCCGCAGCCGATTCTTCCCTGCACGTTGACTTTCCAGCAGCAACATCTGCAGGTTTAAAAGCAGGGCTTGTTTTTTATTCTCCCGCTGCCCGCGATCTTCCCGGTACATGACTTCAAAATACCCGTTGATTCTAGCGGATTGCTCGTCTGTTAACTGTATGACCCCCTTGTCCGTTTCAAAACCCGGATACTGACGAAACAGTTGCAAGACGTGCTCTGCATCGACCCCGAAATACTCAGGATGAATGAGGCAAAAGTATCCGCCGGTTTCCTGTGAAGTTGTTCGCCAGGACATTATCTCATCAGGATGCAGAAAAGCAATTTCATTAGCGCCCATTTCGTACCGATTAAGTCCGATGGTCAGGATACCGGTGCCCGAGGTCATATGAAAAATCTTATAAAACTTACGGCGGTGAGGCGAAATATAATCCTTAACCGGGTATTCATTCCGGTTCTCAATGATAAAGTACTTTGCATCAACAGGATGATGTTGGACGTCCAACAAAGGGCTCTGATACCCTTCTGCTGCAAACGTTTCCAGTTCCATACGGGGAATCGTAGATTTTTCCATAGTTCTAATGTTCGTAGGTGAAAAAGGCCAAACCGATTAAATAAATTCAGAAAAAACCTTGGACAATAAACTGACGCTGTATTCTGATTAGACAGCTTTACCAAGGGTCAGTAAGTTTAAAAAGCTTAAAACAAATTTTTCTACATCATAGCGAATCCTTAGCAAAGGAGAGAAGAAAACTCAACATTGTCAATTAATAAGAAAGCACTCGATGCGAAGAAAGGTAAGGTCATCTTTCGTCTATAGACGAGCAACCCACTAGCTGAACGGCGTGCCGGCAGGCTGGTTGCTTATATCGAACGAGAATATTGTTCCCTGTATAAGCTCAATCATTCGCCGTCTTCACCTTACCACTCCATGCTTCTCGATCTCTACCGTTTTCCTGAACAAAGGTATATGATCTTCTGCAGCTTTCATAGGCAAGCTCAATTTACCTCATCTGTACTTTAATTTGGATCTGTGACAGGTAAGCCGTTCAAACGTTTTTAAGTATTTCATGTGTACAAATTAATTGTTCTAGTTCCCGCTTTCACCGCCATTTACTACCAAACTATTTATGTGAATACTAGCTTTAATTTATGAAATCTATCATGTCCATACTCACAAGTAAAAAGAGTGGTTGATTGATGATATGAGTTTATCACAATTTGGTTAAGCAGGGAAAGCAACCAAGCACATTCAGCTTGTTCTCAAATCTTTACAGTTATTTATTCTATAATATCCCACAAATTATACAGTTCTGCCCGGTTTTCAGATATAATAAGATATTGATACCTAGCTTTTTAGATTTGCGACTCAAATAAATATAAACAATCCTATGAAAGCATTTCTACTACCATCATTACTTCTTTCAACTTTAGCTGTTATGTTCTCCTCTTGTGAGAAAAATGCAGAAACAATCAAAGACCTTTCAGAATCAAAAGCTGCTTCTAGCTCCCGGGTGGTATACCCACTTATTGGAACAGATACGTCAGGAAGTATTCTCCCGATGCGAAAACTTCCAAAGGCAGTTGTAAGAACGGGATTTTACAATTATCAACACATTAAGGTCCAACCAATCGACAGCATTTGCAAAGATTACCTACAGAACACCAAAAAGCTTGACCTTAATTACTTAGCAGAGGGCTCAGCCGCTTACATGATCGGAAAAGGTGACCTCTCTCTATTTGTAGACCCTGCCGCTGTCCAGTTTGCATTTCGAAAGTTAAGTAATGGTCCGAAGGGTTGGTGGACACATTGGAACTATAGTCCATACACAGAATCTGAAAACCCGATTGTGTTATTCGCCGTTGATCACCGCTACGGCCAAAAGAATCCGGTGAATCAAATTGACTTTTCGTTAAGCAAAAGCGTAAAAACGTTCGGGTTTGAGATTGCACCAAATACCATGGGGAAGGACATTAAAGTTTTAGTCACTTATAACGAGTTCGGTTCATACCGTGGTGGGACTATGTTTACTGTAGAGCAAACCATCAGTTCGCCGTCTGGCGCAAGGCTGATCGCTGTTAGTTCTAGCATCCCTTTTAATTATGTTGGGATCAGGCTTGACGATCAATCATATCCCGACAAAGGATTAGCAATTGCAAACATAAGATACAGGTAGGTCAATTGGCAACCTGTATGCTTTCGCACCAGCAATGTACTACAGAATTCAGTTCAAAATATTTTGGAAGAAGGCCTTGGCAACCTTGATGCCAGTGACCAATAGCGGTCAGTCCGGCTCGTACGATCATAATGTATGCTTTTAAATCTATTTTAAGGTATGGAAACAACTCTAAATAGTGTAATAAGTACACGATTATTCCCCAAGTTAGTCGCGTTTGAGTGACCAGTAAAGCTGGGTTAAATTGTTTATATTGCTTAGTGAAAGGCTTGTTAATCTGAACATATGGATCTCTTATACGGTGCAATAATTGGAGTTATTGTAACAGAGTTATACAACTTCTTCAAACGGAAATATCTCCGGGAAAGAAAAATATCAGTCTTGAAAAAAGGCCTTAATCAGGCCTTCAAAATAGATGATGGGGTCATAGCCTTAGACCATGCTATTCCATACTACCTAAAAGAAAACATCACTCTTAGAGACACAAACAAATGTCTCTTCATTCAAATTCCCACTCAGTACCAAGCAGAACTTGAGGAAAATGGCTTTCAGTCTAGACCGAATACAAATTTATCCGGCGGCAATGATTTGCAAACATCTTTAACTATGTTAAATGTTGAAGATCCTCTCGAAATAATTAATCAAGCTGCCATGCAGGTTGCTGAAGAGTTTCTTGATGATTTTCGTAAAGGCTACATTAGGTTTAACGGTCTACTGTACGGAGTAGATAAAATTAGAGCTGAGAGGCTAACGCAAGACGAGAACTCCGGATTTACAATAAATTTTTACAAGACCGATTATTTCACATACCGCACGTTTGCGAAAATCCATCAACAATACAAGAATGTCGGGGGCATATTCGAAATCAGGAATTTACATGACTTGAACAAATACACTCCGTTTCTTTCGTCCTTTGGCTTGGCAAACTTTATAATTATTAATCAGGGAAACGGAGACGAAGTAATTGTTGGAACACGATCTAATGCGGTGGTGGTTGACAAGGGCAAGCTTCATTTTAGCATGAATGAAGCCTTTAGTATGAAGGATGTTGACGAGTATGGAAATCCTAGCTTTTCAGCTTGCCTTTTCCGAGGGCTCGAAGAAGAATTAGGGATTAGTCAATTATTTAAGAAATATGTTGTAAATCATGAGTTTTTAGACCTCATTATAGGAACGGACAGATTTGAATTAGGCATTACATGTTTTGCAAGAATAGAATTGAATGAGACGTTTACGCTTAATACCCTAAAAGAATTGTATTCGATTGCTAAGGACAGTAAACTGGAAACTACATCTTTTATTACTGTCCCGGTAAAGGAGATCGATACTTTTATAAATCAGAATTATGATAACATTAGTTCAGGCTGCCGCTTGGCATTGAAAGCACTGAACGCACGGTATAAAGCCGGTTATCTTTTGGAAGAAAATTAGATTGCAATACTCAATTGTGTTAGGATATTCATATGTTCTTGTTGACCATGTTGAGCACAAGTATTCATTCAATCATTATGCCTTCTGAGCCTGTTGAAGCACAAGTGTCACTGGATGCTTACCGGAAGTTCCTCAAAGGGCAAGCATAAACATCAACCTTACTACCACTGTGATTCTTCCTGCGGGGTAAGATATAATGCCGAAGAGACCAACAAACTTTTCTTGAAGTTATTGAAGTCCTGGGTAATCAATCCGGCAGCTGTGGAGCTATTAAAAATGGTAATATCCTTAGTATACAAAAACGGAGTTCAATACGAAGGCACAAGTCATGAACGAAATCACCAAACAGAACGAAAAAATCGCGAAAGCCAGACGATTGCTTTTAGAGGAGGATATCGAGCATGCTGATTATAAAGAGATAAAAGCCAATTGTGACGCTGTAATCGCACGTTTAGAGGTAAAATTGCAGGAAGCTTCTGAAACAAGAATGATCAGGCTAGATATCAATAAGCTAATGGATAAGATCATTACGACGTTCTGCAACCTTGATAAGGTATTTCAAAAAGCCCAGAGAAAAAAAAAGGCACATCCTGTATTCACTTTTTCCTGAAAAAATTGACTTTGACGGAGCCAAACATCGAACACCTCACACAAATTCTATAGCGCATGTAATATAGCTGATTAACAAGGAGTTAATCGGCTTAAAAACAGATACAGCGCCTGATTTTCAGACGCTGTATCGCTGGGTGGTCCCGACGAGAATCGAACTCATATCTAAAGTTTAGGAAACTTCTATTCTATCCGTTGAACTACGGGACCATAACCTATTTAATCACGCTACCATTGCTGTGGTTTTCAACAGGAGCCACAAAAGTAAGTTTTCCATCCGAATTTTCAGACATTAAAATCATTCCTTGCGATAATATTCCCTTGATTTCCCTGGGTGCAAGATTTACCACTAAACTCACCTGCTTCCCGATAATGTCTTCCGGTTTATAATGTTCCGCAATGCCCGAAACCACCGTCCGCTCGTCAATTCCGGTATTCAGCGTTAGTTTAAGCAGCTTTTTAGTCTTCTCTACCTTCTCCGCAGCCACAATCGTTGCGACACGAATATCTACCGCAGAAAAATCCTCGAAAGTGATGTTCTCTTTTGCCGGTGCCGCTACCGTATTGGCAACTGTATTATCTGCCTTACTTTTATTCAGCTTATCAATCTGAAACTGCACTTCTTCATCCTCGATCTTCTCAAACAACAATACCGGTGCATTCAGCTGGTGGCCGTGGACCAGCAGGTCCATCTTACCCGCATGATCCCACAAATGTCCGCCGTAATTAAGCATCTTCATCAGCTTATCGGCAGTAAACGGCAGAAATGGTTCAATCAGGACTTCTAAGCTCGCCACGATCTGCAAACTGATGTTCAGGATGGTCCGTACCCGGTCCTCATCGGTCTTGATCACCTTCCAGGGTTCTGTTTCCGCCAGGTACTTGTTTCCCAACCGAGCCACGTTCATCACCTCAGATAAAGCCTCTCTAAAACGATAGTTCTCAATAGAAGCACTGATCTTCGCGGGAAACAGCGAGAGCTCGTCAATAACCTCCTGATCCTGCGGCGTAACCGACATCAGCATCGGCACCTTTCCGTCGAAATATTTGTGCGTCAGTACAACCACGCGATTGATGAAGTTGCCGAGAACCGCCACCAGTTCATTGTTATTTCTTCCCTGAAAATCTTTCCAGGTAAAATCATTGTCCTTCGTTTCCGGAGCGGTTGCAGTCAACACATACCGCAGCACATCTTGTTTGTCCTTAAACTCCAGCAAGTATTCATTCAACCATACCGCCCAGTTTTTAGATGTCGATATTTTCTGCCCTTCCAGGTTCAAGAATTCGTTTGCCGGTACATTGTCCGCCAGGATATAATCTCCATGGGCCATCAGCATCGCCGGGAAG
Source organism: Bacteroidota bacterium (assembly GCA_029851965.1). Lineage (GTDB taxonomy): Bacteria > Bacteroidota > Bacteroidia > Sphingobacteriales > Sphingobacteriaceae > Pedobacter. The sequence goes on along the minus strand of JARKUW010000222.1, from coordinate 2,252 downwards.
ATAATACAGTGGAAAACAATGTTATCCTTCCCGATGAAATGCACCAGTTTGGTCTCATCATCCTTCCAGTATTCCTCCCAGCTTCCTTTCTCTACATTATTCTGATTGATGTAATACTCCTCTGCTTTCGGATTCCAAACATCCAGTTTGGCATAATTAAACAGCTCCTTTGTCGCAGAAATATAGCCGATCGGCGCATCGAACCACACATAAAGCACTTTTCCCGCGGCATCCTTGAGCGGCACCTCTACGCCCCAATCCAGATCACGGGTCATGGCACGTGGCTGAAGTCCGGCATTTAGCCAGCTTTGGCATTGCCCGTAAACATTCGGCTTCCACTCCTTATGACCCTCTATGTACGTCCGTAACTGGTCTTCATACTTATCCAGCGGCAGGAACCAGTTTTTCGTTTCCTTGCGTACCGGAGGCTCACCCGAAAGTGTAGACTTTGGATTGATCAGGTCTGTTGCGTTCAACGTACTTCCGCAATTCTCGCACTGGTCACCATAAGCGGACTCAAAACCGCAGCGCGGGCAGGTACCGGTAATATACCGGTCCGCTAAAAACTGCTGTGCCTTTTCATCATAATATTGTTCAGTAACTTCTTCCGTAAAAACGCCTTTTTTATACAGGCTTTCAAAGAATCCCGATGCCGTTTGATGGTGCGTTAAAGATGACGTCCGGTGATAGATATCGAAAGACACGCCAAACTCCTGGAAAGAGTCGCCGATAATCTTGTGGTATTTATCTACTACCTCCTGCGGTGTAATGCCTTCCTTTTTTGCCTTCAACGTAATGGGTACGCCATTCTCATCCGATCCGCAAACAAACTTCACATCCCTTTTATTCGAGCGCAAATACCGGACGTAAGTATCGGCAGGTAAATAAACCCCGGCCAAATGACCAATGTGCACCGGGCCATTGGTGTAAGGCAAAGCAGCGGTTACGGTATATCTCTTTATTTTACTGTTATCCAAAACTATTTTTATTATTTTGTCAAATATAAGTGTTTTACGAATGATTAAACAGCCGCCGTATTTAAAAAAGGGTGACAAGATTGCAATTGTATGCCCGGCAAAGAAATTACCCGCCCCGATTGAAGAAGCCCTTGATGTATTCAGCCACTGGGGTCTGCAGGTTGTAGTTGGCGCCTCTGTTTACGCTTCAGAAAACCAGTTTGCCGGGAGCGATGCCCTGCGCACAGCGGATATCCAGCAGTACCTGGATGACCCGGAAATTAAGGCGATTGTCGCCGCACGCGGCGGATATGGTACCATCCGGATCATCGATGAACTGGACTTCACGGCTTTCGAACTCCAGCCCAAATGGATTGTAGGCTTCAGTGACATCACGGTCCTGCTCTCACATGTGCTGGCTAGCCTTAGTACCATGAGCATCCACGGCCAAATGCCATACACCTTCAACAAAGCGACTCCGGAATCCTTAGAATCCCTGAGAAAAGCACTTTTCGGTGAACCTATCGAATATACAACAGAAAGCTTGTACCCAAACCGGCCAGGAACTGCCGAAGGCGTCCTTATCGGTGGAAACCTAACCTTACTCGCAATGGTAGAAGGGTCCGTTTCAGAAATGGACTATACTGATAAGATCCTGTTTCTGGAGGAAGTTGGCGAGCAGGAATACTCCATAGACCGGATGATGCGTATGCTCAGAAGAGCCGGCAAACTTGCAGATCTAAAAGGAATCATCGTGGGTGCATTTACAGAGATTGAGCCCGAGGACATTCCATTCGGACAAGGGCCGGAAGAGATCATCATGGATCTTGTAAAAGACTACGATTACCCGGTTTGTTTCAATTTCCCAACCGGGCACATTGATGATAACCTGGCAATGGTGGTCGGCAAAGAGATCAGGCTAACAGTAGTTGGCCAAACCGTCACGGCTTCATTCCTGTAACCAAGAAACCTATTTCTTAACCTCAAATTGAATGTAGCGAACGCCCGGCATTCCATCTGCGGTCATGCCTTGAATTTCACCGACATATTTCCCCGGCTGATCTGAGGTATAGAAGCTTAATTCTGCCTTCCCGGAAAGGTCTGTTGCAACGTTTGGCGACCAGTACAACAGGGTTCTGAAATCCGGGAGACGGCTCGCTTTTTGTTCAGCCGTGTCGTATAACGGCGCATAAAATTCCCGCTGAAGCTGCATCCCCTCGTAGTCGAGAACAACGGCATGCGGATCTATTTCCGAGGCGCCAAGATCTCCTTCATAGGTACTGAAGTTCATGATCC
>JARKUW010000217.1 GCA_029851965.1 Bacteroidota bacterium | reverse complement strand
ACAGGTGCCAGGTAGGGTGCATCTGTTTCGAGCACCAAATGCTCGAGTGGCACATCCTGCAACACCAGATCCAAACCCGCTTTTTTGTAGGTTACCACTCCACCGATACCCAGGTAAAAGCCCAATGCGATTGCACGCTGCGCCTGCTCCAGATTGCCGGTAAAACAATGCAGGATGCCATAGAGTTTTTCATCCTGCTCAGATTCAAGCACCTCGAACACTTCATCGAATGCTTCCCTGCAGTGGATAACGATCGGCAGATTCAAGGCTTTCGCCCAGCCAATCTGTGTTCGGAAGGCCGCTTGCTGCATTGCCAATGTGGTTTTATCCCAATACAGGTCTATTCCGATCTCACCAATGGCATATATCTTCCGCCCGGCAATGCTATCATAGATTTCCGAAAGAACACCTTCATAGCCGTCTTTAACATCGCAGGGATGCAATCCAGCCATAGCAAAAGAGTTTTCCGGATACCGCTGAACCAGCTCATCAATGCGTGCAATAGAAGCAACATCCACATTGGGCAGAAACAAGCGGTGAATGTGCTGGTCGAAACAACGCTGCAGAAGCTGTTGTTGCTTCTCCTGATCTGTTTCGTAGTAAATATGGGTGTGGGTATCGGTTAAAAGCATATTTCAAAGTTAAAAAAAAAAGGGGGTGCTCCGGCACCCTCTTTTTAGACGATAATATGTACAATTATCGAATGCTTTGTACGGCAGAAGATTCACCGCCCTTCGCTGTTGAGAAGGAATACGGAAAATCCGATGGGTTCGTTCCCCTCTTTTTATTGGGTTCGGCAGACATACTGAAGTTCAGTACGGCCCCTTTTTGTAAATCGCCATGGCCGATCCAATTCTTTGAGTAGGCTTTGCCATTGATCTGCAGCGACTGCACATAGCGCTTGTCTGCACTGTTTTCCGGTGCATTGATGGTTACCGTTTTACCATTCTCCAGGCTTAATGTCACCTTTTTAAACAACGGTGCACCCAGAACATACTGGTCTACTGCCGGTGTAACCGGATAGAATCCCAATGCAGAGAAGATGTACCAGGCAGAGGTTTGTCCGTTGTCTTCATCTCCGCAATAGCCATCTGGCGCAGCACTGTACATCCTGTTCATCGTCTCTCTAACCCAATATTGCGTTTTCCATGGAGCACCTCCATAGTTATACAGGTAGATCATGTGCTGGATCGGCTGATTTCCATGTGCATATTGACCCATATTGGCGATCTGCATCTCCCGGATCTCATGGATCACAAAACCGTAAGCGCTTTCGTCAAATACCGGCGGCATGCTGAACACAGAATCCAGCTTGGTCACGAACTTATCCTTTCCACCCATCAGCTTGGATAAACCTGCGATATCATGGAAAACCGACCAGGTGTAGTGCCAGCTGTTCCCCTCTGTAAACGCTCCTCCCCATTTAAAAGGGCTAAAGGGCGACTGAAATGTTCCATCCTGATTTTTACCACGCATCAATCCCGATGCCGGATCAAACAGGTTTTTATAGTTCATGCTGCGCTTGGCATAGATGCCAATCTCCGACTCCGGCTTACCCAGCGCTTTTCCGAGCTGGTAAATGGCGAAATCGTCGTAGGCATACTCCAGTGTTTTCGCTGCATTTTCACTGACTTTAACATCGAAAGGCACATAGCCGAGTGTATTGTAATACTTTACCCCATCACGTCCTACCGCAGGTATTGGTCCTTCATTGTTTGCACCATGTTTCAGGGCCTCCCACAACGTCTCAATATCATATCCACGGAGTCCCTTTATGTAGGCGTCACTCACCACAGAAGCAGAATTATTTCCAACCATGACATTCGAATAGCCCGGGCTGCTCCACTCCGGCAGCCAGCCTCCTTCTTTATAGTCGTTGATCAAACCCTGCTGCATCTCCTTGTTTATCGATGGATACATCAGATTTAAGAACGGATACAACGCACGGAACGTGTCCCAGAAACCTGTACCTGCAAACATATATCCCGGAAGAATCTTGCCATTGTATGGGCTCCAGTGTACGATCTGGTTCTTTGCATCAATCTCATATAGCTTGTTCGGGAAGAATAAGGTCCGGTAAAGCGATGAATAAAAAGTTCTTGTCTGATCAACGGTACCGCCCTCTACCTGAATTTTACCGAGCGTTTTGTTCCAAACGGCTTTAGCCTTTTCTTTGGTCACGTCGAAAGCGTCACCTGCGAGCTCACGCTTTAAGTTCAGCTCTGCCTGATCAAAACTAATAAATGATGAAGCTACTCTTGCGACCACTTTCTCGCCCTTTGCGGTTTTGAAGCCAATGACTGCTCCGGTATGATCGCTTTTCAACTCAAGACCATCTTTAAGGTTCTTTCCGCTCCACGTTCTGGAAAGGTCAAAATCCTTGTCGAAATAGATAACAAAGTAGTTTTTGAAGTTCTCGGGAAGCTTCCCGCTCGCATACTTACTCGTATACCCAATCACCTTACGTTCTCCGGGAAGAATCTTAATGTACGATCCTTTGTCGAGCGCATCAATCACAACGTAAGAACTATCTGTTTTCGGGAAAGTAAAGCGAAACTGTGCCGCACGCTCGGTCGGCGTGATTTCTGTCGTGACATCTGCATCGGCAAGATAGACACTGTAGTAGTATGGTTTCGCAACTTCTGCTTTGTGACTGAACCAGCTTGCCCGTTCATCCTCATTAAAGCGGAGTTTTCCAGTTACCGGCATGATCGCAAACTGCCCATAGTCATTCATCCAGGGCGAAGGCTGATGGGTCTGTTTAAATCCCCTGATCTTATCTGCATCATAGGTATATGCCCAGCCATTGCCCATCTTACCGGTTTGTGGTGTCCAGAAGTTCATCCCCCAGGGCACCGCAACTGCAGGATACGTGTTTCCATTGGAGAGTTCCGGCTTGGACTGCGTGCCCATCAATGGGTTTACATATTCCACCGGATCTTTAATTTTCCCTGACGTTTGCGCAAGGGCGCAGGTTGCACCTAATGTCAGCAGTACTGTAAGAAATTGTCTCGCCTTGTTCATCGGTATCTTAGTTATGTTGTTTGCTGTACGCTGCATCCTGGAAACAACTTGCAGCACCAATAAGTGATGCCTGTTCTTTTAGCTGTGCAACCTTAATTGTTAAGTTTGAATTAACCGCCTTAAACCGCTGATGAAGATGCGGCATGAAAAAGACCTGTGCATTGGATATGTTTCCACCTAAAACGACCACTTCTATGGAATGATCGCGCACCACGGGGAACAGGAACTCTGCAAGGTTGTTCCCGAATTCCTTAAAGATCTCGAGCACAACGGCCGGAAACTCTTTTGACTCAGTTAATTCTTTCACACCTTTAACCCTTAGGCCGGTCAGTTGATGGTAACGCTCCAGGAACCAGCGCGTAGCCAGAAAGTCTTCTGCAATACCGCCCTTGAAAGGCGAGTTCCACAGGTCTGCATCTTCGGCATGAAGGTGCACGCATAATGCCGACCCGAGGCCTGTCCCAAGCGTAAGCCCGAGAACATGATCACAGTTGGCGGCCACACCGCAGAACACTTCACCCTGCAGAAATGCCGCCGCATCGTTGATAAACCGGACAGCGTCCTGCTGCAGGCCAAGTCTGCTGCAAAGTTCATTTTTCAGGTTAACCTGATAAAGGGACCTGAACTTCTCCTGATCCTGAATCAGGGAAATACCCGATTCATAGTCGAAGGGACCGGGCATGGCAATACCGATGCGCCTGTCCGGGAGCTCCCAAACTGCAAAGGCTTTATTTATAACTTCACACCAGCTGTTCAGGATCTCCTCAGCGCTGCCGTTGGAATCTACCGACCGCCTCTGGCCAGTTCCTTCTACCACACGCTTTGTATCCAGATCGATCAGCGCAGCGGTGATATGGGACCCACCGATGTCTATCCCCAATACAATATTATTCTTCATTGACTATAAAACTAAGACTTCAACAAGTCCGGATTTTCATGAAATGTTTTCCATATCAACTCCCCGAACAGCGTGTTCGACCACGCGAACCAGGCGCGCGTAAAGTTCTTCGGATCGTCCTTATGGAAGGCTTCGTGCATAAAACCTGTCCCTCCATGGGTACGCTGCAATGATTTTATACACAGGCCGATCTCTTCTTTGTCGCCCGAGGTTAGGGCACGCATGGTAATGCTCATCGGCCAGATCATGTCTTGTCCAACATGGGGGCCACCGATACCTTCGCCAGCGGTTCCTTTAAAGAAGTATGGGTTATCTGCAGAAAGGACGAACTTCCGGGTGTTTTGGTAGATCTCATCGCTTGCTTCCAGCGCACCCAGGTATGGCAATGCCAACAGGCTTGGCACATTCGCATCATCCATTAAATAGGCACTACCGAAACCATCTACCTCAAAAGCATATATTTTTCCATATTTCGGATGACTTACAATGCCATATTTTTGAATTGCAGCTTCCACTTCTTTGGCCAAAGCCAACAGATTGGAGGCAAGCTCCTGATCGTTGTGCAATGCAGTAACCATCTCCGCGGCCTGCTTCAGGGAAGTCACGGCGAAAAAGTTCGAAGGGATCAGGAAAGGAAATATCGTGGCATCATCACTTGGCCGGAAAGCCGAACAAATTAATCCAACCGGGTTCACCGGAAATCCGTATCCGGACATCGGCTGGCTGTCTGTCGGATGTGGGGTCAGGCGCTGGAAACGATACGGCCCTTTACTCGTTTTACGTTGTTGTTCCGTAAACACCTTCAAGGTGCTCGCTATACCTTGCTTCCATGCGGCATCAAATGGTGCTTTGTCACCGGTTTTCTTCCAGTAGTGGTAACCAAGGCGAATGGGATAACACAGGGAGTCAATTTCCCATTTGCGCTCATGCACCCCTGGTTTCATATCCGTGGTGTCGCTCTTCCACTCGCCAACTTTCGCGGGATCTCCGTAAAAGGCGTTGGCATAGGGATCCTTCAAGATACATTTGGTCTGGTGGGTGATCACCCCTGCAATGAGCTGCTTCAAGGGCTTGTCCTCATTTACAAACTGGAGGTACGGCCAAACCTGTGCGGAGCTATCGCGAAGCCACATCGCATCGATATCTCCTGTAATTACATACGTGTCCGGCTTGCCGCCATCTTCATTGTAATATACGGTGGTATCCAGTGTATTGGGAAAGCAGTTTTCAAACAGCCAGGACAGTTCCGGGTTTTTTACTTTGGATTGAAATGTCTTTATGGCAGCATCTACCGCTTTGCTCTTGAAATGGCGCTTTGAAGCAGCCACACGAACTACCGGAAAATCAGGTGCCGCGGCGAAAGAAACCTTTGATGCAACGAGTCCTGCACCTAAAATGCCTGTGTTTCTTAAAAATACTCTTCTTTTCATACAGTTTTTTGGTTGGTCTTTATACTTGACAATTAAACCTATAGCAATATACGATTAAAACGTTTTAGTGTTTTCAATTATAGGTATATTTTATCTTTCTTACAAGTTTGACACCCGGAGGAGGTCATTTTTTCCGGGCGCAGTTCCGGGCTTCCCCTTAACGCAGTATCAGCTTGGCGGGGAGTATAACCTGCTGCGTGGTCTGTACCGTCTTACTGGCGAGCTGCTCGAAGATCAGGTTAATGATTTGATCTGATATATCATTCAGCGGCTGTTCTACCGCAGATATTTCCGGGCTATGCAGCTTAAACACATCTCCATCATCGTAAGCGATGACAGAAAAATCTTTATCCACCATCTTTTTGATCTGCTTCAAGGCAATCAGTCCGCTAATTGCGAGATAATTGGTCGCAAAAAGAACGGCATCCATTTCAGGGTTACGCTCGAAAAATCCAGCAAGCTGGGCAATGGTGTCTTCCTTCGGTTGGTTGAAAGGAATTTTAACGAGCAGTTGATCGTTGGGCTCAAGATCATGATCAGTCAGGGCCTTTCTGTAGCCATCGTAGCGATTGGTAATCTGCTGCACTTCAACATTCACCGTAACCATCGCGATGTTTTGCCTTTTCTCTTTAACAAACTGACTTACCGCCGAATAGGATGCGCTAAAATGATCAATTCCGACGTAATTCACGTTCAACGCAGGCAGGTACCTGTCGAACAGTACCACCGGTTTTTGCTCCAGAAGCAAGCTTTCGATATCTGCCTCTGTACCTTCTGCCGGGGCGATAATGTACGCATCTACCTGCCGGGATTTGTACAGGTTGATCAGTTCCTTGGTCCGGCCGGGCTCATTCTCTGTGCTGGAATAAATGATCTTATATCCCCTTTTATGGGCTTTCTCTTCGATCAAGCGGGCAATGCCGGCAAAAAAAGGATTTGAAATATCTTCCACGATCAAGGCAATGATATTCGAATTTCCCATCCGCAGGCTACGTGCAACCTGGTTGGGCGTAAAGCCATCTTCCTTGATGATTTGTTCAACACGGCTAATGACCGCTGTGCTGATATTCTTTTCTACGGCCTTACCATTGATGATAAATGACACGGTTGTAATGGAAACGTTTGCTTTTTTTGCAATGTCTTTAATTGAAAGCGCTTTAGTGGACATATAACAAATCTATAAATAATTATCACATCTGATGTCAGACATCAGGTGTGCTCAGGCGGTAAAATACCTGAGCAACGGAACGGTAAGAAGCCTTCAATGTAGTTATTTCGCTTTGGCCTCGCTCTCCTTGGCCGCCAGCAGGTAGATCAAAGATGCCGTTCCATCCATCGTTGGCTCATTGGTACTGTAATCGCCAAAATCGTCATGATACACCGCCAGATCTGACTGGAACCCGGCATACTTGTCCGCAGCTTCCAGCTTGATGCCACGCAGGCTTCCATAGATACTGGTATACACCGGCCCATCCACCAGACCGCCGTCTACCGGGTACTGGTTTAGAACGGTAAAGGAAGAATGTGGATACAGCGGCGTGTCTCCATGCTGCGGCAAACCGTACACCATACTTTTACCCCATGGATTACAGCCAAATACCCAGTCAAAACAGGCCTGCTCCAGTTCCTGATAGGTCTTGTTGCCGCTCAACTCCCGGTATAAGAAACATTGTATAGCAAAAGAAACAGTGAGGTTATTGGAACACCAGATAAAGGGTATTCCGCGGTAAAAAGCATTTTCAGACGCCTTATTCCAGACTTTCTCAATGCCGTGCTTGTAATAGCCGATTAAAGCAGCCTTTTCTGCCTTACCTGCATTTACAGCCAGCTCGTAGTGGCCGAAGTTGTGGAAAGGGTACCACTGGTAATGGCTGGCGGTATCTGTCCCAAGCCATGGCGTAACCTTTTCCTGCAGGCTGTACTGAAGGCCTGCCTTTAGGTATTGCTTGTCCTGATTCAGCGCGTAAAGTGCGGCTGCACCCAACTCCATGTCATCAACCCAGTTGTCCTCTGCGTAGATGTATGGCGACTTCACCGAGGCGGTTTGTGCGACGCCCGGCTTTGCTAGCCCGTACTGATAGGCAGAAAGCGAGCGCTCGGAAAGCAGTGCGGCAAAGGTCTGATCTGTCTTTCCATAGATCTTTGCACCCAGGGCAAAGGCACTGGTAAACTTCCCTGCCGTAGAGGCCGCACCAGTGGCTTTATTCTTATACGGACCAAGGCCCTGCGGCTCCCCGGTAATGAAATACACGGGCCGGCCGGTTCCTTTGCCCCAGCCATAGTCTACCGTATCTGTATTGGGCAATCGCATCCCGGCATGATCCCGGTCGTCTGCTATCTGGTTAAACATCCAGTCGGCACGCGGATGCATCTTCAGTAACCACTGCAGCCCCCACCTTCCTTCGTCCAGCACATCCGGAATCCGGTTGGAACCCGCTGTTCCATTTGCCTGGTAACCGTCTGTAAATACCTTGGGGAAGTCCCGGTAGGCCGCCAGCAGATGATAGGTCGCATTTGCAGAAGTCGTTGAATACTGCAGGTAATCTGTTGCATCGTGCCAGCCGCCCGATGCATCTATCCGGGTGTTTTCCGGCACAGGCCCGTAAACGACATAGCCGTCGGTGGTGTGGCAGGAATCCTGAAGATAGGGATTGTAGCCGCTGCGCTGCTGACGCATATAACGTAAGGCGAAATCTGCAGCCCCTTTGTACACCTCAGCTGAAATCCGGAACGGCATGGAAACCGCATCACCGGCCTTGAGCACATACTCCCCCGGTTTTTTAAACCCGGTAAAATTCAGCCTGTAGGCCGACTGAAATGGCCCATACTGACCGAAATTCTTTCCGGCCTTGCTTTTATATACGACTTTATTGCTGGTGGCTTCGCGGATTTCAAACGTGCCGACGGAATCATCAGGTGTTTTCGATACGAAAACCGCAACCTTTACGCCCTCCGGGGCATATCCCATTTGATTGATGCGGATCCAGCTTTGTATGGCTGCGCCAGTTGCTGCCTGAACGGACAGCAACACACTGAAGAGTAAAAGGAAGGAGATCCTGGAGGTATTTCTAAGCATCATGCGTGATTAAGGTCTAAATGGAAAGCTACAAACCAAATATAAAATAATCACCTAATTTTTCAGCTAAACAGCGCACTGTGATCACAAAAAGCAGCGCAAAAAAAGAGGGCATTCCATTTTGGAATGCCCTCAGTAGTATCTCCCTTAGGGAAAGAACTCTATTTTTTCACTACTGGAGCAGCATTTGCCGGAGCAGCAGCTGGTGCAGTTGCACTTGGTTTTTTAATGTCAACCAATTCCACTTCAAACACCAATGGTGTGTACGGAGCGATGCCACCTTGCATTCCCGCTTCACCGTAAGCCAGTCTTGATGGAATGATCAGTGTTGCTTTTCCACCTTTACCGATCAGTTTCAAGCCTTCATCAAATCCAGGGATCGCACGGCCCAATTGGAACGGACGTGGTGCATATTGCGCCATTGGATTCAATTTTCCAGACTCTTCAGCAACTTTCTTATCACTTGTATCAAATACATTGTCTTTTCCGTTCGCTTTCTTGGTCGTGAATTTACCAGTGTAGTTAACCATCAATGTATCTGTAGGAACAGCTCTTTGTGCGTCACCAGGTGCATTGATCACATACTGTAATCCAGAAGCAGTGGTTTTAACTTTCAGGTTGTTTGCCTCAATGTAACTTTTGATTTTTCCGGCTTCAGAAGATTTACGTTTCTCAATAGAAGCGATGTAATCTTTCTGGAAGAATTCCTGTGCTTTCTTTTGGAAAGTCGAATCTGCTTCATTGGCAGGCTTCGCCAATACCTTCTCGATCTTAACGGTAAAGACCATGTAGGTATCTTTTGTTCCCGGAGGTTTAGGCTGACCCGATTTCAAGGCCATGGTATCCAGGTTCAACTTGAATGTTGCACTGTCTCCCTCTCCGAAAAGTGTTAACACATCGTTCATATCGCCAGCATATACTTTCGGAGAAACCGGAAATACCTGAGGTTGCTCGAAATCATACGTACTGTTCATGATCGAATCTTTTTCACTTTTCTGAATAAAATTCAACTTAATGATATCGCCTGGTTTGATTTTCTCTTTACCTTCTGACTTGTGGATGGTGTACATCAGACCTCCCGGTCCTTTTTTGTAGTTGTTGCATGCAGCTAGTCCGAGCGTTGCTGCAAAAAGAATGACTAAACTTTTTTTCATCAGTAATTTATTGGTTTTTTTAAGTTATGAAGCGCCTGGAACAGGCTACTTTAATGTATTCGTTTTCTAAGCTAGTAACTGCGTTTGATACTCCGGCAAAATAGATTTAAACTCGGCCACAGTGTCGGCAAGTGATTTCTCTGAGGCGCCCCCGGCAGCATTCCGGTGCCCGCCGCCATTGAAGTATTTCTTACATATTTCATTTGCCGGAAAATCACCGGTAGAACGCAAAGAGAGCTTCACGCGGTCCGGACGTTCAATGATGAAGGCGGCAAGTTTTATTCCGTTTATAGACAATGCATAGTTCACAATACCTTCCGTATCACCGGTTACAATCTTGTATTCCGCAAGTTCTTCCGCAGTCACGGTGATCATGGCCGTATTAAATTCCCGCAGCAGTTCCAGTTTATTCGTCAGACAATGACCTAAGAACCGTAAACGGTTTTCCGTAGCGTTATCGTATACGAGCTGGTGAATTCTCCAGTGCTCCGCACCCAGGTCGATCAGGTCAGCACCAATCCGGTAAACTGTAGAGGTTGCTGACGGGAACCGGAAGGAACCGGAGTCCGTCATGATCCCCGTGTATAAACAGGTCGCAATGTCCTTGGTCATGTATTTTCCATCATCAAGCACATTCACGATGAAGTCGTACACCAGCTGCGCAGCTGCACAGGCGTTGATGTTCCAGTGGCGGTAATCATCGAAATCTTCCGGCTCCAGGTGGTGATCAATCATGATCTTATAGCCATCTGCAGCCCTGATGAGTTCTCCCAGTTCATTGATTCTGCTCAGCGTATTGAAGTCCAGGCAAAAGATTAGTGCCGCTTCTGCGACCAGTTTCTCCGACGCGGCCTTATTCTCTGTATAGATGACCACATCTGAGTTATTCGGAAGCCAATGTAAAAAGTATGGATAGTCGGTCGGCGTAATCACCGTAACATGGTGTCCTTTCTGAATCAGGTAAGCATATAAGCCTAACGATGACCCCATGGCATCACCATCTGGTTTGTGATGCGTTGTTATTACAATTTTTTGCGGCGTCGCCAGCAAATCGGTTAATTCTAAAAGAGATAGCATATGTGAAAGCTGCAAAGCTAATAATTAAACATGAATTGGCACCGATTATATTCTGAAGCTTTAATATTAAAACATTAAACCGTAATTTTGAAAAAAAATATCCAAATGAGTACAAACAGAACATTTACAATGATTAAGCCTGATGCTGTTGCAAACGGGCATATTGGTGCAATTATCAATGATATTACCGCTGCTGGCTTCAAAATCATTGCCTTGAAATATACCAAACTGACTTCAGAAACTGCCGGTGCATTCTACGAAGTTCACAAAGAGCGTCCTTTTTACAATGACCTGGTAAGTTTCATGTCTTCAGGCCCTATCGTTGCGGCGATTCTGGAGAAAGACAATGCGGTTGAAGATTTCAGAAAGCTAATCGGTGCAACAGATCCATCGAAAGCAGAACAAGGAACCATCCGTCAGAAATATGCAAAATCTATTGATGCAAACGCCGTTCACGGATCAGATTCTGACGAAAATGCAGAAATCGAAGGAAACTTCTTCTTTAAAGCAGACGAGCGCTTCTAGAACTAAGATCCAACCGTAATATAGTAGAATAGCACCTCAAAAGGGTGCTTATTTTTTATACCTTAAATTATAAAGCAAACCAATGAAAACATTAACCCTTGCTTGCTGCATTACCCTTGCGGCGTTTACGGCAAATGCACAAACCAAAGGCAAGAAACCTGTTGCCGCCAGGAAGCCGGCTGCAAAAACGACTAAAGCGGCAGTTGCCCCGGCAGCTACCCTGGTAAACCGGCTGGACTCCGCGAGTTACAGCTTCGGCATGGCCATGGGCAGTGGTCTGAAGGGCAACGGCCTCGAAGGATTAAACTATGACCTGGTTGTGAAAGGCCTCAAAGATGCCTTCGGCGAAGAGAAATTCCTGATCTCCAGAGAAGATTCCCAGCAGGCCATAAACAACCTCATGGTCGAAAAAAGCAAAGGGAAATTCGCTGCCATTAAAAAAGAAGGGGAAACATTCCTGGAAAACAACAAGAAAGTTGACGGCGTAAAAACGACCGCAAGCGGACTCCAGTATATGGTTATCAAGAATGGAACGGGCCGCAAACCAACCCTGACCGACACGGTAACGGTAACCTACAAAGGCTCACTCCTTAATGGAAAACAGTTCGACAGCAATGAAGGTAAGGAACCCTATACTTTACCCTTAAATGGTGTCATTCCAGGCTGGACAGAAGGATTACAGCTGATGCCGGAGGGATCGAAATACAGGTTCTTTGTGCCTTATGACCTTGCCTATGGCGAGCAAGGCGCAGGCCGCGACATCGCTCCTTACAGCACCCTGATCTTCGAAGTGGAGCTGCTGAAAGTCAAATAATCCAGGCTGGCGGGAAAACCATTTTAACTCATCATTGTTATTATTCGAAAACAAACCTAATTATGATGAAAAGATATTTCCCTCTGGCAATTTTAGCTTTCTTGTCAACAACTCTAGCAAGTTGCTCTGCAATTGAAGGCATTTTTAAAGCAGGCGTTTGGTCCGGTATTATTATCGTCGTAATCGTACTTGCACTTATTATCTGGGTAATCAGTAAGATCTTCGGCGGACGCGGCTAATCACTATAAGAAAACAATCTCAGTAATGACCTCAGAACCGGCTCTTTCATTCAGGGTTTGAATGATTCCGGTTCTTACCATTAAAAGGTCGTTTTTAATGACCGAAGATTCTATACGGATAAACAGCTTCTTTTGAGAAATGTAAATCTGTGTCGTCCGGTTTGCTACTGCCTTTCCCATGATCTCCGGCCACAGCGCCACGACTGACGTCTCGTCAAACTTACTCTTAAGCCGGTATACAGACAACAATTTCGTTATGCCCTCTTTCAGGGTGATGTCTTTCGGTTTACGCATGTTGAATAGATCCGTTGTTTACTTCGAACAAAGTTACTGGAACTTTAATGCGATCAAAAATATTTAAGACCCTTTCTCTTCCCGTATCGGTTATAAAGATCTGCCCAAAATCATGGTGGGAAACCATCTCCATCAGCTTGTGCATGCGGCGGTCGTCCAGCTTATCAAAGATATCATCCAGCAGCAGCAGCGGCTTAAAGCCTTTAAACTTCTGGAGGTAAGAATACTGCGCCAGCTTCAAAGCTATTAAAAAAGACTTCTGCTGCCCTTGTGAACCGAATTTCTTTAATGGCATCTCCCGCAACGTAAAGATCAGGTCGTCCTTATGAATACCTGTGGTTGTACGTTCCAACACTTTATCCTTCTCCACCGACTGGCTCAGTAGTGTTTCAAAGGCGGTTTCATTCAGTTGTGAGAAGTATTCCATATTAACCTGCTCGTTGTTGTTGGTCAGAAACTGATAGTGCTGGTTGAAAAAGGGAATAAAATCCAGCATAAACTGCTTTCTTTTTTCGAAGATCTTATTGCCGGAGCTGCTGAGTTGTTCATCGAAGATCTCCAGCAATGCGGGATCGTAACGCCGGTTGATGGCCGTCTGCTTCAGAAAGGCATTGCGGTTGAGCAGGTGTTTGTTGTAGACGATCAGCTCATCAAGATAGGACGCATCGGTCTGGGAAATTACATTATCCATAAACCGGCGGCGTTCTTCACTCCCTTCCATGATGATCGAGGAATCATAGGGCGAGATCATCACGAGTGGAAACAGCCCGATGTGATCGGCGAGCTTATCGTATTCTTTCTTATTCCGCTTGAACTGCTTTTTCTGGTTTCTTTTTACCCCGCAGGTGATCTTCTCATTTTTATCATCCCGGTCAAAGTCGCCCTGAATCAGAAACAGGTCTTCACCGGTTTTTATCTGCTGGGTATCTATTGGATTGAAGTATCCTTTACACAGGCATAAATAATGAATGGCATCTAAAAGGTTGGTCTTACCTGCGCCGTTATCGCCTACAAACGCATTAACGGTTTTCGAGAAGGCAACGGCTGCATCAGCGTAATTCTTGAAATTAAGCAGGGTAATGTTTTTTAACCACATAGTATATGCATCAAAGTTACCATTTACGCTTTAAAGAGATTCGTTTTAATTCATATTTGACGCTTCCGCTTCCGGATCATAACGGTGTAAAGGCTTAAACCAGTTGTAACATATGGGATAAAAACAAGTGAAAACAAGGAGAATAACTAATTTACCAAAAACACCTCCGGTAAGGTAATCGAAGGATTATAAAGGTGTATAGTTATTGCAGGATTATATGCACCAGGT
>JARKUW010000211.1 GCA_029851965.1 Bacteroidota bacterium | reverse complement strand
CTTCATTACCCAACAGGTCCATGATTTTTATGGATACGGTAGTTTCACGTTCCAGTTTGAAGACTACGGTTATCTGATCATCAATCGCATTGGGAAATACCTTCAAAAAGGTGAGGTTTTTTTCTGGTTTTGCAGCATTTCCCTTATTCAACAGATAACTGTTGTATGGAATTGTACCCAAACCATTAACCAGGGGACGATATACTTGATTATTAACTTTGATTGATGGTTTATTCATCTTCCGGGAACGGCTGATGTAGTTGACGCTATCAGATTTTTGAGCAAAAACCTGAACATTGCCTGAAACAGCCAGACAGATGATGCACGTTAATTTGAGCAGAAGCGTTTTAGTAGATTTTATTCCCATCGTTAGCTTCAAAAGTATAAATAAATAAACAATTAAATTATAGTTATTGTTTATAAAATCGATATTTAACAATTTTTAACAAAACGGCCGCTTTGCTGTTTACTATAGCAGTAACAGTTCCTTACATTAACTTATCTAAGTGTCAAAAAATACAAACCTCCAGAGACTCTCCGCGTCCGGGTTACTTGTTAGTTTAGGGATAGTATACGGCGATATCGGCACGTCGCCCCTGTACACACTCCGCGCCATTTTCAACACCGTTCATGGAGGCGGTCAGGACATCACACCGATGATCGTACTTGGCGCACTCTCCTGCATCATCTGGACTTTAACCCTGCAGACAACCATCAAGTACGTGGTCATCACCCTCCGCGCGGACAACAAAGGAGAGGGCGGAATTCTTTCCCTGTATTCCCTGGTGCGAAAGAAAGCCCGCTGGCTCGTTATTCCCGCCATTCTCGGTGGATGTGCCTTGCTCGCAGATGGGATCATTACGCCAAGCATCACTGTTACCACCGCCATAGAAGGCTTGCAGCTTAAGTTCCCGCAGGTTCAGGTCATTCCCATCGTCATCGCCATCATCACCTTTTTGTTTATCATCCAGCAATTCGGCACCAGCCTGGTCGGCAAGCTATTCGGTCCGGTCATGCTCTTGTGGTTTGCGACGCTCGGCATATTGGGGCTCCACTATGTCGTCCAGGATTTAAGCATCCTGAAAGCACTCAATCCCTACTATGCCGTACACCTGATTGCGACCAATCCCATGGCGCTCGTCATTCTCGGGGGCGTGTTCCTGTGTACAACGGGGGCGGAGGCCTTGTACTCTGATCTCGGTCATTGCGGCCGGGAGAACATTCGTGTAAGCTGGATTTTCGTCAAAGCGATGCTGATCCTCAACTATCTCGGTCAGGGTGTATGGCTGCTGCATCATGCTAACTATGATCAAATGCTAAACCCATTCTATGAGATTGTGCCTGCACCATACCTGTTGTGGATGATCGGGCTGGCTACGCTGGCAGCGATCATTGCCAGTCAGGCGATGATCACCGGATCATTTACGCTGATCTCAGAGGCCGTGCGTTTAAACCTCTGGCCCAAAGTACTGATCTCTTATCCGAGCAATTTCAAGGGGCAGATTTACGTGCCCTCCATCAACTGGCTGCTCTGTGGGGGCTGTATCTGCGTCGTTCTGCTGTTCAAGGAATCCGTCAATATGGAAGGTGCCTATGGCCTGGCGATAAACCTCACCTTTCTCGCCACCACCATACTTGTGGCCTACTTCATGAAAGCCAAGCGGGTTCCCATGTACCTGATCGTATTGTTCCTGGTGCTCTACGGCCTGCTGGAGCTATCTTTCCTCGTCGGAAACATGACCAAGTTCCTGCACGGCGGGTTTGTTACCGTACTCATCGGAGCGGCCTTATTCACGGTGATGTGGTGCTGGTACAATGCCCGGAAAATCAAGAACAGGTTTGTAAAATATGTGGGCATAGACGACTACTTTCAGTTGCTCAGCGAGCTGAGCGAAGATCAAAGTATTGCCAAATATTCCTCTCAGCTGGTCTACTTAACCAGCGCCAACTTCAAAACAGAGATCGAGTCCAAGATCATTTATTCGATATTGCAAAAAGAACCGAAACGTGCCGATGTATACTGGCTGGTCCATGTTGACGTGGTCGATGAGCCGTTTAGAAGAGATTACCGGGTAGAGTTCCTGATTCCGGGTAAGCTGATCCGCATCGACTTCAAGCTTGGCTTCCGGGTAGAACAGAAAATCAATATACTATTCCGTAAGGTCGTCGAGGAGCTTGTGGCCAATGGCGAAGTCGACATTACCAGTCAGTATACCTCGCTGAAGAAACATAAAATTGCCGGTGATTTCAGGTTCATCCTTTTGGAAAAGCACCTTTCCCGCTTCAGCACGCTGAATCTTTATGAGCGCAGCATCATGATGTACTATTTTATCCTGAAAAGGCTCAGCCTGTCGGAGGAACGAAGTTTCGGACTGGATTCCAGCTATGTGGATGTGGAAAAAGTGCCGTTAATCTTTGTGTCGACAGATGACATCGAACTGAACCGGCTTCCGGTGTAGTATAATCAGGCTTAAAGTTTACCCAAACGATGTTCCTGCTCAAGAAAAATAAACATAAATGAACTAAAACGTCAAAGGCTCCTGAAAAGGAGCCTTTGTTCGTATGTTGTTTAACGTCGTTCGTTTCAAATTAAAAGACCGTACAACGTTTAGGGATTCAGGGATGCATTCAGCTTACTGTGTTTAAATCCATACAGAAAGTACACAATCAATCCAATCACCAGCCATATCCCAAATCCAATCCAGTTGGAGATGCCCAGCTCGCACATCATATACAAACAGGAGGTTAATCCCAGTACAGGAATCAGCGAAAGGTTTTTTTTGATGCAATAATAACAGATGCTCAGGCAAATGATAAAGAAGATCCACATGGGTATCTTGTGCTTAAACAAGTTCCATCCCTCCTCATATTTCTTCCCTGCAGCAACCGGTGCACGGTCCACAAAATCCTTGTATTCTGCCGGCTTCAGCTTATTCAGGTAGGCTGCCTTATCGATGTTCTTTTCGATCAGGTTTATCCGGCGCTCGTCATCTCTGATCTGATTTTCCACTGCAATAAGCTCCTGATCATCTAGAGACGTTACGAAACTCACGGGGTTCTGAATGCGCGGCGTGTTCAGAACAAAGCTTTTTACCTCTGGTTTATAGAAAATGAAAGCAACCAGGAGGAGTACCACAAAAAGCGGGGGCACAACATACTTGGCGTTCAGGTATGGAATCTTAAATTTCCTGTTCAAACCCGGTTTATCCTGTAAAACCAGCACCCCTGCACAAACCAGCACAAAGGCGAATAACGTACCGATACTGCAAAGGTCAGTTACAATGGTCAGGTTCATAAACAGGGAAGGTACCGCAACAACAAAACCCACCACAATTGTAGCGAAAGATGGTGTTTGATATTTGGGGTGGATCCTGGAGAATGCTTTAGGAAGCAGGCCATCACGGCTCATGCTCATCCATATACGTGGCTGTCCCATTTGGAAAACCAGCAGTACGCTGGCCATCGCAAAGACGGCACTTACGGCAATGATGCCGCTCATCAGCTTCAGGTCTATCTGATCAAACACAAAAGCCAGTGGATCACCTACGGCCAGTAAACTGTAGTTCACAATACCGGTAAGCACCAGCGAAATTGCCACATACAGGACCGTACAAATGATAATGGCCCACATCATGCCGCGTGGAAGATCCCGCTGCGGATTCTTACACTCCTCCGCTGTTGTCGATATCGCGTCGAAGCCGATGTAAGCAAAAAATACGGCAGACACGCCTTTCAGCACACCGCTAACGCCGTTTGGTGCAAATGGATCCCAGTTGCTGGTATCCACATAGAACACACCTACAGACAACACGAGCAGTATAACGGCAAGTTTAACAACCACCATGGCATTGCTGGCGTTCTTAGACTCTTTCATACCCCGGTATACCAGCCAGGTTATAAATATAATGATCGCCAGCGCGGGTAAGTCGGCCACAAGATGGAAACCTCCCAGCTGCGGCGCCGTGATCCATGCATTGTTGGAGAGGCGTGTCGCCTCATCCAGATTCGCAAAGCTTGTTCCTGCTTTAAGCAAGGCCTCTGCGTGCTCATGACCGTTGTAAGCAGTTAAATAATCCATGGTCATCCAGTCGGGCAGATGTAAGCCCCGGATACCCAATGCGGGTATATGAATGGAAGAGAGGAGTCCGGTGAAATAGTCCGACCAGGAAATGGCAACGGTGATGTTCCCGATGGCATACTCCATAATCAGCGACCAGCCGATGATCCAGGCAACAAGCTCACCGAAAGCAACATAAGAGTAAGTGTAAGCACTTCCGGATACCGGGACCATGGAAGCAAATTCTGCATAGGCAAATGCTGCGAAGCTACAGGCGATGGCCGTAAAGATAAACAGAAAGATGACCGCAGGCCCTCCATCAGCACTGGCCTTTCCAATGGTGCTGAAGATTCCTGCACCGATAATTGCGGCAATGCCGAACGCAGTAAGGTCTCTTACGCCAAGTGTTTTGTGTAAGCGGGATCCATGATCACCGTACCCGTTTTCTGCATCCTGCAGGATTTTAGTAATGGACTTCTTTCTGAAGAGTTTTTCAAACATATTTAGAGTAGCTGCCTTGTTTTTTGTTTAAACGTATACATGAAGTTGAAACTAATCCAACTGGGCCAATTCATCTTTAATAAAGTCCGAAAGCTCCTTAACGTAGTCCACGCTAAAGTCAAACTTTATACCTGCAGCTTCATAAATCTCATTGATTGGCCGGGTATAACCCAGTGAAAGCGCGTTCAGGTAGTTTTTAATGGCTGTTTCAGGCTGCTCTTTATAGTTCTTATAGATCGCTATGGCACCCAGCTGTGCTATGGCGTACTCAATATAGTAGAACGGTACTTCGAAAAGATGCAATTGTTTTTGCCAAAGGTTCCCAAATTCAGGATCCAGTCCGTCCCAGTTCGTGAAGCCTGCACCAAAGCGGGTATAGATCTGTTTGAATGCTTCTTCACGGTCTGCGGCGTTGTGATCGGGGTTGGTATAGATCCAGTGCTGAAACTGATCGATTACCGCGACCCAAGGCAGGGTTTTCAATACGTCTACGAGTTGTTCCCGCTTCGCGCGGATCAGGTCCTCTTCATTCTCGAAATAAACGTCCCAGTAGTCCATGGTGATCAGCTCCATACTCATAGATGCCAGCTCGGCCACTTCGGATGGGCAATGTTTGAAGTCGTTTAGCTCCAGGTCTGCAGTTAAAAAGGTATGCACTGCATGCCCGCCTTCATGTACCATGGTGGTCAGGTCTCTCAGTGTATTCGCGGAGTTCATGAATATAAACGGCGCCCCGGTTTCAGCAAGCGGGTAGTTGTAGCCACCCGGTGCCTTGCCTTTGCGGCTTTCGACATCAAACAGGTTGTTTGCTTTCATTGTTGCAAGCATTTGGCCCAGTTTGGGATCGATCCGGTCGAAGCAGGCAATTGTTTTGTCGATTAGTTCCGTTCCATTCGAAAAGGGCTTCAATGCTGGTTTTCCGCTGGTGTTTACATCCATATCCCATGGTTTCAGCACCTCAAGGCCCAACAGTTCCGCACGCTTTTCAGCTTGTTCTGCCAGGATCGGGACAACCTCTTTCTCTATAGCCTCTGCAAATTCATAGCAATCTTTTGGCGTGTAGTCAAACCTGCCCAGCGCCTGGAACATATAGTCGCGGAAATTTTCAAATCCGGCATTCACACTCACCTGATGGCGCAGTTTCAATAGTTCTTCAAACAGAATATTCAGGTTGTCTTTGTCGACCAGGCGGCGGGTCTGTATCGTTTTCCAGGCCTGCTCACGTACCTCGCGGCTCACATCCTTCAGGAAGATTGCGGCCTGCTCCAGCGTATATTCCTGATCGTTCAGGTGAACGCTCATGGCTCCACTAATGGA
>JARKUW010000208.1 GCA_029851965.1 Bacteroidota bacterium | reverse complement strand
ATTTTGTTGGTACAGCCCGGAGCTGAAGTTGATCTGATTCAATGGTATTGGAAAATACTCGTCGCGACCCCTGGTAAAACGAGCGTCATTCAAATGCGCTACCCGACGTTTTTCCGTGGTAAAATAAGCATTCATGGTTTGTGCAGCAACGCCCCATCTTACAAGATCGAAGAAATGGTACCCTTCGGTTGCAAACTCAAGCCTGCGCTCAAAGCGCAATGCTTCCCTTGCATAGGCTTGTGTCCAGTTGCTGTTTACCCCTGGTTGATACAATTGAACATTATAGTTCGAAACCGGGCTGCCATCAGCCATTTTCAATAGATTCTTACTGTTGTTTGCTCTCGCACGAACCTGATTAATTAGCGGAACAGCTTCAAGGGATCTGTTTAGCTCAATCAAAGCTTCAGCTTTCCAGAGCAACACATCAGCATAACGTATAATCTCCCAGATTTTAGAACTCCCGATAAATGGCGGAACTTTCTGAAAGGACGGATCATCGGGCAGTACCGCTTCCTTCATGCTTGCAAAGGCATCGTAAATTGCAGGTGCTCTTGACCACGAACGCTGATAGATAAAGTTGTTTTTATATTTATATGGCGCCCCTGGTTTCGCTACCGTGTGATCCAGGCGCGGATCAAATGTTGCCGATTTAAAGTCCAGCGTTGCCGCCACATCCGTATTGTTATAGGTTGTAAACTGTGGCAATCCACTCTGGTCAGTCTTGTAGGCATTGATCAAATCATGGCTAGGTACGTTGAAGCCACAGCAACCATACTCCTGATTCATGGGATAATTAAGCGCATGGCCGTAATCCAATCTGCCTTTAGGCGTTCCATCATCTTTAGAATACTGGATGGCAAATACAGACTCTGATCCATTTTGCGTTGAACCCAGGAAGTTGTTGGCATAATCCGTTGCCAAGCTATATTTCCCGGAAGCGATGATTTCATCCGCAAGCGCATTTACCTCCGTTAGTTTAGCCGCATTGATGGAAGTAACCTGATGATCTTCCCCTTGTTCATAAGCCTGGTATAATAACACTTTCGCCAGATAGGCTTTCGCTGCAAACTTAGTCACTCTCCCCACTTCTGCCTGACTTTCCGGTAACGCCTCTGCACCCGCTCTGAAGTCGTCCGTAATCTTTGCCCAAAGTTCCGCGTCTGATAATGCTCTATTGGAAATGGTGTTGTATGTGGTCTTATCCATGGTCTCATCCAGATATGGAACATACTTAAACAGGATCTTCGCCAGAAAGTAAAAATGGCCACGTAGGAATCGAAGTTCCGCCTGACGCTCCGCCTTCTTAGGGTAGTCCGCATCAGATATCTCATTCACGCGTTTCAAAGCATCATTAGCTCTGCCAATACCAACATAAAGCCTGAACCATACCTGATCAAGCAATGGATTATCCACACGATTCAAAGAAAAGGTTTCAAAAAGGTGGAATTCTGAAAGGTCCCCCGGACCATCACCCCCTTTGTAAGTATCTCCACCACGCACACTTCCATAGGGCCACATACTGGAATATGGAGAGGTATAATGGTCGTTTCCTAAAGCGGAGTAGGCAGCAATCACCATCTTATCAATATTTTCGGGCGTCCCGAGATCCTCGGAAGACACGACACCCTGCGCAGGTTCATCCAGTACTTTCTTGCAGGAAACAAGCACCGTGAACATCATCAATAATATATATTTGAAATTTTTCATGTCAACAGATTTATTTATAGCGTAACGTTTATACCAATTGTGCCAACCACAGGCACAGGAAATCCGTAGTTTGGAATCTCTGGATCCGGTCCGGTAAAGGACTTGCTTTTAATGGTGAAGAGATTACTGCCCTGCACAAACATCCGGGCATTTTGAATCTTCATGTTAAATGCCTTTTTGAAGTTGTAACCAATCTGCAGATTTCTCAGCTTCAGGTAAGAACCATTCTCAATGAAGTAGGTTGAGAACCGGCCTTCATTGTTCCTGTCCACTAAGGTAAGTGCGGGAATGGTCGAGCTCGTATTGCTTGGAGACCAGGCATCCAGCGTTCTTGAACCCCAGTTTGTACCTGTCCAAAGCGAAGAAAAATCGGTGTACGTCTTAAAGTCATTCACAACATTTACGTTAAGACCTTGAAGAAAGAAGCTAACGTCGAAGTTTTTATAATTCAGGGAAACATTAAGTCCGGCAGCATAACGAGGACTATTGTTACCAATGAAGTCACGATCCTGGTCGTTAATCACGCCATCGCCATTAAGATCTCTGTACCTGATGCGGCCAAGACCTTTCCCTGGCTGCTCCGCAGCAGCTTCCACCTCAGCTTCAGATGCAAACAGCCCATCGGCCACATACCCGAAATAAGAATTTACGGGTCTGCCCAAAATGGTCTTGTCCGTTCCATTTCCCGGGTATGATGCCAAAACATCTTTAGGTAAATAGGTAACCTTGTTCCTGTATAAAGAGAAATTTCCTGTTACATTGATCGAAAGCTCATCCCCAAGCTTCGTGTCATAAGATAGAATTGCATCAAAGCCTTTGTTCTGTAACGAGGCCCCATTGATGAAACTGTTGCCACCCTCACCCAATACAGCCAGGTACGCCGGACTAATTAAAATATCCGAAGTCTTTTTGATGAAGTAGTCGAACGAGCCAGTAAGCTTATTATTGAATAAGCCAAAATCAACTCCAAAATTCGACTCCTGCAAAGACTCCCATTTCAGAGCCGCATTGCCTTGTTGAATCATTGTGAAACCAGAAGGTAACTGCCCTGTTCCACCACCATTAATATCGTATGCAGTGCCGCGATCAAAATCCCAAGTTGGATCAACGCCGTAGATTGAAGAATAAAGCGATAGACTGGCATTGTTCGGAATATCCTGATTACCAGATCTACCCCATCCATATCTTAACTTTAAATCAGAAATAAACTCCAGACGCTTAATAAATGCCTCTTCACTAAGTCTCCAGCCCAAAGAAAAAGCCGGGAAAGTTCCATAGCGGTTTTCCGCGCCAAATCTGGATGAGCCATCTCTTCTCAGGGTTACAGATGCAATATATTTATCAGCCAATACATAATTTACTTTTCCGAAGTAAGAAAGCAATGCATAAGCAGCACCCGAGCCGCCGTTCAGCGTGTTTGTTGACCCTGCATTCAGATAAGCATAATTGATGTTCTCCAATGCAAGACCTTGCCTGCTCGCAGAAAACTCCTGATTGATGTTTCTGATGTATTCATGACCGGCAAGAAACTCCACACTGTGCTTGCCTTTCTCAACTTTATAGTTTAAAGTGTTCTGCCAGATGATGTTCCCCTGGTAACCCTGACTATTAAATACCTGGTTGGCAGGGTCAGCAAGAAATCCTGAGGTATAAGACTTTTTAAGGGTCCTTTGATAAGTTCCATTGTAATCAACACCAATGCTGGTACGGAAGGTCAGGTTTGGCAAAACTTCATAGTTTGCATATGCATTTCCAAAAAGTCGGTAGAAGTAGAATTTGTTATCCATGTTGTCTTCAATTAACCGCACTGGATTTTGTCTATCGGTCATACCCGCAGCTGGACCGCCCCAGCCGCCATCTACCGTACGTACCGGTACAATGGGTTGCTGCACAAGCGATGCAAACAAAATGTCGCTTGCCGGAATCAATGCATTCTTGATATAACTCACAGAGAAGTTCTCCCCTATCGTTAGCTTGTTGTTCAGCAGTTTATAGTCAGAGTTGAACCGGGCAGTATATTTCTGACTCCGGGAGCCTTTAACAATTCCTTTATTATCATAGTAACCGAAGGAGAACAAGGAATTTCCCTTTTCTCCGCCGTTGGACAACGAAAGATCATACGATTGAATAATGGATTGCTGCGAAATTTCATCGTACCAGTAAGTATCTGCAGGTCGCATGGTATTAGCGGCATCGATGAAAGGCGGTAACACCACTTTGTTCAGCACTGGATTACTGAAGTCATTGTTCCAGTCGTATTGGTAAATTTGATTGTTGTTCGGGTTCGCACCGTCATTCACTGCAGCAGTCCAATATGCACGCCCACGCTCGTCTGCATTCAGCGTGTTTAACTTCGTTGCATAATTCTGGATGGAGGTACTAATATTCAGATCTACCTTTGAGAATCCAGCTTTTGCCTTTTTTGTAGTGATAATAACCACGCCATTGGCAGACCTGGAACCGTAGATGGTCGCAGATGAAGCGTCTTTTAACACCTGGATAGACTCAATATCGTTTTGATTGAGTTGTTCTAAGCCATTCTTTGTAGGCACCCCATCAATAACATATAAAGGGTCATTGTTGCCCAGTGTACCAATACCACGAATCCGAACTGTCGCACCACCTGTGGGCGATCCATCGGTGGTAATAAGCACCCCAGGTACCCGGCCCTGTAAGGCTTTAACGGGATTACCGGCAGGAATATCTTTAATATCCGCAATGTCCACTACGTTCACCGCTCCAGTGATGTCTTTCTTGCGCTCTGTTTGATAGCCGGTCACCACCACTTCATCCAGTTTGTTGGATGAGATATCCATCTGTACGCTCACACGAGTGGTGTTGGCGTCGACAGGGAAAGTCACGGGCTCCGCGCCGACATAGAAAAATTTAAGGGTTTGCCCACTTGCAGCTTCAATTCGGAATTGACCATTCTGGTCGGTCATTGTCGTGGTCTTTGTACCAACAACGTTTACAGTTACACCTTCAAGTGCTACTGCGGCCTTGTCGGTTACCGTGCCACTCAGCGGCCGGACTTGCCCGTAGCTCCATCCTACTGCACTAAGCAGCAGGGTGAAGAAAAGGAGGATTCTTTTCATACATTTTTAATTAAGGTTTATTATTTGGTTTTTTCTTGTTTACAAGCCTAGCTGATGCCGAGCTTTTTCTTCCAGATGAAGCGCTCAAAATCCGACTTGGAATAAGGCGGACAGGCACCTGCCTGGGCGGTAATAAAAGCGCCCATAGCAGCGGAGTAGTCCATCATCAATTCCAGCGGTTCATTTCTGAGCTTCATGGCCAGAAAGGCAGCTAAAAAGGAGTCGCCGCTGCCAATGGT
>JARKUW010000287.1 GCA_029851965.1 Bacteroidota bacterium | reverse complement strand
GGATGGTATGCAGAAAGGAGGGCAGAACCCGGAGACATTAAGGTGCAAATCCGCAGTGCGCTGACCACGATGAAGGAAGTGCTGGAAAGTGCCGGATCATCGATGGCCAATGTCCTTAAGGTACACATGACCCTGGTTGAGCCCAATCAGAACATTACTGCGTTAAACGAAGCCTATCGTGGGTTCTTCCCTGATCCGCCGCCCGTACGTTCTTACACCGGCTGCGGTGCCGATCAGATGGGTAAAGATGGTATACTGGTGCAGGTAGACTGCATCGCATATGTGGATTGAGCGAAAATATTGGTTAAAGGATATATTTTCAAATAAAGTATACTAGTTTACTAGGGTATTCATATATTTGTTGCCAACAACAGTTCTTAAATTTACTACTTATCCAGAAAGACTGAGGGAAAGGCCCTATGACGTCTTAGCAACCTGTAACCATACAAGGTGCTAACTCCTTCCACCGCGTGGTGGATAGATAAAACATTTCTATCAGATTTTTCTGAATAAGTAACCTTATCAATTTAAATCTATATAGAAATGAGAATTTACCTGGACAATGCAGCAACCACCCCTTTAAGTAAAGAAGTTTTTCAGGCCATGGAGCCTTATATTTTCGAGAACTTCGGCAATCCCTCTTCCTCACATTCCTATGGAAGACAAGCAAGGACAGCCATCGAAGCCTCCCGAAAGATCATTGCTGATCTATTGAATACTTCGCCAGCGCAGATTATCTTCACTTCCGGCGGCACCGAAGCTGATAATACGGCCATCCGTTCCACGATCCGCTCCCACGGTATCAAACGTGCGATTACCACCCGCCTGGAGCATCATGCCGTATTAAACACGCTGGAGGATCTGCAGAAGAATGGGGAAATAGCTTTGGTTTACCTGAATTATGACGCGCAAGGCAACATCGCGCTCGGGGAGCTGGAGCAGTTGTTGTCAGCAGGTGAAAAGGCATTTGTCTCCATCATGCATGGCAATAATGAGATCGGTAACCTCAATGACATTCATGCCATTGGCGAGCTCTGTTGCAGGTACGGCGCAATATTTCACACCGATACGGTACAAACCATGGGTCAGTACAGATACGATACCCAACAGTTGAAAGCAGATTTTCTGGTTGGTTCGGCACATAAGTTTCACGGCCCTAAAGGAGTCGGCTTCTTATATAGGAAGGCTGGCGATAAGCTGAGCCCGTTTATCACGGGAGGTGCTCAGGAGCGGGGTCAGCGAAGTGGTACGGAGAATGTATCCGGAATCGTAGGTCTTGCGAAGGCGCTGGAAATCAGCTATACGGATGCAAGTTCCAATCAGCAACAAATTGGCCGCCTCAAACAAAAGCTGATACGGGATTTACGGAGCACAATTCCGGACATCGGATTCAACGGGAACTCAGCTGAGCTGCATAGCTTGAAGACAGTGCTGAGCGTTTCCTTACCGGAACCTGCCAGTTTTCAATCACCGATAGCGTACCTTGACCAACACGATATCTGTGTTTCCGGTGGTAGTGCCTGCACCAGTGGGTCCGGCTCGCATGTCCTTAGCGCCCTGGGCAACAATTCCGGCAGATCAACGATCCGCTTCTCCTTCAGCAAATTTAATACGGAACAGGAAGTTGACCAGGTGATTGGTCAACTTGCAAAGCTATACCAGACGAACGCTTTCGCGGAGATGAGGGCCGTCGGATAGCACCTTCATCTTTGAACGCTTCTGCACTACCGAATCCTATACCACTGTTGCCACCTGTAACTACGGTTACTTTGTTTTCTAATCCCATATTCCTAATCATTAATCACCGGACCAGTAGATGCTAATGTCGGATAGTCCGTATACCCTGCTGCAGTTGTGCCATAAAAGGTTGTGAAGTCCGCTTCATTGAGCGCTGCATCTTTGGCTATACGTTGAGGCAGGTCAGGATTGGCCAGGAAAAATCTTCCAAAGGCAACCAGATCCGCGAAGCCTGCATGGAGTGCCTTTTCAGCAGTTTCGGGGGTCAGTCCATTGCAGAGGATAACGATTCCGGAGAAATTTTGACGAAGGGCTTTAAGTGTCCGTTCCGGGATGGGCGCATTTACAGCAACATGGATATAAGTGATACCGAGGCGGTCGAATTGCTCCGCCAGGTAAGCGTAGGTTTCATGCACCTCTTCTTCCTGATAACACGCAAGATCTCCCAGCGCAGAGAATGGCGACAAACGAATGCCTACATGATCCTTGCCGATTGCGTCCGCGACTGCTGCCGCTACCTCCACTGCAAAACGTGCTCGATTTTCAAGCGTACCGCCATATTCATCGGTTCTCGTGTTTACATTGGGATTCAGGAACTGCTCAATCAGATAGCCATTGGCGCCATGAAGTTCTATGCCATCGAACCTGGCAAGCATGGCATTTTCGGCTGCCTTCACAAATCCTGCAATTACCTCCTGAACGCCCGCTGTGGTCAGTGCGACAGGGCTGGAGTGGGGCGCCTTGCCGGTCATCGTGTAAATTTCGCCAGCAGCTGCAATCGCTGAAGGCCCCACAAGAACAGCATCGGCGGGCAGGTTATCACTGTGGCCAATCCGACCGGTATGCATCAGTTGAAGGAAGATTTTTGTGCCATCCCGGTGTACCCGTTCGGTAACTACCTTCCAGCCTTCAACCTGTTCCAGATTGAAAATGCCGGGGATGTTCGGATAGCCTAAGGCATTGCGCATGGGTGCCGTGCCTTCAGTGATGATGAGCCCCGCGCCGGAGCGTTGTCCGTAATATTCCGCCATCAGCGGATTCGGCTGGTTGCCGATGGCCCTGGTCCTTGTCATGGGTGCCATTACCAGGTGATTTTTCAACGTGAACCCATATTTCTCGAATGGTGTGAGCATCGTTTTCATTTGCTTATATTTTATAATAGAAGCAAATCTCACAAGATCTACAGTGCTTAAATAACCAGATGCGGCATCAAAATAGTCTTATCCGGCAGTCGAGTATTTTTTCGGAGTCATACCGTAGTGTTTCTCAAACAAGCGGCTGAAGTGGCTCAGGTTTGTAAATCCCAGCCGATAGCCGATCTCGGACACAGAATAATCGGACTGCTTTAAGAGAAATGCCGCTTCAGCCATCCGCGCAGATTGGAAATAATTGTAAATACTGTCGCCAAATATTTGACTGAAAAGCGTCTTCATTTTTGTCTCACTCATCCCGACGGCCCGGGCCAGGTCGGCTAGTCGGGGCGGCTTACTTAAATCTGTCAGCATCAACGAGCGTACCGCATGAAGGTTTTCGACATCGGTGTTCCCGAGGGTCTGCTGCGCTTGATTTTCCCGCTTGATCAGTTTACTGAAAAGCAGATAGATTAATTCCTGGACTTTGATCCTGAAGTAAAAATGACTCAGTAGTTCCTGCTCATTGATCAGGGACAGGTGCCTGACGTTCTTGTCGATGTCTGCCCACATATTTTCATGGAATAGATAGCTGGACTTCTCGACCATGATCCGCGCGATAGCTGCATTCGGTTCATCAATCTTCAGCAACTCAGCCAGCACGGGCTTCATGATGCCTACTACGGTGAAAAATATCTCCGTCTTTGCTGGAAATCTAATTTCAGAATTCAGGTCGGTAGACGATATTTCAATTGCCGAATGATTGATTTTTGAGCAGGAAAATGATCTTTGCGCATTGGAAAGCACGTTGTTGGGCAGTGCGGAGGTGTAGAATATGATGGAAACCAAGTCACTTTTTTCCTCTGGTGCCCTACGTTTTAAGATGAATTCTTCATGGAAGGTATAATGGTGAAACAGCAGCTTGAAATCCGGGGAAAATTCTACCTTTCTGATGCTGCCGCTGCCCAGCTCTGCTGGAATGATCAGCGTGTTGCCGTAGAAAGGGATCTCGAATTGCCTGGCGAAGCTTTCCAGGAAATCAAAACCAGGGTGGGCGATGAATTCAAATTTCATTGGGAACTAAGATAGGTAAAAAGGACACCCGTTTGGTACATTGATGTGCCTTGTGAGCAAGTTCGGTCAATTTCATGCGAGGGCAAGGATTGCTTGATTTTAAATTTTTAATTTAGTGCAATGGACGCTACTGTACTGACCAAGCCGCAAGCCCGTAAGATCATTCTCCACGCCGCCGGGCTCGCCCGTACTGCACAGTTTGGGACCGGCATTGAGGCGGTTTACCGTTTGATAGAACACCTGGGCTTTGTGCAGCTGGATACGAACTTTGTGGTGAAGCGGGCCCACCACCACGTCATGATGGCCCGCATACCGGATTACGAAACGAGATGGCTCGCGGATCTGAGCGACGACTGCAGGGTTTTCGAATACTTCAGTTCGGATGCGGGATTCCTCCCCATGCATGATTTCCGATTCACGATACCTGTGAAGGAAGCGTTCAAATTGCAACGCAAACCACTTACCAAACCAGAAGCGAATCTGATGAAAGAAATCCTGGACCGGGTAGAGCGGGAGGGACCGCTCATGGTTGGCGACTTTGACAATGATCGCGTGGAAGCAAGTTCAGGCTGGTGGGACTGGAGGCCGGCAAAGGTAGCGCTGGAGAGGCTTTACCTGGAAGGAAGCCTCATGATCCGTCGTACGAAAACATTTCAGAAAGTATATGATCTGCCGCTTAACCTGGTGCCGGAAGAAACAGATTTGAGGGTGCCTACGGCTGAAGAGTATGCGCGGTTTGTGATTCGCCGCACCTTAGCTGCGCTAGGTATCTGCGCTTTGAAGGAAATGCTCTGGCGTGCCCGCCGTGTAAAAGGCAACCTGATTAAGCAGGAGCTCGAGCTGATGGTGCAGCGGGATGAAGTAAGAACGGTCGTTATTGAGGGGTTGAAAGGTCCGCTGTATATGCTACCTGCTCAAGGCACCTATATTGAGCTGTCCAATGATGTCTTCATTCTTTCACCCTTCGATGTTCTCAATGTCTTTCGAAATCGCTTGAAAAGCTTTTTCGACTTTGACTACCAGATCGAATGCTTTGTGCCTGCTGCCAAGCGAAAATATGGCTATTTCTCCTTACCGGTACTTGCGGGCGATACCTTTATTGCGCGGATGGATGCAAAAGCAGACCGTAAGGAAACGGTGCTCATCGTTCACAACCTTCATTTCGAACCCATTGTTCTGGATGAGGTTACCCTCGAGAAGTTTATCAAGTGCTTAAAACGCTTTGTTCAATTCAATCAATGCCTGGACGTTCGTTTCACAAGGTCTAACAATAAACAGTATCTGGATTTGATCGCGAAAGGTTTTTAGGATATCAGATCTTTTCTCGTTTTTCCATTGATGTACACCAGGAGAAGAAGGAAATCATCAGACATCAAACCTAGGATATCCGCCGGTAAGACGTTGTTTATTGTATATCATTGATTATAGGGACCATCTGATTGATAAACCCCCTTGTATATTCCGCAGTCGGATCTAAATCAGGGTCAAGTATTGTGATTTCCATTCCGACAGCTTTATTACTGTTTAGCAGAGGCACCAATATTTCTTTCAATTCCGTATAGCTTAGTCCGTCATTTTGCCTGCTGTCAACGGCAGGCATTATTGTATCATTCAAAACATCTACATCGAAATGAATAAAGAATCCGTCCAGATTGTTCTGAAGTAGCATAACGAAAAATTGTGAAAGCACCTTTTCAATTCCTCGTTCTCTGAGCAGATACAGTGGGATATAATTTACCTGAGATTCTTTGATTGGTTTTTCATAAAAGGCGTCGTATTCCCTATTGCCAATACAGAAAACATGTTGCTCTTCTACATAGGGGCCAAGATTATGTACATTGGTTAACTTTGGATGCCCATAACCGCATGCAATGGCTAAATCCATACCGGCAGCACCATGTGTGTTTGATTGTTCTGGTTTAATGTAATCGGTATGCCCATCAAGGTAAAATAGACCAAAACGCCCATTCTTTTTCAACGCCATTGCAGTTCCTATCAACAAACTGCAATCGCCACCTAACAGCAATAAAAATGAATTTGCGTGGATTTCTTTTTCGACAAGATCTGCTTGACGAATTGCATAACTAATCAGATTGTCGGCATTCCTTACTTGCGTTAGTTCGTCAATCGCCATTGTATGTTCTGGTGCTTCTATTCTAAGTATTTTGTGCGGGTTGATTGCTGCATGAAACCCCAGACTTTTAAGCCAGTCAGGCAATTTCCTGACTCCGGGCTCTTTGGCGTAAGGCATTTTAGCAAGGCCTAAATTGGTTGGGCACTCTATTACAATCAGTTCTCTCATCATAGCGGTTCACCATTATTTATTACAATTACATTCAAATGCAGAGGATGTTCTATTGGATATTGCTCCGATTTTTTAGAATATCTCTTTTTTCGGACAGGTACGATCTAGAAAAACAATCGGGAAAACGACTGCCTTTCCTTTCTTCCGTGCTACTTTTGCCTCTTCAATCGTGGTGTATCCTTCACCTTGTGTTATAAAGATAGTGGTTTCACAATTATGCCTCTTGAAAGACTCAGCGTTTAACTCACATTTGGCATTGATCCTGGATATTGGAGTTTCCTGATAGGATATAAAACAAAAAAACCCGCAAATTCATAGAATTTGCGGGTTTTAGACCTTACTTGAAGTAAGTGTGGTCGGGGTGGCAGGATTCGAACCTACGACCTCCACATCCCAAATGTGGCGCGATACCGGGCTACGCTACACCCCGAACTTGGTGTTTAACAACTTAGCGTTTAACTTCTTTCGTTGTTTGGGATTGCAAAAGTAGAACTTTTACTTTAATAAAAAAATATATTTTAAAATATATTTTCTGATTTCAATTCGCCTCACAGACTCCTCTGTGATTGGTATGCTGCAAATGTAGAACAAAAAATCAGATTAGTGAACTGTGTCTGCGTAATTTTAACCGTTGAAGCTGTAATGGGTTCATGATCAACCAGAAAAAATTAGCAGGGCCGAACTATTTAGCCATCGTGAAGCAACAAATCAGCATTTTCGGATCCACACAGCAAGGGTTCTCGCTGCAGAAAGACATCAGACTGGTATTTCCATCGGCCCTACCAGGGTGTTGCCAGGGGGTTCATAGGGCTGATGGCCGAACCAAGGCCCTAGCGACGCCCTAGCAAGGCCCTCCAACCCCCCTGAAGAGCTCGGCTCAAACGTTTTAATGAACACCATATGTAGTTTTTAAGTATTTTCACCGCCAATAACAGACAACCATCGACCACACATGTTTAACCGAAGAAAATTTATAAAGGCGACAGCAGCTACGGCAGGTCTGCTCGCCGTTGAAAATCAGGCATGGAGCAAGGTGCTTCCTGCAGCGCATCCAAATGAAAAAAGTAAACCCATCATTATATCTACCTGGGATTTTGGCGTGGCAGCCAACAAAGCAGGATGGAAAATTCTATCGCAGGGCGGAAAATCTTTGGATGCGATTGAACAGGCGGCCTGGGTTCCCGAAGCAGATGTGCACAACCAGACCGTAGGATATGGAGGCTTGCCCGACCGTGACGGTGTCGTTACGCTTGATGCCTGCATCATGGATGAAAAAGGAAACTGTGGTGCGGTGCTGGCCATTCAGGACATTAAGCATCCCATTTCTGTCGCCCGTATGGTGATGGAAAAGACGCCACACGTGATGCTTGCCGGGGACGGCGCTTTAAAGTTTGCGCTGGAGAATGGGTTCACCAAAGAAAACCTGCTGACACCAGAAAGTGAGAAAGCCTGGAAAGAATGGCTGAAAACGGCCAAGTATAACCCGATTATCAATACAGAAAATAAGCTTTATCAGAAAAGCAGTCCGAAGAAGCTCCCAGGAAACCAATACAACCACGACACCATCGGCCTCCTGGCCATTGATGCAAACGGAGACATCTCGGGTGGATGCACGACCAGCGGTATGGCTTATAAAATCCACGGAAGGATAGGTGACAGTCCAATTATTGGTGCCGGCTTGTATGTAGACAATGAAGTTGGCGGCGCGACTTCAACCGGTGTAGGTGAGGAAGTGGTGCGCAATGTAGGCTCTTTTCTCGTCGTAGAGCTGATGCGCCAGGGGTACTCGCCCGAGGCAGCGTGTAAGGAAGCGGTAATGCGCATCATAAATAAGAAGCCTGAAACTGCGAAGAACATTCAGGTTGGCTTTCTGGCCATCAACAAAAAGGGTGAATACGGTGCTTATGCGATACAAAAAGGCTTCTCCTTTGCGGTCTGCAATGCAGAGAATCAGGAATTGTTAATCCCGGGTAAAAGTTACTATTAGTTATGGCAGAACTGGAAGTTTGTGCAAATTCACTGGCCTCAGCCCTGGCGGCTCAGGAGGGTGGGGCGGTACGCGTCGAACTGTGCGAGAACTTAGCAGACGGTGGTACCACACCGAGTTACGGGCAAATTGGGCTGACAAGGAAGATGCTGCACATTGAAGTGTTTCCGATCATCAGGCCAAGGGGAGGCGACTTTCTTTATACCGATCTGGAATTTGAGATCATGAAAGCCGACGTGGTAGCCTGCAAATCGCTGGGCTGTGACGGCGTTGTTTTTGGGATACTGAATCCGGATGGTACCGTAGATGAGGAAAGGTGTAAGGTGTTGATGCAGCTGGCCGCGCCCATGAAAGTGTCGTTTCACCGGGCATTTGACATGACGCGCGACCTTCCTGAGGCAATGGAAACACTTGTGAACCTGGGCTTTAAACGCGTATTGTCGTCCGGTGGGCACAGCACTGCGCTCGAAGGTGCAGAAGTGCTGGCGGGCCTGGTTAAGCTGGCCCGCGGGCGGATCGAGGTGATGCCGGGTGCCGGAATTCACCCGGGTAACGTCAAAGAGCTCCTGGAAAAAACCGAGGCAAAGGTAGTGCATGGTTCGCTCATGCAGACGCAGAAAAGTAGTATGGTATTTAGAAATGAGCAGAGCAAAATGGGTGCAGTTGACGATGAGTATGCGTTGAAGGTAACTTCCGTGCAGCTTGTCCGGGAGTTGGTCGAAATAGCGCGGTTTTTAAGATGATACCATAAAACAAGAAGCTGTATTTGATCGTTGTTTATTTTTCCATGTGGTGAACTTCAACAGCTAAAACATGTCTGCAGCCAAAAAGCATTCCTTTCTCCATAAGAATAGTCTTTCTTTATTCTTCCTGTTTATCTTTTTGATTACCCTGTTCGGGCAGGCATTAACCGGTTGGAAGGAGCATAATGAGGAGCTGAAGGACCACAATGCCGCTGAAATTACACTACGGACCTACCTTGGAACCGGACATTTCATCTCTGCAACGTTCGAGAATTTCGAGAGTGAGTTTCTGCAGATTGCGATGTATGTGCTGATTACCATTCACTTAAGACAGATCGGTTCCTCAGAATCTAAGTCGCTTGACGAGCCGGAAGAGGTGGATCGTGAGCCGGTGCCGTCGAAAGATGCACCCTGGGCCGTACGAAAAGGAGGATGGATTTTGAAGATTTACAGCAACTCGCTCTCTCTGGCCTTTGTGGTGCTCTTTCTGGTCAGCTGGGGCCTGCATCTGTTCGGAAGCTACAAGGAATACAATGTGGAGCAGGTGATTTCCGGCAAAGCGGCGGTCGGCGTTACCGACTTCCTCATGGAACCCCGGTTCTGGTTTGAAACCTTCCAAAACTGGCAAAGTGAGTTCCTGTCTGTTTTGGCGATCGTGTTTTTAACAATTTATCTGCGGCAGAAAGGTTCCCCGGAGTCGAAGCCCGTAGATGCGCCAAATATGGAGACCGGCAGATAGGTCCGATTTTTGCAGGCATTAAATATCAAATAAGTATATTTGATATGAAAACACGAATTTAACTACATGCCCGATATTTATCAGAATTCAAGTATTACAAAAGTTGAAACCAATGGTACACTTGATAATGCGGTTCAGGATAACGATCAGCGATTCCTTAAGTTTCTAGTCGAGGATTCTCCGGTAGCGATATATACTTGTGACCGCAATGGATACATCACACACTTTAACCCGGCGGCTGTCCGGCTGTGGGGTAGTATGCCGAGAATAGGCGAGGACTTGTGGTACGGTTCCTGGAAAATTTACAGCCCCGATGGAAGTTTAATGCCTTTAAGTGAAAGCCCTATGGTGCGAACCATACTGGAAGGTCGTGCATTTGACAATCAGGAAATTACGATAGAAACTGCTGAGCATATATTCAAGCGTTTACTGGTGTTTTCGAGGCCTATTTTCGACCCTGAAGAAAATGTAGTGGGCGCGCACAACACGCTTGTTGACATATCTGACAAGGTTGTTGGTGAGTCCAGGCAAGCTGTACTTTCTGCAATTGTTGAATCGTCTGATGATGCAATTATCAGTAAGAACCTGAACAGCATCATCATGAGCTGGAATGCAGGTGCGCAGCGTATATTTGAGTATACAGAAGCAGAGATGCTGGGTAAATCCATTACGATTCTTATTCCCCCCAACCGCATAAACGAAGAAGAGAATATCCTCCGTCAAATAAGAAGTGGGCAAAAGGTGAATCACTTCGAGACCATTCGTGTATCGAAATCGGGACGCGAAATTCCACTTTCCATTACTGTTTCTCCAGTTAAAGACAGCTTCGGCAATATCGTTGGAGCTTCTAAAATAGCGCGGGACATATCTGAGCAGCTTGCTGCTAAACGCGCGATACAACGAAATGCGGAAAACCTGGAGTTGTTGAATTCTGTCGGTAAGGTCATATTAGGATCCATGGACATCGACAGTCTGTTGCAACAGGTTACAGATGCGACAACAAAGATTACTGGCGCTAAATTCGGTTCCTTCTTCTACAATACAGTCGATACGGAAGGTGATCCATTCATGTTATTTACGCTCTCCGGCGTAGACAAGTCTACTTTTGAAAAGTTCGGCATGCCAAGGCAGACGGGAATTTTCAGGCCTACGTTTACAGAAGGTAAGGTTGTGCGGATAGATGACGTCACTAAAAGTCCGGATTTCGGACAGCTTGCTTCAAATCATGGAATGCAGGAAGGACAATTACCTGTGGTAAGTTATCTCGCAGTGCCCGTTGTTTCATCAGCAGGTGAGGTGATCGGTGCACTAATTTTCGGGCACCCAGATGCAGGTGCATTTAAGTCGGAACATGAGGACATCGTCGGCAGCATTGCCGCCCAGGCTGCGATTGCACTCGAAAATTCCCGCCTGTTTCAGGAAGTGAGTGCATTGAGTGCAAAGAAGGATGAATTTATTGCCCTTGCGAGCCATGAACTCAAAACGCCGCTGACTACGATCAAAGGATATCTCCAGATCCTGGCCAAAAAGGATCAGGATACCGTAGGAAAGCTATTCGTGGACAAAACACTGGATCAGGTAAGTAAATTGAACTCCCTGATCGGGGATCTTCTGGATATTTCCAAGATTGAAGCGGGCAAGCTGCAATTCAATTTTGATACTTTCGATCTTCGCAAATTGGTGATTGATGTCCTGGATACCTTTCCCTATACGAATAAGTCGCACCGCATTATTCTGGAAGACATTGAAGAGGAATTTATCATTCTGGCAGACAAGCAACGTATAGAACAGGTGATTATCAACTTGCTGACGAATGCCATCAAGTATTCTCCGAAGGCAGATCAGGTCCTCGTCAGCATTCAAAGGGCCGCCGGTGAGGTAACTGTAAAGATTAAAGATCAGGGTATCGGCTTGAAGCCTGCAGACATCAACAAGATATTCACGCGCTTTTACCGGGCGGATGGCATTGGTAGTGTCTCTGGTTTGGGCATAGGCTTGCACCTGACAAAGGAAATCATTGACCGCCATGAAGGTAAGATCGGGGTGGTTAGTGAATTTGGTAAAGGTTCGGAATTTTTCTTTTCTTTGCCGCTAAGGGACTAAATTCAATCATGTTTGTCTGAGCATGTTTCCGGTTTATCGATCAGGACATCACGCGATTTGCGGCAATCAAAAACACATAGCATAATGCATATAGAACAACAATCTGCGTTTGAAAAAACAATTGATGGTAAGGAAGTACGTTTGTTCAGCCTTAGAAATAGCAAAGGAGTAATGGCAACGGTCACGAACTACGGCGGCCGGTTGGTCAGCCTTTTTGTTCCCGATAAAAGTGGTCAGTTGATTGACGTCTCTGCCGGGTTTAGCAGCATTGATGGATATTTAGGCTCAACAGAGCCCTATTACGGCGCCACGATCGGTCGTTTCGGTAACCGGATCGCGAAGGGGAAATTCTCGCTTGAGGGCGAGGAATACCAGATCACGATAAACAATGGAGAAAATACGTTGCATGGTGGGAAGAAAGGCTTTGAAGCCGTGGTGTGGGATGCAGAACAGATAGACGACAGGACGCTGGCGCTCCATTATCTTTCGGTTGACATGGAAGAAGGATTTCCCGGAAATCTGGAGGTTCAGGTGACATATGTGCTGCAAGATGACAATGCGTTGGAGATCAGCTATAAAGCAACTACAGACAAGACTACCCTTGTAAATTTAACCAATCACGCCTACTATAACCTAAATGGTGAAAACAGCGGGACAATTTTAAACCATATTGTCCAGATCAACGCGGATCAATACACGCCTGTGGATGCGGGCTTGATCCCGACAGGTAATCTGGAAGAGGTAAAAGGTACACCATTTGATTTTACCACGCCAACGCGGATTGGGGAGCATATCGATGCGGAAGATTTGCAGCTAAAGAATGGAAGAGGTTACGACCACAACTTTGTACTTCGGGCACACCGGGAGGATCAGCCCGTGGCCGTTGCTGTAGGCGATTTAACCGGCATTCGTATGGAGGTTTTTACCGACCAGCCGGGTATGCAGTTCTATTCCGGCAACTTTATGGAAGGGAAAAATGAGATGAAGAACAACCATACGGATGATTTCAGAACTGCTTTTGCGATGGAGACCCAACATTTTCCGGATGCACCCAACCAGCCTTCTTTTCCGTCAACCGTACTTAAGCCAGGAGAGACCTATCAGAGCACCTCTATATACCGGTTTTCGGTAACAGCTTAACC
>JARKUW010000192.1 GCA_029851965.1 Bacteroidota bacterium | reverse complement strand
CAATATAATGTTCCGACCGGGGGCATGGGCTTTTTTGAGTGTATTGATGATCAGGCCGCAGCATTTTTATTGTTTGACACCGCTAAAGCCTGGCTCATCGACAAAGGTATGCAGGCAATGGAGGGACCGATCAATTTCGGAGAAAATGATTCTTTCTGGGGACTGTTGGTTGATGGCTTTACCCCTGCCTCATTTGGGATGAACTACAACCCAGCCTATTATCATAAACTGTTTACCTCTTACGGCTTTGAAACGGCGTATGAGCAGATAACAAATACCATCGATTTAACCAAGCCGTTTCCAGAAAGGTTTACGAAGATCGCCAACTGGGTCTCCAATAAACCGGGATATACGTTTGAGCACTTTCAGAAGAACAAGGCGGATAAGTACGTAAGTGACCTCATGGAGATCTATAATGATGCATGGAAAGATTTCGATAATTTCGTTCCGATAAAGAAGGAAACCTTGCTGGAAAGCTTTGGAAAGATGGAGATCATCATGGATGAGAAGCTCATCTGGTTTGCCTATCTGAATGGAGAACCCGCTTCATTCGTCGTGATTATTCCCGATGCGAACCAAATGATCAGGGGATTTAACGGAAAGCTAGGTATTCTGGAAAAACTGAAATTTGCATACAGGCGATGGGCCGGCGTGTCGAGAATGCGTGCGATTGTGATGGGAACAAAGTCTGCTTATCAGAAGCACGGCCTGGAGTCTGCGTTATTTATTAAACTTGGGGAATATGTGTTGCCGAAAAATCAGTATACGGAACTTGAACTATCCTGGGTAGGCGACTTTAACGACAAGATGCTGTCCTTACATCAAGCAACAGGTGCCACTTTTAGTAAGCGGCACCTGACGATGGTTAAATCTTTTTAGAATTTATTCTCCTCGAATTTCTTCGTATAGATCGATGACCTTTTTCTGAAGTTTGATAATCTCTTCTTCTCTTTGTGAAAGTTTCTCTTTCAAGCTATTTATTTCTTCAAAATTAACAGATTGTGGATTCTCTCCCTCTTTTGATATGATATCCATGGTCGAAACCTCGAAGAGGTTTGCAATTTGTTCCAACCGCGAGATATTTATATCCGTAATACCAGTCTCTATTTTGGAAAAAGCTGGGATGGAAATTTTCAACCTCTTAGCCACCTCACCCTGACTCCAACCATTTTTCTGTCGTAGTTGCCTGATGTTTTTACCAATGATATTCATAATATTTTCTTAGCGTGTTCTTTTCTTAAAACTATACCTTCAACTCACGTGCCAGTTTAATAAGATCCAAACCACTGAAATTTCCTGAACTCATAAGCAATAAGTTACTATACTTAAAATTAATACTCAACAGTTCGTTTTCGAGGTCTTCAATTTGATTGAAGAACTTCAAATTTGCATCTTTAAAGGCATTTTGAATATCCGCACGATTTAACGGCGTAATCTTTTTTTGTTTAAAGCTTTTTTCATCTATATAGACGATAGATAAGTCGGCTTTAGCCATCGTACTTTCATACTGTAGTAAAAAGTTTTTATTTAAACTACTAAATGTATGCAACTCTATACATGCAACCAGGCGCCGGTTTGGAAACTGCCCTTTTACGGCA
This sequence comes from Bacteroidota bacterium, assembly GCA_029851965.1. Classification (GTDB taxonomy): domain Bacteria; phylum Bacteroidota; class Bacteroidia; order Sphingobacteriales; family Sphingobacteriaceae; genus Pedobacter. The sequence continues at coordinate 6,774 of JARKUW010000192.1, read as the reverse complement.
TCAATTGTCGCTTTTAACTTAGATGGTGAATGTGCAAAATCCTTATATACATTGGTGTTTCCACGTTGCCCGATCAGCTCCAACCTTCTCGACGCACCCTTAAATGAAGTAATGGCGGCGTTGAATTCCTCATCAGAAATGCCCAGCTGGGCGCAGACCTGCTTCGCTGCACTCAGGTTCATCAGATTATGATCGCCGAAGATATTCAGCGGGGTATGTTCAGGTAAAAGCCATGTTACACCGTCCTTTACCTCATGAGGGGGAATTTGATAGGCAATCTTTTTAACCGGAGCATCAGCAGCTGTTGCAATGGCAGCAAGTTCCGGGTCAACCTGACAGTAAATCAATGTTCCATCCGGCTCAATCGTATCTATAAAGCCCTTGAACTGGCTTACGTAATCTTCGAAGGTGGGAAATACGTTGATATGATCCCAGGCAATCCCACTGATCACCGCAATGTTGGCTTTGTACAAATGGAATTTAGGACGGCGATCAATTGGAGAAGCTAAATATTCATCACCTTCAATAATCATCACCGGCGCTGAATCGGTGACTTTCACCATGGTATCGAACCCTTCTAGTTGTGCACCAACGAGGTAATCAAAGTCTCGCTGAAAATAGTTCAAGACATGAAGAATCATCGACGTAATAGTTGTTTTTCCATGACTCCCGCCGATCACCACACGGATTTTATCTTTCGCCTGCTCATAAATATATTCCGGATAGGAGTATATTTTTAAGCCAAGTTCCTGCGCCTTAACAAGTTCCGGATTATCCAGGAACGCATGCATTCCCAGAATTACGGCGTCGAGATCTTTCGTAATCCGGTTCTCGTCCCAGCCCATCTCAGCCGGTAAAATACCATATTTCGCAAGCCTGCTTTTCGATGGTTCAAAAACCACATCATCTGATCCGGTTACCTGAAAGCCTTTCTTGTGTAAAGCGATGGCAAGATTGTGCATGGCACTACCGCCAATTGCTATGAAGTGTATCCGCATATTAATTTGTTTTTTGAAACCGTGCTGCAACCCAGTCGCCGATCTTCTTGTGATCCTTATAGATGATGTTAAATGCTTCGCACTCTGCTTTTATCATACCTAAATCCGGAGACTCATGAAATCCACTAAAGAAGATTTGCCCACCAACTTCAAGCACACTATCGTAAATACTGATCTGATCCAGAAGAATATTTCTGTTTATGTTTGCTAAGATCACATCAAATTTCCGCACTGGAATAACTTCCTTTCCACCACATAGCGCTTCCATGTTGGTGATGTTGTTCAATGATGCATTTTCGAGCGTACTGTCGTAGCAAACCTGATCGTTGTCTATCGCCAATACAGTTTCAGCACCTCTTTTCGAAGCAAGAATTGCCAGAATACCTGTACCACAGCCCATGTCGAGCACTTTTTTGCCAGAGCAGTCAGCCGATAGAATATACTCCATCATCATGGTCGTGGTTTGGTGGTGGCCCGTACCAAAGGCCATCTTGGGATCAATTACGATCTCATACGGATATTGCGGTTGAGCAGCATGAAAAGTGGCGCGAACGTAGCACTGATCACTGATGACTAAGGGCTCAAAATTCTTCTCCCAGGTTTCGTTCCAGTTCTCCGCTTCGATCTCGCTGACCGTGTAGGTATATGTAAATTGACCTTCAAACTGGCTTAACGCGTCTTTGAGGCTGCCCTCATCGAAGCTATCTGCATCTGTAAAAGCAGCGATTCCGGAAGGTGTGTCTTCGAACGTGTTGAAGCCAATGTCCCCAAGTTCAGCGACAAGCAGATCCTTTTGGTATTCTTCGATCGCATCGAAGGTAAATGTGACCTGTATATATTGCATTAGGCGTTAAAAGTTTTAACGATGTCTACAAAGTCACGTGATTTCAATGACGCACCGCCTATAAGACCCCCATCGATATCAGCCTGAGCGAATAGTTCAGGGGCATTTTTCGGATTACAGCTACCTCCATATAAGATCGTTGTGTTGTCAGCAACCGTTGCTCCATATTTTAAAGCAATTTCATTTCTGATGAAAGCATGAACTTCCTGTGCTTGTTCCGATGTTGCAGTTAAACCGGTACCAATGGCCCAAACTGGTTCATATGCAATCACAACCTTCAAAAATTCTGCTTCAGAGAGATCGAACGTACCCTCTTCCAACTGTGACTTTATGATGTTAAAATAGTTTCCGTTATTTCTCTCATCGAGTGTCTCACCGATGCAAAATATCGGAGAAAGATTGTTCTTTAGAGCGGCCTTCGTCTTTTCTGCGAGGATCTCATTTGACTCAGCAAAATATTGTCTGCGTTCAGAGTGTCCGACAAGCACATACTCGCATCCAACAGACTTCACCATCTTTGCAGAGATTTCACCTGTAAAGGCACCGCTTTCGTTTTGGTGGCAGTTTTGCGCACCGATGCGGACCGTTGTTCCACCCAGTTGACTTAAACTATTTAAATGTATAAACGGTGCACAGATAATGGCGAGCTGCTCCCCTTTTTTCTCGTCCCGAACCATGTTCACGATCTCCGAAAACAAGGATATGCCTTCTGCATAGTCCATGTTCATTTTCCAATTTCCGGCTACTATTTTCTTTCTCATCTTAGTGGGTGTTTTGATATTATTTGTATTCTTCAGGTAAACAGACGTACGACTGATATGCCTGCAGTTATTAAAAGTTTCTATAAGTGCTTGTCAGGGAGAAAACCTCTGACAAGATATTTTTCTCTACATCCAGGAGTTCCATGTCTTTTCTCTCCAGCACTTTTCGGGTCGTTTCAAACATCTTTTCAAGTGCATAAACTTCAAATCCATGGGATCCGCCCCAGGAAAAATCTGCGATGAAGTTTCTCGGAAAACCAGCGCCAAAAACGTTGGCACTGACACCTACTACTGTTCCGGTGTTAAACATGGTATTTATCGCACATTTTGCATGATCCGCCATGATCAGCCCGCAAAATTGCAGCCCGGTTTTACGAAAGCGGTTGGTTCCGTAATCCCAGAGCTTCACTTCAGCATAATTGTTCTTTAAGTTGGAGTTGTTGCTATCTGCGCCTATGTTACACCATTGTCCGAGTACGGAGTTTCCGAGATAACCCTCGTGGCCCTTTGATGAATATCCCCATAGGACTGCATTGTTGATTTCTCCGCCGACACGGCAAAAGGGTCCAATGGTGGTTTGTCCGTAAATTTTACTGCCCATTTTTACCTGGGAGTCATTACATAAGGCAAAAGATCCGCGAATGTGTGTACCTTCCCATACCTGACTGTTCTTACCGAGGTAAATGGGGCCTAATCTGGAGTTGAAGGTCGAACATTCTGCTTCAACACCCTCTTCGATGAAGATCTGGTCTCCGATCAGGGTATTGGTAGAACTCAGCTGAGCTGATGTTCTTCCGGATGTAAGCAAGTTGAAGTCCTTCCGTAACTCCAGGTCATTGTATTTAAAAATATCTTCAGGCGTGGTAATTTTCTGAAATGAGCCTGCAAATTCTATCTTTTCAAACGTATTCGTAGGGTCAAAAGGATAAGACAGGCTACGCTCAGCACTGCAAGCGATAAGAAGATCATTGCTATAGAGCGCCTGGCCATCTTTCAGCGCCAATATAGCATCCACCAGCTGCAGATCCGGACACACGGAACCATTTATAAAAAAATCGGCATCTAATTTCGCGGGATACTTGGTGGAAAGGTAGGTCTGGGTAGAAAATCCTACTACAGCATTCAGGTACCTGGACCATTTTTCGGCTATTGTAAGGATACCGATCCGCAGGTCTGCAACAGGTCTGGTGAAGGTAAGCGGGCGAAGGCTAAGCCATGCCCCGTCATCAAATAAATTGATTGTCATAAGCTGCAAAAATAAAAAAAGTCCCGAAGCAACAGCTACGGGACTTTAAATTAATTTCTTTTATCGTAAGATTACTTCTTAGCGTAACGGGTTTTAAACTTATCAATACGACCGGCAGTATCAACCAATTTCATTTTACCAGTATAGAAGGGGTGAGAAGTATGAGAGATCTCTAATTTATAAAGAGGGTACTCATTTCCATCTTCCCATGTAGTTGTTTCTTTAGTATCTACACAAGATTTAGTTAAAAAAGAATAGTCATTAGACATGTCTTTGAACACTACGAATCTATAGCTTGATGGATGCAGATCTTTTTTCATATTAATATTTTTTATATACTTAGTTGTCGCTTGTTTTTAAGGATGCAAATATCCTAATTATATTCTTGAATTACAAATTTGTATTTTAATTTAATGAACTATACTTTTTGCGGGTAGCTACCTTTTCCTTTTGGCGCTGGATATACGCATCGGCGATGACCTCTGCAGAGGGAAGTTCAGAACAACTGATCAGGAGCGATTTTAACTTATTCTCATCGACGTCTGCCCGGTAGAGCATATTCATCATCCTGGAAATATCACGATCCAATAAGTAACCAAAGGCATGGATGAGCAAAGACCTCAGTGCATTCTCAGTGATGTCGTCTTCCAATTCAAAATCTTTTCCGATGATCCGGGCAAGTGCCTGAAGATCCTCAGGCATTGTTAATCTCCTGACATAGTTCGATTAACACGCCATTTGTTTCTTTGGGATGGACAAAACAAATAAGTTTATTATCGGCCCCTTTTTTTGGTACTTCGTTCAATAAATTAAAGCCTTCTGCTTTCAAGCGCTCCATTTCCGCCAGGATATCAGACACATCGAATGCGATGTGGTGTATCCCCTCCCCTTTTTTCTCCAGGAATTTAGCGATAGGGCTTTTTGGGTCAGTTGCCTCCAATAACTCAATTTTATTATCACCAACCTTGAAAAAACAGGTATTTACATGTTCCGCATCTACTTTCTCCTCCTTGTAGGAAGCTATACCTAAGAGGCGTTTATACACCTCCGAAGATTCGCGCAGACTTTTTACGGCTATGCCGATATGTTCTATTTTATTCATTTGTATTTCCCTGCTCCCGGGATGTGTATTTTCCCGGCGTAACAAAGGTTAAACAAATGTAAAAATTCATGGTTTACTATAGGTAAAGGTGCCACATTTATTTCTCGGCAATCTTTTTTCGTATCTTTGTGTGTAAACAAGAATCAAATACAATGGAACTTCCTATTTATCTAGATAATAATGCAACTACTCCTCTTGATCCAAGGGTACTAGAAGCTATGCTACCTTACTTTACGAGCAAATTTGGTAATGCGGCAAGCCGTAACCACGCTTTTGGCTGGGTGGCTGAAGAAGGTGTGGACTATGCGCGTGAACAAGTTGCGAAACTGGTTGGCTGTACAGAAAAAGAGATAATTTTTACATCTGGCGCCACTGAGGCAGATAACCTTGGTATTAAAGGTGTTTATGAGATGTACCAGGACAAGGGTAACCATATTATTACGGCTACTACAGAGCATAAAGCGGTATTGGATACCTGCAAGCATCTTGAGAAATTAGGTGCACGGGTAACCTACTTAAAAGTAAAAGAAGATGGACTAATTGATCTTCAGGAGCTTGAGGCTGCAATGACTGAACAAACAATCTTGGTGACCATAATGTATGGAAACAACGAGATTGGTGTGATCCAGCCGGTTAAAGAGATATCTGCAATCGCGCATAAATATGGTGCTTTATTCATGACTGACGCTACTCAGGCTGTTGGTAAAATACCAGTAGACGTGAATGCTGACGGGATTGACCTGATGGCTTTCAGTGCACATAAAATGTACGGTCCCAAAGGTGTAGGGGTACTTTATGTACGTCGCAAGAACCCTAGGGTTAAAGTTACTGCTCAGATTGACGGTGGTGGCCACGAGCGTGGAATGCGTTCGGGAACCTTGAACGTTCCTGGAATTGTCGGACTGGGTAAAGCTTGTGAACTGTGCCGTTTAGAGATGGCTGATGAAGCTGTTCGTCTTTCTGCACTAAGAGACAAACTTGAAAAAAGCCTTACTGAACTGGAAGAAAGTTATGTCAATGGAAACAGGGAACACCGGTTACCACACGTAGCAAACATTTCTTTCAAATATGTAGAAGGTGAAGGATTGATGATGGCAATGAAGGATCTGGCCGTATCTTCAGGATCGGCATGTACATCAGCTTCGCTGGAACCTTCTTATGTATTGAAAAGCCTGGGTCTCTCAGACGACCTGGCGCACTCTTCAATCCGTTTCGGTCTTGGAAGATTCACAACAGAGGAAGAAGTGGACTATGCAATTGAAAACACTAAAAAAGCAGTGCTGCACCTACGGGATCTTTCGCCACTTTGGGAAATGTTCAAAGAAGGAATAGACTTAAGTAAAATTGAGTGGGCAGAGCACTAAGCTTTGGGATAAATCAGTTAATAATATTTATATAGGCCGTATGGCCCGGAGGAAAATAAAATGGCATACTCAGAAAAAGTAATGGAACATTATACCAACCCAAGAAATGTTGGTACTTTAAATAAAGATAGTAAATCAGTAGGAACTGGCTTAGTTGGTGCACCGGAATGTGGTGACGTAATGCGTTTACAAATTGAAGTAGACGAGAACAACGTGATCACAGATGCGAAGTTCAAGACCTTCGGTTGTGGTTCTGCAATCGCATCTTCTTCTTTGGCTACAGAGTGGTTAAAAGGAAAAACTGTTGATGAAGCATTAACCATTGACAATATGGACATCGTTGAAGAACTTGCTTTGCCGCCGGTTAAGATTCACTGTTCTGTGTTGGCAGAAGATGCAATTAAATCGGCAATTAACGACTACCGTGTTAAAAACGGCATGGAGCCAATTGAGCTCGCT
>JARKUW010000033.1 GCA_029851965.1 Bacteroidota bacterium | reverse complement strand
AACCGTCACGCGCCATGGCAAACAAAATTCTTGAAGAAAGGAGGATGGTGCTGTTGGCACAGCAAAATGTAGTGAGCATGATTAGGCAGGACAAGGCGACTGCACCGGCGTTTCCGCTTAATATTCTCGCTACTTCAACGGCGGCAACCTGATTGGCCACCTTACTTATGGCGGCAAGCTCGCCCACGGGTAGTACGTACAGGTAAACGGAGTTTACAAGTAGGTAAAGTACAATTACCGCCACGGTGCCCAGTCCTAAAGCGATGGGCAAGTTGCGCTGGGGATCCTTCAGTTCTTCACCGACATTACCGATGTTGTTCCAGCCTTCGTAGCCCCAGAAAGCACTCAATGCCGCGGCAAAGAAAGCTGCAACAAGTTCCCAGCCTTCAGGGGGATTTACATCGTTGGACAGGTTGGCCATGCTGCCATGGTCGGAAAAGAAGGCAGCCACAACAAGTCCTAAGATTGCTGTGATGATGCCGATGATCAGAAAACGGCTGAGCTTTTCGCCAAACACGACTCCCCTGTGGTTAATGAAACTGAGCAGGATGATCAGTGTTGTTGCCAGCAGCTTAATACTGGCGTTCTCGCCGACTGTTCCCAGCATGGAAAACGACAATGCGGGGAGTTCCACCAGGACGTTAAAGGATTCTGAAAAAATATAAGCCAGCGCAGCAATGGTAGCGGACCGCATGACGGTTAGATTTCCCCATCCGTAGAGAAAGGAAAAGAATCGTCCGTAGATCTTCTTGAAGTAAACATACTCTCCTCCGGAGCCCGGCATCATTGCGACAAGCTCAGCGGTACATAATGCGCCAATTAAACTCAATATCCCCGCGACCACCCAGCAGATCAAAATCAACTCCGGCGACTGCAATACTGCCGACATCGGGGCGATTTTTTTGAAAATACCGGAGCCGACGATAGCGCTTATGACCAGCAGTATTGCCGGCCACCGGCTGATGGTTCGCTTTAGTGTCGGTTCGCTCATCATGTTACATCAAGCTTAGGCCCAAGCCTGGTTCGTTTCCCGGTATCATATAGCCATTCTCTATCGTAAATCCACCAACGACCACGTCGTTAAGTAAGTCAAGGCTGCCGTCCAGATCTATATACCTGGAATGCGGACAAGCGAATGCTGCATGCAGGGCTGCTGTGATACTGATCATGCTTTCATCGTTGCAGCCCCAGAATAAATCGACACTGGCCTGCGCAGCGATGGTTGCAATTTCCAGTGCAGGCACAATACCGCCGCATTTCATCAGTTTAATATTGAAGATCCCAAAGGCTTTTGATTGCGAAAGTTCCAGGGCCGACCGTGCATTCTTCAGAGATTCATCTGCGGCAAGTTTCAGCCTGGTTTCTATTGGCAACTGAAGCAAGTCGGATTCCATACCCGGCAGTAAGGGCTGTTCAATAAGTTCGACATGTTGATTTGCGGTGAGCCGCATAAACGTGCGCAGCTGATCCAGGTCGTACCCGGTATTGGCGTCTACCCGGATGGCAAAGTGATTGCCATAGGCCTCCCTGAGTTTGATGATCCGCTCTGCATCGAGTTCTGCATCTCTCCCGGTCTTGACCTTTAATGCACGAAACCCACCATCGTAATACTCTTTGGCTTCTTCAAGGGTCTCCGCGACGTCCTTTATACCTATGGTTACTGAGGTAACCATCTTTTCATGACAGCGACCATAGAAATCCAATACAGATATGCCAAGCCACTTGCAAAAAGCGTCGTGCAGGGCAATATCGATTGCCGCCTGCGTGCCTGGAAATTGTGGATAGATATTGCGGTATGTGGAAATGTGCTTCAGAAAGTGGCGGATGTCCTTTCCCTCCAGGTCGGCTACTGCCGGCGAAAGCAAGTTCGCCATGGTATCCTGAACGCCTTCACCAACAACCTCGACATCGGTGTTTGCAGCGCCGAGGCCGACCATGCCGTTGGCAAGCTCCACTTCAAAAAAGACGATTTCGGCATCGGTAAACGTATTTCTGGCAATGGTATACGGCTTTTTTAAGGTGATGTTTTTGCAGTATGCACGAACAGATCTTATTTTCATTATGCGGGATTGTGGTTGTATGACTGGATAAGGGCGACAATCCTGCTGCAACCATCCTCGAGTGGTAAGACAACAGGAATATTCAACTCCGACTCGTAGGTTTGCTGGTAACTGGATGCTTCTTCCGCACTGCAGTTGCTGGTGTTCAGCGCAATGGCAATCACTTCAGACCCATACATTTTTATAAGTGCAACTTCAGATTCTAGCGAAGGGACTTTCCCGAACGCCTCATGTTCATCGAAGTAAACCCTTTTGGGCGCATGCACGAGAATCACTTTCCTGGCATTGCCGGAAATGAGGAGCTCAGAACCACAGGGGCCGCTCGGATTTCTAAGGGCAGACTGACCTTCGAGGAAGATTACATCCGGCGAGGTTTCCGCATTACAGCGGAGGATGGCATGCTCCAGTTCTCCCGACACGAAATCGTTTAGCGTTGAGTCGAATATAAATCCATACGCTCCGCCCTGCAGCCAGCCGGTTTGCCCGGTGTAGATCATCTGGGCATTGATACCGCTTTTGGCACAGGCCTCAAGCAGGAACTTGGTTGTGGTGCGCTTTCCAACAGCACAGTCTGTACCAAGAACGGCCACCACAGGTGTTTTCAGGTTGAGGATTTCTCCAGTCCAGAAGTGAAGGTCTTTTCTTTGTTTGGGTTTCCTGACGTCGATGAGCGTGACATTGTGCTGCTGCGCAAGTGCGACGATATCCGGGCGTTCGGAGAGGTAGTCGTGCAGGCCATTGACGATCGAAACCCCGCTACGTATTGCCGTCACCACCTGGGCCAGCATTGCAGCCGGAAATATGCCCCCTGTAGTTGCCACGCCAATAACGCAGTAGTCCGGCTGGAGTGCAATGGCTTGTTCTACGGTTTCAAACACCGGGATCTCCCGATACTTGCCGTCCAGGACCACGCCTGCGTCTTTACCCGCCTGAGTGGCGTCTACCACGCCTATAACCTTAAATCGATTGCTTTGCCGGATCAAACCGTGCGCAGTCTTTGCATCTGCTGTGCTTAGCAGGTTACCTGTTAATACGATTGCTGTCTTCATTCAAAAAATTTGTCGTCACCTGATAGAACCACACACCATTGCCCCCCTGATTATACCCGGAAAGGTGTGTCTGTTTTGTAAATTAAATTATAGCCTGGAAAATCGGGCACTTATGCACACGCCACGTTTCATTTTATACCGATTTTTAAATATATTGAATAAAATTCTAAGAAATCCAGCGATATTTTTCTAATATGAGCTCCTTATTGAAAGAACCAATCCAGAACTCAGAATAACAGTACATGCAGCAACCTTATATCATTGGTTTAGACATCGGCACAGGCAGCACCAAGGCCGTGGCAATCAGCTTTCAGGGGAACATCATAAATGTGTCGCAATTTTCCTATCCGACCCTGCAGCCGGAACCCGGTTACAGTGAACAGGAGCCGGAAGATATCTGGGAAGCTTTCCAGAAGTGCATCCGGGAGACGCTTGAGAAGGTTGGTCACTTGCCCCGCGCGTTGAGCCTGAGCAGTGCGATGCACAGCATTATACCAGTACGCAGTGATGGAACGGCGCTGGCAAACCTGATCACCTGGGCAGATTCAAGAAGTGAGGTCGTTGCGGAGGGCTTGCGGGCAGGTCCGCATGGGGAAAACATCTACAGGACATCCGGCACACCGATACATGCGATGGCGCCGCTAAGTAAACTCATCTGGCTGAAAGAACACCGGCCGGAGTTATATGAAGAAACCCATAAGTTCATCTCGATTAAAGAATACATCTGGTTTAAGCTGTTCAGGACCTTTGAGATCGACTTCTCTATTGCCTGTGCAACGGGGCTGTTTGACATCGTTGCACAGAACTGGAGTGCAGACATCATCCGCTACGCTGGACTTAAAGACTCGCTCTTTTCCACTCCGGTGAACACGACCTTTTACCGGGACAATATGGATGCGCAGGTTGCGGCAGGATTAGGCCTAGCGGCAGACACCCCCGTGGTTATCGGCGCCAGTGATGGCTGTTCCGCAAACCTGGGAAGCGCTATCGTGGATGCTTCTAAAGCAGCGTTAACGATCGGAACGAGCGGAGCCGTCCGCGTAACCAGCAGCCGTCCGATATACAACTTTCCTGCAATGACGTTCAATTACCTTTTGGATGAGCAGACCTATGTATGCGGCGGACCCGTGAACAACGGTGGGGCAGCCATCGACTGGGGCATCAGAACTTTCCTGGGTTCCGCTGCCGGGTCCGACGAGGCGTACGACACATTTTTTGCGGGTGCAGACGGGATTCCAGCCGGTGCAGCGGGCTTGATCTTTCTGCCTTACCTCACCGGAGAACGCGCCCCGATCTGGGACACCAGGAGTAGCGGAACATTCATCGGTATAACCAGTCAGCATACACCGGCACATTTCTTCAGGGCCATTCTGGAAGGTGTCTGTTTTGCGCTAAATCAAGTGCTGCTGACGATAGAAGAGGCACTTGATCCGGTGACAGAACTGCACGTGAGTGGTGGTTTTATAAATTCTCAGGTCTGGCTTCAGCTGCTGGCAGACCTGACCGGAAAGAAACTTGTGGTCGTGCAATCTGAAGATGCTTCCGCAATCGGCGCCGCGATCCTGGCAAGCAGGGCCCTGTATCCAGGGCAGCTGAACCTGGAAAACACACTGCTCTCCAGCGAAAACACAACTGTTTCTCCGGACATGGAGAAACATACAGTTTACAAGTCAATGATGCCGATATATCACAAACTGTACGTTGACCTGAAAGCGTCAATGCACCTCTTAAATCAATTAAACAACTAGCATGAGTCTTCTCTGGGTATTAGCCGGTATTATCATCTTATTAATTCTGATTGTAAAAAAAATAAATCCAATGCTGGCGCTCCTGATCAGTGCCATCATCACGGGGTTATTTCTTGGCATGCCGATCCAGCAGGTCATGACCTCCATCAATAATGGAATTGGAAGTACGCTGGCCAGCATGGTAATGGTACTGGCACTCGGGGCCATGATCGGCAAACTGGCAGAGGATAGCGGAGCAGCAAAAAAGATCGTCTACGTGCTGATACGAATTTTTGGGTTTAAAAATATTCAATGGGCAGTGCTGCTGACGGGAATACTGGTTGGTATCCCACTATTTTACAACGCGGGTTTCGTGGTTTTAATACCCTTGGTATTTAGTATCGCTTCGGCAGCGAAGCTTCCGAAGCTGTATGTCGGCATACCTATGGCGGCGGCGCTGTCGGTGACCCATGGCTTCCTGCCGCCCCATCCCGGTCCTGTCGCACTTGCAAGTATTTTCCAGGCCGATATTGGCAAGATATTGATCTATGGTCTCGTCTTGAGTATCCCGATCGCGGTGGTTGCCGGAATTGTCTTCCCGCGGATCATTATCAAAAGAAACAGAGCGGAAGTGCTTCCTTCTTCACAGATGGAATTTGAAGATGAACATTTGCTACCCAGCACGTTCAAAAGCTTCATCATCGCCCTGTCTCCAATTGTAATCATCGCCGTTGGTACGCTGGGAACAATCCTTTTTCCATTAGGACCGGTACATTCATTACTTTCTTTTATTGCGGACCCAACGATTGCTTTGCTGATCACACTGATTACAACGCTTTTCCTGCAAAAACTTTCCATGTCGCAGGCCATGGCATCCTGTACGGAGGGTGTAAAAGGGATTGCAATGATTCTGATGATCATCGCTGCAGGAGGTGCATTCAAGCAGATTTTGGTAGACAGCGGCATTGGAGATGATGTGAAGCAGATGGCATCGACCATCCACGCATCGCCCCTGCTGCTTGGCTGGCTGATCGCCGCTTTGCTGCGCGTAACCCTCGGCTCAGCCACTGTGGCAGCATTGACAGCGTCAGGCATGGTCATACCCTTAATTGCAGGAGGTGCCTCTCCAGAGTTGATGGTGCTGGCAATCGGTTCCGGAAGTTTGATGTTTTCGCATGTTAACGATACGGGATTCTGGATGTTTAAAGAGTACTTCAATTTGAGTCTGAAAGAAACCTTCCGTACCTGGACATTGATGGAAACGATTGTTTCTATTCTTGGACTTGTGGGGGTACTTATACTGAACTACCTGCTTCAGTAGGGGAATAAACGCCAGCAGAAGCGATAAACGACCATTTACCACTTTAGATTGGTCTGAAAATTGCTTTATACAAACCGCTGCAGCGACTCGGCTTCAGTTTTTTGAATTTTAAAAGTAAAGATGAAAGACAATTCAAGAGTGATTGTGAACATAGTAACGGGGTTAGCTGTTGGCGCATTTTTAGGAGTACTGATGGCCCCTGGCAAGGGAAGAACCTCCCGGAGAAAAGTAGACTTGTTTTTCACAAACCTGGGCGACTCCATCGCCGATAATGCAGAGAATAATTTAAATCTGCTGGAAAACCTTAAAGACAGCTTGAAACATTCATTGAGAGAAAACGTAGCCGCCCGTGCGAAGAGACGCTAAGCGGAGCAGCATTATTTATTTCTGCGGGGGACGCAGCATATTATCTATGCGAATAGTAAGGGGTTAAGGGGACAGTTTTTACACCGTTTCCCCTTTTTATACTTTTCACAGCACTTCTTTTTAAGCTTCTTTATTTTAGGACCTTTTTTAGCGTCCTTTTTCTCAGACTTATCTTTCTTGGACAAAGTAATTTATTTATTCCGCTTCGCTGGTGTACTCAATTTTACCAACATGCTTGTCAATTTCCCATCTGCCTGTACCTTCTTCACCAATTACGTCAAACAGTTCAAGTGCACGTCTGGCTTTGTATTCCTCTTCCCTTTGCTCCCTGAAGAACCAGTTTAAGAATTCAATGGTCACAAAATCCGCTTCTTTCATGCAATTCGCCGCGATGTTTTTAATCGACTGTGTGATGTTAATTTCTTGCTCCAGCGCCTCTTCAAACACCTCTCTGAATGAGTTGTACTCGGACTTCACATTGGTGATTTCCGGTGAAACCGCATTTCCACCCATATCGAGTACATATTTAAAGAACTTCAACTGATGATGTCTCTCTTCCTCTGCCTGTTTGAAAAAATAATCTGCCGAGTAATCAAACCCATTCCGGTTACACCAGGATGCCATTGAAAGGTAAATCGCAGAAGAATAAGCTTCTTTTTTTATTTGTTGATTGATTAACATTTCCACTTCTGTGGAAAGTAAACATTTAACACGCATAATATCTTTCATATCCTTATAGATTTAGTAAATGATAGTAACCAAAAATGGTGCTACAATTTGGTATTTACAAACTATTCAGCGTATATAGAACAAGTCTAAAGATATTTAAACGGCTACCCGGTGCAGGCGGTCTCTAAGGATGTGGTTGAGTTCGAGCATTACAAAGGTTCCCTGAAGCAGATCCTTTAGCGAGATGATCTCCAGAATGGATAAAACATAGCAGTGATCGCATGCACAAATAAAGATGATTTCGAGGTCTCCGGACTTCGATGTATCCAGCAGGAGTTCCTCTATATCAATCTGGTAAACGGCTTTTTTCAGCTTAAGTATATTTCTGTAGTCGAACCTGGCGACCTTTCCTGCGAAATCGATGTACCAGCAGCTTTCTGAATCCGATTGATAGATCGTTCCGGCCTGGTTCCCATATACTTTGTTCCAATTGTGAGCTGGAATTTCTGATTTAAACTTCATGTACCGTGTTGGTTGTTTACAAAGATTGCCATTATTTAGATTCGATCCAAACAATACATCCGAAAAATTACAAATTGTTATTGACGGCATGACGATAGGGTGGTAATGAACTAATCCCTACTTAACATAGAACGGAATATTGGCTGTAGCAACGTTGTTGTTGCCATCGGAAACATAAACAAACAGGCGATACGCGCCAGTCTTTTCCGGCGCTGTGAACATTGCATTTTTCATGTTTTTGCTTTTTAGTAAGCCGGGGATGCTTGCCGGCCTGCTTTCCCGGTCTCCTCCCTGGCTCAGATCCGTTGCTTCGTGCAGCAGCTCCCATCTGGTGGTTAGCTTGTCACCATCGGGGTCTGTCACAGATACCACTGCCGGGTAGGTCTTTCCCGGACTAAGGTAAACGAAATCCAGTGCTTTCTTACCTGCCAGGGTGAATGCGCTTACATGCGGAGCACGGTTCGAAGGCCAGTTCCCTGTCCACTCGTACTGCATTACATCTACAACTTCAGATTCTTCCCCTGCTTCTGTGAACAGTCCGTACCAGGTTGGCGTTCTTTCCTGTTTCTGGCCCCAAAGGAAAACGTAGGATCCCAGACAGCTTTTGTCTTTTGCAATCGCAGCTTCGTATCTGGTTTTATAAACAGTAGCCTTCTCACTGCTGGTTTCTTCAATGGGTGCCTTCCACGGTGTGACGGGACATTCCCAGTGTCCTGTCGGACCCCACTCTGTTACCATATAGGCACGGTCCCAACCCGTTGAGTTCAACTGCCCGGGTACTTTTGCCAATCCGCCATATACCTGTACGGACAACAGATCCAGATCCGGACACTGCGTTTTAATGTGATTGACCTCTTTTGGATTAATGCCGGCAAGCATGGTTGTTGCCGGATGGTTTGGATCTTCTTCATGAATCATTTTTGCAATGTCATTCACTGCATCCCAAACCTTCGGGTTCCTGTAGTCCAGGTTCAACTCATTGCCTATACCCCAGACCAATAAGGCAGGGTAACCCTTGTATTTCCGAACTTCCTTCCGCAACGTTTCCAGTTGTCTTTTTACCGCCGCTGCATCGTCGTAGTTAAATCCATGCCGTTCGCGTGCGACATCCAGCCCCATGGTCACGGTTAATCCGAGGCGCTCCGCCTCATCCAGAACTTTGTCTCCATTCTGAGTGCCCCACGTCCGTACAGAGTTGCCCCCATAGGCCTTTAATCTATCCATATTTGATGTTCCGCCAGCACCTTTAATGAAATAAGGCTTGCCGGCCCTGGAGAGCGTAAAACCATCTGCAGTCTTTTCAACCTGAACAGGTATCGCCTTCTTGCTGGTTTGTGCATAAGCAGATGCACCGATCGCCGACAGGAACATCAGCAATACTGTAGCGTTCTTAAGGATATTTTTCATAAGTATAGATTTATTGCCGGGGATTTTGGTTTATAAGCGTATATGCATTGTTTCTTGCGGACCGTACGATTAAGTTGTGTTCATTGCTATTCATTTCCAGTTTAACGGCAGCAGGAGAACGCAGCTCATATTCATGCATCGTCATTCACATCCGATTCAGGCATTTACCCGCGTAGATAAAGCACCTTAATTTTGATGCGCAGTGTAGCTGAGCAAACTGTAACATTGGTTTGCAATTTCACACTCCTCATTGGTTTGAATAACCAGCACCTTTACTTTGGAGCTGATCGTATTGATTTCAAACAACTTGCCCTTTCCCTCTGTATTTTGCTCCGCATGGAAGCTGATGCCAAGGTAATCCAGCTCTGCACATACCGCTGCACGCATAAGCTTATCGTTCTCGCCTGCGCCCCCGGTAAATATGACCGCATCTACCCCATTTAGCACCGCAGCATAAGCACCAATATATTTCTTGACACGATATGCATAGAGCTGAAGTGCAAGCTTAGCCTCCTCGCTTCCTGCTGCCGCCGCTTTGTGTACATCACGCATATCATTGAAACCCGCAACGCCGAGTAAACCAGATTGTTTATTCAGCAGGTTATTTACTTTCTGCGGTGTAAAATCACCCTGATCAAAGAGGTGAAAGATCACAGAAGGATCGATATCGCCGGAACGGGTACCCATCATCAAGCCGCTAAGCGGACTGAAGCCCATGCTCGTATCTATCGATTTACCGGCCTTTATGGCAGCCATACTGCAGCCATTGCCCAGGTGTATACTGATTATCTTTGCATCCGGATTGTTGAGGTAAGCTGCTGCCCGTTGGCTAACGTACTTATGGCTTGTTCCGTGAAATCCATATACCCGAACCCCCAGGTCCGTGTAATACAATTTGGGGATCGCATAGCGGAAAGCATATTCAGGAAGGGTGTGGTGAAAGGAGGTGTCAAAAACGGCAATCTGCTGTGCATCGGGAAAGGTTTTTTCCGCGACTTCTATGCAGTTATAGCTCACCTGGTTGTGCAGGGGAGCCAGCGGAAACAACGACTTGATCTGCGCTTTCACCTCTTCGGTGATGACGGTTGCACCTGAGAAATACTCTCCTCCGTGAACAACACGATGGCCTACGGCGATTATATCTTCCGGACCAGAGATAATCCCGGTTGCCAGCAGGGAAGACAATACGTTTTTAAGGGCGTCCCCATGATTGCTTATCTCGGAACCTGGCAGGCCGATACGCTCGACCAGGCCGGTATAAATGGCTTCATTTGTTGGCATTTGAAATAGCTGATATTTAAGCGAGCTACTTCCTGAATTGATAACAAGTATCTTCATTAAGATGGTGTATATAAAATTTCTATATGTCCTGACATTGAATGGCCGTAATGACCACCGTATTGAATATGTCGTCTACCGTGCAGCCCCTGCTCAGATCATTAATCGGCTTATTCAAGCCCTGTAACATTGGTCCGATGGCAAGTGCCCCGGTTTCGCGCTGCACAGCTTTGTAAGTATTGTTTCCGGTGTTGAGATCAGGGAAAATCAGCACACTGGCCCTTCCAGCGACGTCAGATCCCGGCATCTTCTGCTGGCCGACCGCCGGATCCACAGCTGCATCGTATTGGATCGGACCTTCAATTTTCAGGTCGGGCCTTCTTTCCCGTACAATGGACGTTGCCTCCCGTACCCGCTCTACGTCCTCACCGGCACCAGAACTTCCGGATGAATAAGAAAGCATCGCCACCCGGGGCTCAATGCCAAAACGGAGGCTACTTTCGGCAGAGGAAATGGCGATTTCCGCCAGCTCCGTGGCTGTAGGATTTGGATTGACGGCACAATCTCCAAAGACCGCTACCCTTTCCGGCAGACACATGAAAAATACAGAGGAAACAACAGATACACCAGGCCTGGTTTTAATAAACTGAAGTGCCGGCCGGATGGTGTGCTGGGTGGTGTGTACTGCTCCGGATACCATCCCATCTGCATGCCCCTTGTACACCATCATGGTTCCGAAGTAGGATACATCGGTCATCATGTCCCGTGCCATTTCCATGTTCACGTTTTTATTTTTCCTGAGCTCGTAAAGGGTTTCTACATATTCCTCATAGTGATGGGAGTTTCTTGGATCGATCACATGAATGGCGTTTATGTCCAACGCTATTCCCAGACGCTTTATAGCGAGTCCGATTTCATTCGGGTCCCCCAAGATGGTAAGGTCTACAAGATCCTGACCGATCAGGCGCGCTGCAGCCTTGAGTATCCTGTCGTCATTGCCTTCTGGAAGCACAATGTGCTTTTTCAGGCTCTTGGCGCGCTTTACCAGCTGGTACTGGAACATATGCGGGGTAATACCTTCCGACTGGAAGGTAATGATCTTATCATCAAGTGCTTTGAGATCTACATACTTCTCAAAGATATTGATGGCGAGTTCAATTTTCTTCTTGTTGTCTTTTGTAATGCGGGAGTGAATGGAGCCGATTGCATTGCTGGTTTCAAAGGTTCCCGTTGTGACGGAAATAATTGGAATAACTGTCTGCAATCCTTCAATAAGCCGGATGATGGGGGCATCGGGTATGCTCCCTGCCGTCAGCACAATTCCCGCTACTTTTGGATAGCTTGTGGACTGGTTGGCCTGAAGGGCACCAATGATAATATCTCCGCGGTCGCCAGGCGTCACGATCAGTACATTTTCCTTGATGTGGTTTAAAAAATTCGGCAGCATCATGGCACCGGTTACGAAGTTGTCGACCTGGCTGGCCATCAGATCTTCTCCGAAGAGCACGTTTGCCTGCAGCGCCGCCGTAATTTCGCTCATTGTCGGGCTTTGAAGTGCGGTCTCGATCGGGATTACCGTTACGATTAGCTCCGGCGGAAGCTGTGCCGCAAGAAGTTCTCTGATGTCATCAGCGTAGTCCGGGTGGACCATGTTGGCAATGACGCCGAGCACCTGTACATCCCGCGAAAGGAAGTTCCGGTAGATGTTTATGGCCGTGTTTACAACCTGTGCAGTTGTTTTCTGATCACCGGTGATTACAATAATGACCGGCGCAGCGAGGTTTTTGGCAATAAGTACGTTCGATTCAAACTCGAAAGCAATTCCTTCACCCAGAAAATCACTCCCCTCAATTACGGTGAAGTCGTAATTTTCTTCGATCTTCTTATATTTTCTTATGATTGTGTCAATCACCTCACTCCTGTTCTCCGATTCACCCTGATGCAGAACCTGCTGTCGTGTAAATGCAAATGTATCGGGATAATTGATGGGGAGATTGAAATAATCTAACAATGCATCAATATGGGGTTCTTTAAGCTCCGAATCTTCCTGTGCAATAATGGGTTTAAAGTAACCTACTTTCTGGGTCTTGCCGAGCAGCATATTAATCAGCCCAAATGCCACAACAGATTTCCCTGTATAGGGCTCTGCGGATGCAATAAATATGTTCTTAGTCATGAGAAAATAAATATGCGGCAATATGCACTTTTTATAGCTTTTAAGCGAAAAAAGGCGGCCCTTATATTGGTCACACCGACACTGGCCTGAGCTTAAACAGCGGGGTCTGCCAGAGCTCTGCCTTTATTATGCTCAGATTACAATGTTTTGCAGGGGAGGTTATATATTTGCAGATTCTTGGCGCATGGTTTGCTTCATGCGTAAAAGGAATATAGATAAACTTAAGCTATAAATGCAGCGTATTGAAACTTCGAAAGTAGCAGAACAAGAGGAAAAAAAACCAGGAAAATTCTCGCGTATATTCATTATCCTTTATGATGTATATAAATTTATAGCAAGATTCTTCAAGGAAGCGTTTCTTCCACCCTATGAAGGAAAAGAGATCTTGCGTCAGTGCTATGAAATCGGCTACCGCTCTGCCTTATTGATTTCCACGACCGGCTTTATCACAGGTGTCGTTTTTACGAAACAATCCAGACCTTCTCTTGCAGAGTTTGGTGCCACCTCCTGGCTGCCTTCGCTGGTGGGCATCGCATTGTTGCGAACGCTTGCACCATTGCTTACCGGATTGATTGCCGCCGGCAAGGTTGGCTCCAGTATCGGAGCAGAACTTGGTTCAATGCGGGTGACGGAACAGATCGACGCAATGGAAGTTTCTGCAACAAACCCATTTAAATTTCTGGTTGCCACACGTGTGCTCGCTGCAACGATAACCATTCCAATACTTACATTTTATACGGCGATTGTGGGGCTATTGGGCGCCCTGCTGAATGTCTCTATGAGTGAAGGAACAAGTGCAAAGCTGTTTTTTCAGGCAAGTTTAGAGCAGATAACATTCCTGGATTTTACAGCCTCTACCATAAAAGCAATACTGTTTGGGTTCACGATAGGCATTGTTGGCTGCTATCAGGGTTACAATTCGAAAAAAGGTACAGAGGGTGTTGGTAAGGCCGCCAACTCAGCTGTCGTCATCGCCATGTTCCTTATTTTTATTGAAGAAGTTGTCTCCGTACAATTTTTCGGTTTATTCAGATCTTAATCATCAACCATGACACAAAAACCACTGACAGATACAACTACGGAAAAAGTTATTGAGATCAGGGGATTGAACAAATCCTTCGGTAACTTCCATGTGTTAAGGGGCGTGGATCTCAACCTGTTCCGTGGAGAAAATCTGGTAGTACTCGGAAAATCAGGAACAGGTAAGTCTGTTTTAATTAAGATCATCATCGGCCTACTTACACCGGATGCCGGCATGGTTAAGGTGCTGGGAAACACAGTTGATGAGATTACCTATAAAGAGCTTCTTGCACTACGCTTACAGGTCGGCTTCTCCTTTCAGAACAGTGCCTTGTATGATAGTATGACGGTCCGCCAGAACCTTGAATTTCCGCTGGTGCGTAACCAGAAAAATCTGACGAAAGCTGAAGTGGCGCATGCAGTAGAATCAACCCTGGATGCCGTCGGGCTGCTAAATACGATCAACCAAATGCCTTCAGAATTATCCGGGGGGCAGCGGAAACGGATCGGGATTGCAAGAACGCTTATCCTTCGGCCGGAAATTATGCTGTATGACGAACCAACCGCAGGACTGGATCCGATCACCTGCATCGAAATTAATAGCTTGATTAATGAGGTACAGGAACGTTTTAAAACCAGTTCCATTATTATAACACACGATTTAACCTGCGCCAAGGCAGTGGGAAACCGGGTTGCCATGTTGCTGGACGGACAGTTTCAGCGCCAGGGCACTTTTGAAGAAGTATTTAACACGAATGATGAAAGGGTTCAACCTTTTTACGACTATAATTTTATCAAATAACACATGGCACAATCAGATAACCGCAAACAGATTACGGTAGGAATCTTTATATTTTTAGGC
The DNA here is from genome assembly GCA_029851965.1 of Bacteroidota bacterium. GTDB lineage: Bacteria > Bacteroidota > Bacteroidia > Sphingobacteriales > Sphingobacteriaceae > Pedobacter. The sequence continues at coordinate 18,352 of JARKUW010000033.1, read as the reverse complement.
TTACTTATCTTTATCGTAGGTATTTTCACCCTTGGCGGGCAGCGCAAAGCTTTTGTCAAAAGCTTTGCCTTAAACGTTGTATTTGATGATATACAGGGATTGAAAACCGGCAATAACGTATGGTATTCCGGTGTTAAGATCGGTACAATTAAAAAGATTCAGTTTTATGGAAACTCTCAGGTTCAAGTAACCCTGAACATTGAGGAAGAAGCGCATAAATACATCCACAAGGACGCCAAAGCCAGCATTAGCTCGGACGGGCTGATTGGAAATAAGATCATCGTGATCACAGGTGGTAATCCGAAGTACCCGTTTGTGGAGGATGGCGACAAACTACAGGTTCAGGGGACGCTATCTACGGATGATATTATGAAAACTTTTCAGGTGAACAACAAGAACCTTGTAGACATTACCAGCGATTTCAAGGTGTTGTCACGCAGCCTGGTAGAGGGTAAAGGTGCTGCAGGAGCATTATTAACCGACGAGGCGATTGCCGGAAATTTCAAGGCCATCGTAGCCAACCTTCAGCGAACAACTGCTTCTACAGACCGGATGGCCAGAGAACTGGATGCATTTAGCAGGAAGCTAAATACAGATGGTGGCCTGGCCGACAAGTTGCTTACGGATACAGCAGTGTTCGCTGGCTTGCAGAGATCGGTTACCGAATTGCAAAAAACAGCGAGTTCTGCCGCGATCTTAACAGAGAACCTGAATAAAGCCTCCGGTAAACTCAATCAAACAGATAATGCAGCCGGGCTTCTTCTAAATGATCAGCAGACTGCGGATCAGGTCCGGGCAATCATGAACAACCTGAAGACAAGCAGTGAGAAACTGGATGAAAACCTGGAAGCGCTTCAGAGCAACTGGTTGTTGAGAGGATTCTTCAAAAAGAAAGCGAAGGAAGAAGCGAAAGCAACGAAGTAAGTAGTTCCAAAAACCATTTAAGTGTTCCATTGTTCTAATTGAATTGAAAAACTCAACTTTTATGGCAAAGAAATCAGACACAGAAAAAGGCACAACCACGAAGGCGGAAACAAAAGATACAAAAAAGGCAAAAGGAACTGAGGCCAAAGATGTAATCTCTGCTAAGGATGCAAAAGAAGTAGATGTGAAGAAAAAGAAATAACTTCAGCGCTTTCGATTGCCACTGCCGGGCGCCGGCACAAAAACCTATAAGATTAATCTTATAGGTTTTTGTGTTTATTTAAGTGCTGTGTTGAAGACCGGAGCCTTCCGAAGACCGGTGCGGCTTTGACTATTATAAGTTTGATTTATCGAAGATGTTGCACTCCAAAAGCCAATTAAATATTTAATTTAACCGAAAATTAGATATGGTTAAGCACCTTCAACTTCTACTTACGGGGCTTTTGCTCATTTGCTTTGTTTCAATTTCCGCACAACCGCGCAGTTCAGCTTTCAAAGCCATCGCGTTTTTCACAGCTAAAAACGACCAGGCGCACATCAGTTTTGTGCATGAGGCAAACCGCTGGTTTATGGCAACTGCTGTAAAGAATAACTTCGAATTTGACACCACCTCCAACTGGAACAATCTGAATGCAGCCTTTCTGGCGAAATATCAGGTGGTGTTGTTTCTGGATACCCGTCCCGAAGATACAGATCAGCGCGCTGCCTTTAAGCAATATATGGATCAGGGGGGTGCATGGATGGGATTTCACTTCTCTGCTTTCGCATTGGACAACTCTACATATCCGCAGAACTGGAGCTGGTATCATGAGACTTTTCTCGGATCAGGCTCTTACCGGAGTAATACCTGGAGACCAACTTCTGCCACTCTGCGAAATGAAAGCCCGAAACATTCAGCCCTTAAAGAAACCGCGAAGACCTTCAAGTCTTCACCCAATGAATGGTACCGCTGGACGAACGACCTGCGAAAAAACAAAGACATTGAAATACTCCTGTCCATTGATCCCTCCAGCTTTCCTTTAGGAACCGGCCCAAAGCAGAGCGAGATCTGGCACAATGGCGACTACCCTGTCGCCTGGTCCAATAAGAACTACAAAATGATCTACATGAACATGGGCCACAACGACATCGATTACGAACACAACAGCAAGAAAGAGCTGTCTTTTACCTTTGACAATGCGGATCAAAATAGATTTATCCTCAATGCATTGCTGTGGCTGGGAAATACTTCCCGGAAATAAGAAAAGCTGCCCTTGGGGCAGCTTTTCTTATTAAGTTTCACCGCTTTTAAAATCTCATGAAAGCAGCAACTTTACTGTCAGCGGGCATTTTATCACGCTGCATCAGGTGAACGGACCCGCCGTTCTTTATGGTTTTCACAACCGCCTTATTGATCAGGCAGGTGTCACCTTCCTGAGGCTCCTCGTGTATTTTAAGCTCGTTGGAGACCTCATCAAACGTGCCCCATATGTGTTCATCTTTGACCACAAAGAGGTCGGAGATCTGACTATAGAAGCTTGCTGGAATGACATCTTCAGGAATTGAAGACGTGAGGGCACCGGTTGAGTTTTCATAGTAAGCATTCAATGCCTTACGGGTATTTTCCTCAAATATAGGCGCCGCCAACTCCTTCACCTTCTGGTAAATGACACTCTTGTCTTCATGATCGAAATTACCGGTAATAACCTTTTCAACCACATTTTTGTACTTCGAGATCAGGCGGTAGGATCCGGCAATAGCTTCTGTACCCGCAAGAATCAGTGGTGCCTTTTCATTTGACAAAAGCTCCGTCCATAACGTTTGGTCTACTTCCTTCAGATACTGCGATATGTATTCCGGCTCCTCTGCAAGCCCGGTACCATGACCATGGTAGTTTCCACCACCAGTTATTGCATCCCGGCCTGCACCTCCGCCCGCGCGACGCATCGTCTGCCGTGCATTTTTCTCTTCAAAATGGATGACATCGTCCATGCCGTTTGGTAATCCTTCGATTTCCAAAAGCTCCATTCCGAAAGCATCTCCACGATAAATATTCGCATCTTTCTTACTAAGCAGCAATAGGTAAAAATGCTCGTTCTCCGAGGTCATCGGCAGTAAGGGAACAATGTAAAATGTCGAATTAATGTAGCGCTCTTCTTTTGCTTTGAAAGGCATTTTTATAATCTTGAAAAAACCTTCCGCCATAAAGAGCGCCAGTCCCTCCGACTGGCTGTTCCAGAATTCCCGATCATCAACCAGTTTGAAACCTTCCTGTAGGATGGTCTCTACTGTTCGCTGATTCTTTCCCTTGTCAAGCAACATCTTTCTCGCAGACTGCAGATTGTTCTTCAGAACAATTGCATCATGCTGGTTATTAACTTCTACTCCGGAGCTGTGTGCCGGCATGAAGATGGATACACAACAATCCGCCTCATAACTGGTTAGCTCGGCGAGCTCATCCTTTGATAATACTCCCATAAACTTAACTTTTATTGTCGTCGTAATCTACACCCTTGTTCACATTTCGGTTAACATGCCTCATTTGGATCAAGGCTTCCTGTTCATCTGTATCTGAGATGTATTTCTCCGTTATCTCATTTTCCTTATCCGGATCAATCGCTGCAAAAGCATCCTTTAATCCCACGGTTTCATTTCCCTTTCCTGAAGGTTTCCCCTTTGGGGGAACAAACTTCCCTTCTTTGTTTTTTGCCATACGTTTTAGTTTAAGTTTGTATTAAGGCTATATTACTTTTATCACCTATAACAATGGACTAAGCAGCACAATTGTTTGTAAAAATTCAATTTAGGAAGCTATAACGGCAGTGGATCCTCCAAAAAGACACATCCGGATCATCTGGATACGCTTTGGAAGTAATGAGTTTCATTAAATGTTTCAACCACTTCGATTAATTCATTAAATCACTTATCTTCATGAAGTTGTTAGCTTCTTTGAATCAATCACCCACATCAAAACACAGGATATATGCTTACCAGACAAGAAATATTCGGGTATGAACCCGACGAAAAATACGCCCGCTCCGTTGCTTACTTTTCTATGGAGTTTGCCATAGATCAGGCGCTCAAAATTTACAGCGGTGGCCTGGGTTTTCTGGCCGGCTCCCATCTTAGAAGCGCCTACGAACTCAAGCAGAACCTTATTGGCATTGGAATGCTGTGGAAATATGGCTATTATGAACAGGTAAGGGACGAACATGCACAGATGAAGCCGGATTTCGTTCAGAAAGACTACTCGTATCTGCAGGATACGGGCCTGGTTTTTACAGTTCCGGTCCACGATACCCCGGTAAGGGTGAAGGTCTGGCTGCTTAAACCGGAAACGTTCAAGTCTGCACCAGTGTTCCTGTTGAGTACAGACATTCCGGAGAATGATGTATTGTCCCGTTCGATCACCAACAACCTTTACGACGCCAATGAATCGACCCGCATTGCACAGAGCATCATTTTGGGCATTGGCGGCGCGATCCTGCTGGATCAGCTGGAGCTCACGCCTGATGTCTATCACATGAATGAAGGCCATGCCGTTCCCTTGAATTTCTACCTCTATGCCAAATTCAGGAATCTTGATGAGGTTAAAAAGCGCGTTGTCTTCACCACCCATACACCTGAAATGGCCGGAAACGAGTCGCACAGCTACGCGCTGCTTAAGGAGATGTCTTTCTTTTACCACTTGCAGGAGCATGAAGTGAAGTACATTTTAGGAATGGACGGTCACGACTTCAACTATACCCTGGGTGCACTAAAATTCGCACGTAAAGCCAATGGAGTCTCCGTCCTTCACGGGGAAGTTGCACGCCAGATGTGGGGAAGTAATCCGGGTGTATGTGAGATCACCGAGATCACCAATGCGCAAAATAAAACCTACTGGAAAGATCCCGTTTTCGATGATGCAATTGCCGGTAACGATGATACCGCGATTACCAGCCGTAAAAAAGAGATGAAAGCCGAACTCTTTAAGATCGTTGCAGACCAATGTGGAAAGCTGTTTGACGAAAATGTCCTTACCATCGTTTGGGCAAGGCGCTTTGCGGGGTATAAACGTGCGGATCTGATGATGCAGGATTGGGAACGCTTTACCAGGCTGATCAACAACGCGGAGTTCCCTGTGCAGCTGATCTGGGCAGGAAAGCCTTACCCGAAAGACATGGAAGCCATTGGCCTCTTCAACCACATCATCAACCGCGCACGTCCCTTTAAGAACTGTGCCGTCCTGACGGGATATGAGCTTGACCTCTCCGCTTACCTCAAGAAGGGTGCAGATGTTTGGCTGAATAATCCCCGAATGTATCGTGAAGCATCCGGAACCAGCGGGATGGCCGCAGCAATGAACGGTGCGATAAACTTATCCATACCAGATGGCTGGGTACCTGAATTTGCTAAGCCGCTTGAAAACTGCTTTATCATCGAGCCTGCAGCAGATTCCTTACCTGTGGACGAAAAAGATAAGATCGAAAATGAAAACCTGATGAACACCCTGGAGCGTACCGTTCTTCCCATGTACTACAGAGACAAAGCAGCCTGGCTGCAGATCCTGAAGCAGGCCGCAGCAGACGTTGTACCAGCTTTCGAAGCAGGCCGCCTCGCCAATGAGTATTACGAGAAAATGTATAAAATGTAGCAACAAGATAAGCCTTAATCTTTCACAAGATTAAGGCTTATACCAATTGTAAGTATCGTTAAATTGAAGTATGATCATGCCCAATGGCGGTAGTGTTAACGATAAGGAATGCGTCTTTCCATTGTACGGAATCGGTGATGTTTCCAGCCGTCCTGCGTTCAACTGATCGCTTCCACCATAATACAGGTTATCAGTATTGAACACTTCCTGATAAAATCCCAACTTCGGCACCCCTACCCGGTAATTATTCCACACCACCGGACTAAAGTTCGCAATAAAAATCAGCTGTTCATCTTCTGCCTTCCGGATCCATGCGATAACGCTGTGCGCTGCATCATCGGCATTGATCCACTCAAAACCCTCCGACGAGAAGTTGTTTTCATACAGTGCAGGATGATCCTTATAGAACTTATTCAAATCACGTACGACGCGCTGTATCCCCTGGTGATCGGGATTGTTATTTTCATGCCAATCCAGACTGTAGTCGTGCTGCCACTCATGACGCTGCGCAAATTCGCCGCCCATAAATATCATTTTAGCACCGGGATGGCCATACATGTAGCCATACAGCAAACGGAGATTCGCGAACTGCTGCCAGTTGTCGCCAGGCATCTTATTAATCAAAGAGCCTTTCCCATAAACCACTTCATCGTGCGACAAAGGAAGCATGAACTTTTCAGAAAAGGCGTACACCAGACTAAAGGTCAGCTGGCCTTGATGGTATTTCCGGTAGACCGTAGGGTTCTCGAGATAACCAAGCGTGTCGTGCATCCATCCCATCATCCATTTCATGTCGAAGCCCAAGCCACCATTGACAACCGGGTGCGTCACGCCCGGCCAGGATGTAGATTCCTCGGCAACAGTAAATACATCAGATGTCGCTCATGTATCACTTCATTAAACTCCTGAAGAAAGCTGATCGATTCCAGGTTTTCTCTACCTCCATAGATGTTCGGAAGCCACTCCCCTTCATTCCGGGAGTAATCCAGATACAACATGGATGCCACCGCATCTACCCTTAAACCATCAATGTGATACTTTTCCAGCCAGAATACAGCATTTGAGATCAGGAAAGCCCTGACCTCATTTCTCCCAAGATTAAAAATGAAGCTCTTCCAGTCCGGATGGAACCCCCTGCGTGGATCTTCGTATTCGTACAAATGAGTACCGTCGAAATATCCCGGTCCGTGCTCGTCGGTCGGAAAATGAGAGGGTACCCAATCCAGAATAACGCCTATGCCAGCCTGATGCAGCTGATCAATCAGGTACATAAAGTCCTGTGTTGTACCATAGCGGCTGCTTGGTGCATAGAAACCCACGATTTGATAACCCCATGAACCGTAGAATGGATGTTCCATAACGGGCATGAACTCCACGTGAGTAAAATTCATATAACTGCAATATGCAGGAAGTTCGGCAGCCAGTTCGCGGTATGTCAAAAACTCGTTGGGCTGTTCTCCGTTTTTCCTACGCCAGGACCCCAGGTGCAGCTCATAAATAGAAACGGGCTGCTGCAGTACATTCTTGTCCTTGCGTTGTGCCATCCAGTCCGCATCGTTCCATTGATAGGTCAGGTCCCAGGTCACACTGGCCGTGTGCGGAGGCGTTTCACAATGGAAGGCATAAGGGTCGCCTTTCTCCACCTGATAACCAGTGTGGGAATCTATAAAGTACTTGTAGTATTCTGCACCGTAAATCCCAGGAATGAAGCATTCCCAGATGCCCGAGCTGTCCCAACGTACATGCATGGGATTTGCACGGCGTTCCCATCCATTGAAGTTTCCAACTACGCTGACGTACTTCGCATTTGGAGCCCAGACCGCAAAATAGGTGCCCTTCACGCCATTGTGTTCAACCGGGTGTGCGCCAAGCTTGTTAAAAAGCGTGCGGTGTTTCCCCGTTTTGAACAGCAGTATATCTTCATCAGAAAACAAAGAAAACCAGGCCGGGCCGCTTTCCACTTTTGCAACAGTTTTTATCGTGTTTTTCGCCATAGATGCCATTATTGAACCGTCACTTTACGGTTTTTTTCTACAATTGCTTTGATTCCGCGCAAAGGAACAATCACCCAGTCGGGTCTGTTATTTAATTCATAATTCAATTCATATATCGCCTTTTGCAGAAGATACGTTTGCATCAGGATCTCCAGGTCTCCCCTGTTGTCGGGAACGATCGGCGCCTCACCAACGGTGTCCAGATACGACTGTATAAAGAATCCGCTCATATAATGGTACCATTGCCGCACATAAGGCAGCAACGTAACAATATCTTCCTCCCGGATCTGGTTGTCGAGGAACAGGCTGCCATAAGCGGCATAATGGAAGGACCGGATCATACCGGCGACGTCCCGAAGGGCCGAGTACTTCAATCGCCTTTCACTGTAGCTGCGCGAAGGCTCCCCTTCGAAATCAAGGATCAGAAAATCTTTACCCGTAAACAAAACCTGCCCCAGGTGATAATCGCCATGGATCCTGATTTTTGTAACGTCGATCTTTTTACTGTAAATCCGCTTCATGATGTTCAGGATCTCATCCTTCATCTTCAGTACTTCTGCGGCCTCCTCCTGAACAGCCGGAGAGAGTGACTTCATATTCTTACTCAGGCTCTGGAAGGCAACCCGCACCAATGACTGCAAAGATGAAAACAGCGAGCGTTGGTAGTGCAGCGAGAAAGGCTCTGGCTGGAATGCAGCCTGATCGGTATTTGAAGATAAAGCAAGATGCATCTCTCCCGTCCGTTTGCCCAGCATGGTCGCCAGTTCCGCGACCGTCGCCTCCAGCAAGCTCTTTATTGTTTCTGGAATCTCTTCATAAGCAACTGGATTGGTCAACGTTCCTACAAGTTCCGGCGGAGCCGCAACTGCATCCGGATGCGCAAGGATCTTTTCATTAAAATCATTCAGACGATCTATCATATACTCCCATCCGTCGCTCGTGCTGCTGACCATCTCCTGCATCATGCCGAGCACCATGGTCTTATCTTTCCCAAACTTCCATTCGATCGCTCCAATGTAGCCGGGGGTATGTTTGAACTTGGCACTCTCCGTCAGAAAGCGGCTCAATTCCACGTCCGGATTGATGGCACGGTCCACTTTCCTGTAGAATTTCAGGTAAAAAGCGTTGTCATAGGTGATGGATGTATTACTTTGCTCGGCTGATATTACCCGTGGTTTAGTCTTCGGATTTAACACGAGATGTTTTCGTAAGGCCCTGTTTCCAGAAAAGAGGAGCTCTGAACCGCCCTGGTTCAGGGTATGCTGCCGTGCCATGCTATTGATTACCGCCTGCTGAAAGTCCAGTCCGTAAATCGCATCATACAGTACCACATCTTCACCATCCAGCTGTAGCATGGCGATGACCGACTGCGGGCAACTGTCCTTGATCTTGTATGAAAACTCACCCATTCCGCATGCGACCGGAAGTTGGTACATGTCCGGCAGGCCGTCACGGTAAGATACCTCAAGCAGCAGGACAAATGCTGGATTCTGTTCCATTGGAATGGTTGCATGATCAATGATCTTTACAGTTTCCATGCCCCTGCCCTTGCCTCCAAACCAGCGAAGGCGCATCATGTATTTGGGCAGGATCTCATTCTCCAGTTTTTCCAGCACTTCCCGCTTCAACAGGTCTTTCCACTTGCTCAGGGACAGTGTGTGCAGCTCATGGTCATTCTCCAGTTCTGAATGTGTCTTTTCTAAAATAAAGCTTTGTGTTGCATAGGCCCCGAGGGTGAAGAAATAAGGTACATCTTCGCGCACGATCGGAAAGCGGTTTCTGCTTAGTATCTCTACCGGCACATAGCCTTTGAAGCTGTCCAGCTGAAGCTCTGCGACCTGTGCAAATCTAGAGAGGTTGGCGATGACAAGCATGGTCTGGTCTTCGTAGGTCCGCGTAAACGCAAGTACCTTCGCATTTTCGCTTTGTACAAATTTCAAATCTCCGCGTCCGAACGCTTTGTATTTTTTCCGGGTATTAATTGCCCGCTTCATCCACCACAGTAGCGATGATGTATTTCTGGACTGAAGTTCGACATTGACGGACTCGTAGTGGAATTGCGGGTCCAGGATAAGCGGAAGATACAATTGTTGGGGATTGGCCGCAGAGAAGCCTGCATTCCGATCGGAATGCCACTGCATCGGCGTACGTACCCCATCGCGGTCGCCGAGATAGAAATTATCACCCATTCCGATCTCGTCGCCATAGTAGATCACCGGCGTTCCCGGCAAACTGAAAAGTAAGGTGTTCATCAGTTCTATTTTCCGGCGGTTATTTTCCAGCAATGGTGCCAGCCGGTGTCGAATACCCAGGTTTATCCTGGCTTTTGGATCCTTCACATAAACTTTGTACATGTAATCCCGCTCTTCATCCGTCACCATTTCCAGCGTTAGCTCATCGTGATTTCTAAGGAAAATTGCCCATTGGCAGGTTTCCGGAATTGCCGGTGTCTGATCGTAAATGTCCGTTATCGGGTATCTGTCTTCCATCTGTAAAGACATAAACATCCGTGGCATCAGCGGAAAATGATAGTTCATCTGACACTCATCCCCCTCACCAAAATAGGCTGCAGAATCTTCCGGCCACATGTTGGCCTCTGCAAGCAGAAGCGTACCTGGATAGTGGTCATCTATATATTTCCTCAGCTTTTTCAGGAAATCATGTGTCTCCGGTAAGTTCTCACAATTGGTGTCATTTCTTTCAAACAGATACGGCACGGCATCCAGCCTGAAGCCGTCAACGCCCATCTTACACCAATAGTCCATGATTTTAAATACCTCTTGCTGAACCACCGGGTTCGCGAAGTTTAGATCCGGCTGATGATGAAAGAAGCGGTGCCAGAAGTATTGTTTGGCCACTGGATCCCATGTCCAGTTTGAGGTCTCATAATCCTGAAATATGATCCTGGCGTCCTTAAACTCGGTCGGATCATCCGTCCACACATAATAGTCCCGCAGCTTGGAGCCTTTCGGTGCCAGCCGGGCCCGTTGAAACCAGGGATGCTGGTCAGACGTGTGGTTAATGACCAGCTCCGTAATTACCCGTAACCCTCGCTTATGTGCTTCCTTTAAAAAGGCTTTAAATTGTTTAATGTCACCATACGAAGGATTAATGTGGTAGTAATCGGAAATATCGTAGCCATCATCCCTTAGCGGCGATGGATAGAATGGCAACAGCCATATGGCCGTCACACCGAGGTCAGCCAGGTAAGGTATCTTTTCTATAAGGCCCTGGAAATCCCCGATGCCATCCCCGTTGCCATCGCGGAAGGCCTTAATGTGAAGTTCATATATAATCGCGTCTTTATACCAATGCAGGTTATCGTCTATTGGAGTGTTTTGCTCAGCCATATGGTGTGTTGGGTTATGATTCTATTCTAAAAATATGTGCGGGCATTAAGTATGGATTTAGCTCCACATACTGCCATTCATCCTGCCAGGTATATTTGTCTCCACTTAGCAGATCGTGTATACGGAACGACGATCCGGGCAGAATGTCCAGCTCAGCAAGCGGAATTCTGACCATTGCACTTTGCGTATGCTGCACGTCCATGTTCACCGCGATAATCAGCCGGTTCCCCGTTGCCGGATCTGTTTTGATGTAACAAATAATCTGGGCGTTTGTTGTTTCCGCGAACGCTACATTCCAGGTGGTTTGTAAACTTGCATTCTCTTTACGGATCTGGTTAATACGGATAATAAGCTCGGTTATCCGGGTATATTGATTCCAGTTCCAATGCCTGATCTCATATTTCTCATTGTCCACGTACTCCTCTTTTGCGCCATGAGGCGTATTGATGCCGAATTCATACACCGGACCATAGATTCCGTAGCTGGAAGACAACGTTGCTGCAAGTATCAGACGCATGATGTGCGCATTCTCGCCACCGTGAATTAAAGCCGGAGGAAGGATGTCTGGTGTATTCGGCCAGAAATTGGGGCGGAAATAATACCGCATCTCCGTTTGTGTCAGTTCCAGCATATACTCTTCCAGCTCCTTTTTATTGTTTCTCCAGGTGAAGTAAGTATATGACTGGTTGAAGCCCGCTTTAGCGAGGCGCTCCATCACCCTGGGGCGGGTAAACGCTTCTGCAAGAAATAAAACTTCAGGGTTCTTGGTCCGGATCTCATTGATCGTCCATTCCCAGAAACGAAAGGCCTTGGTGTGTGGATTGTCTATGCGGAATATCCGGATACCGGCATCTACCCAGTATTCAATAACACTTTTCAGCTCCTCCCACAGATTTTCCCAGTCGTCGGTTTCAAAATTGAAAGGAAGAATATCTTCGTATTTTTTTGGCGGGTTCTCCGCATACTGAACAGTGCCATCCGGCCGCCAGGTAAACCACTCCGGATGTTCTTTCACATAGGGGTGGTCCGGCGCACACTGAAAAGCGATGTCCATCGCAATCTCAATATCGAGGCTATTCGCCGCCGCAATCAACTTCTTGAAGTCGCGCAGCGTACCCAGCTCCGGATGGATCGCTTTATGCCCGCCCTTTCTGTTCCCGATGGCCCAGGGTGACCCCGGTTCGCCGGGCTCCGGCGTAAGGCTATTGTTTTTCCCTTTCCTGTTTTTCTCCCCAATGGGATGTATAGGCGGAAAATACAAAACATCAAAGCCCATCTGCGCTACTCTCGGCAGCAGGTTCATTACATCCTTGAAAGTTCCATGTTTTCCGGCCTCGGCCGATGCAGATCTTGGAAACAGCTCATACCAACTACTGAATCCAGCTTTCTTTCGCTCGATTTCCAGTGGATAAAAGTCGGAAGCCGTAATAATGTCGGGTTGCCGGTAGCTATACATCAGCTTGACCAGTTCTGGAGCTAAGGCCAGGGATACAGAGGCCGCGACACTTTCCGCCTGGTTAAACCTTTCGATCCATTGCAGCAGTACCTCCCGGTTGGCAGCTGAAAATTCAGCGGCTTTTTGAATAAGATTAATGCCGATCTGAAGCTCTACCGTGAGATCCTGTCCGGCTTCATATTTCTTGATCAGGCCGTGTGTCCAGTTGCCATAATGATCTTCCCATCCTTCAACCCAGAATTCAAACCGCCCTGTCTGATTGAAAACATGGGCGACTTCCCAGTGATCATTATTGATGAGCGTCATTGGAAGCTCTTCCACGTTATCAAGCCCTTGCTGCCTGAAATATATGCTTGCTGCTATGACGTCATGTCCGTCTCCGAAGACATCCGCCGTAAATGTAATTTCATCTCCGGTTACCGCTTTCGCCGTGTATCTTCCCGATTCAACGGTTGGAGATACATTGGTGATGATAACTCGCTTTTTGCCGTTTGATTTTATCATTAATTGAGATATGGGTTCTATTCATAAATCAAAACAAACGGTTAAAGGTTTTACAAAGCGTCGAATTTTTCACCTGGAGCGCCTCAACGCGTATACCACTGCGTCAAATACGTAGCAAACGCGGGTTTTACGGTATATCTCGAATTAGAAGTTCATCTTTAGGCCAAAGCCAAGGTGGAAGATCTTATAGAAAGGGGTTGTCGTGCGGTTTTCGTACCAGCTCACCAGATAAAGATCATTTGTATTTGCCTCGGTAAACAGGGTAATTGACTTGATGGAACTCGAGGCATCTGCAAGTATCTCCAGCTCTGAGGTGGCACCGAGATGTCCTCTAAGTGCCGGAGACCAGAAATAATATCCTTTTGGATACTGATCCCGATCAAAGCTTAATCCAAATGCTTTCCCAAATGTATAGGAACCAAAAACTACTGGGTTCACCGGCCGGAACACAAGCCCATCGGATATCTTCAGCTTAAATGGCTTGTATTCAAACTTAAGTGCTGCAATATGTAGCTCACCTCCTTTCACCTCCGGTACGTAGCCATAGTGAAAACTGAGTTCTGTCCGTTCCTGAAACAAATCGTAGCCCAGGCCCAAACTCATGTATCCGATACTTCCTGCATACTGTGTGATCACTTTATCAGGCACAAGTGCATTCGCCGTCTTACGCTGAGCGAATGCCAGGGGAGCAGTAAGCATCAGCAATATAAAAGCATTAAAACGATACAGGTGTGGCCGTAAGTACATCATTTTCAACATCAATAAGTGTATAGGATCGGTTTACAATAGCGTTGGTAATTATAATCGGCACTCCCTTGCCATTGTTGCTGTAAATAATATTGGAAGAATGCTGGTGCGAATGAATGGATGCAAGTACCCCCGGCGTCTGATTGATCAAATCCTGATACGGAGCACTCAGCTTGCTGTCGAAGTCGTTGTCCATTGGTGGAATATGCGACATCGCAATCAGGTGGTTTACCCCCGGTTCCAGCTTCATATTGCTTCTAAGAAAATCCATATCCGGAATTTTACCGTTGAAGTTATGTTCCCGGCCGTTGGAGTCATGGCAAACAAACTTAACACCTGCATAATTGAACGTGAAGTCTACCGGGCCGAACATTCTTTTGTAGACATCGTAACCATTGGCAACCTGGTCGTGGTTTCCAATAATCGCGATGTAGGGAACTTTCAAGGTAGAATAGATTTTCTCCACGCCGTCAAACTCCAGCAATAACCCAAAATCGGAAATATCACCATTGAGAAACACAAAATCTATATCATCTCGTGCATTGATGTGATCCACAAAAAGCTGACTTTCCTTATAGGTCCGCTGTGTATCTCCTGAAACGGCGATCCGGATGTGGGCACCAGGTTCCTTTTTAGGCAGTGTGGCGATCTCACGGGCATTGACGTCCGTTGCAGATCTTTCATTGAACTTTTGGTTCGGACTATACTCGTTAACCTGACAGCCGGCAAAGATGGCCGCCAAAAGTAAAAAATAACTAAACTTTGTGCGCATAACTAAAAACATGTCGAGTTTCAGATGTCGTTACAAGATCTGCGATCTGAATCTACGGGATCAGCCTTTCAATATATATTCGCACCCCAACAGGCTACAAATGAGAACAACTTCCACCAACTGCCAGAAGGCATTGCTTCGTAAATCAAAAAAGCCGATCTTTAACTTTTTATAACTGCTTCAACGGAAGCAAATGTCGGAAAATTCCTGACTATTTAACTAGCAAAGTAAAAGTTAACCCTTAAGACATTGAATACCAACAACATTGATCCCGAGGTAAAAAGAATCATGAAACGGAACAACGTCACCGTATCAGGCGAGGGAAATTTGACGTTAATGTTCGCGCATGGCTTTGGATGCGATCAGAATACCTGGAGATTTGTGCTACCGGCATTTAGAGACAAGTACAAGATCGTTGTTTTCGATTACGTAGGTGCGGGTGGTTCAGATCTGAGCGCCTACGATGATGAGCGTTACAATGACCTCAGCGGCTATGCACAGGATGTCCTGGACATCTGTTCCGCGTTAGCGCTCGAGAACGTTGTTTTTGTGGGCCACTCTGTGAGTAGCATGATCGGTCTGATTGCAGTTAATAAGGAACCCGCTTTCTTTAAGAAAATAGTCTTCATCGGCCCCTCCCCCCGATACACCCACGACACGGATTACGTCGGTGCCATGGAGCGCGCAGATCTGGAAGAGCTTCTGGAAGTTATGGACAGTAACTATCTGGGCTGGTCTGCTTCCGTTGCTCCGGTGATTGTCGGCAGCGCCAACAGTCCTGAGCTGTCGGACGGCCTTGCGGAGAGCTTCTGCAGCACCAACCCGGAGATCGCAAGGAAGTTTGCGCGGGTAACATTTTTGTCCGATAACCGGAATGACCTGTCGCGCTTGAATATTCCAAGTTTAACCATTCAATGCAGGGAAGACTTTCTTGCTTCATTTACAACTGCTGAATACGTGTTCGAACATACCAAGGGGAATGAAATGGTCTTCCTGGAATCTACCGGCCATTGCCCGCATCTGAGTGATCCGCAAGAAGTTATACGTGCAATCGAAAACTTTATAACCGAATAAAGATCTATGCCGGAACAAAATCAACTCTCTCACTTATTGGATGCTGAATTTCTTTACCAGCATGCACCCTCCGGCCTCATCTCCTTTACCCCCGATGGGAACATCCACCGCGTAAATGAGACCCTGTGTTCCTGGCTTGGGCGTCCGCCTTCAGAAGTTTGCCAGTCCAATATGACCTCTATATTAACGAAGGCGGGCAGTATGTATTTTCAGATGGTCCTCAATCCAATGTTGTCTTTACAGGGAAGTGTAAATGAGATTAGCCTGGTTCTGGTTACCAGGGATCAGCGGCTGGACATCCTGTTTGATGCTACGGCACATAAGGATGCGCAAGGACAGGTACTGCTGATCAATGCCTCTATCCACAGAATTGCCGACCGGAAGAAGTACGAAAAAGAACTGATGCAGGAGAAACGGATTGCTGAACAAGAGCAAAAAAGGTTCAAATTCCTCGCCGATTTAACACCCAATATGATCTTTACGGCGCTGCCGAACGGACAGATTAACTTCATCAACGATCGTGTGCGGGATTATTTTAACTTCGAGGATCCGGCTGATTACAGCAAATTTGCAGGCGTGTATCCAAAAGACCGCCGCGGCCTCTTGCTATACTGGAGAAGCTGCCTGAAAACCGGAAAGATAATGGAAAAGGAATTGCGCTTTCAGGCAAAGAATAAAGACCCGGAATGGTACCTGTTTCGTGCAGAGCCTTACTACAACGAAGCCGGCAAGATCGAACTCTGGTTTGGATCCGCAACCAACATCAATAAACAAAAGCTCCAGCAGATCGCGAGCCACTCTTCCCTGTCATCCAGTCTGTCCTCCGCCCAAAAAACGATTACGGAAAATCAGGATACGTTCGAGCAAATTGCCATGAGCCAGTCTCACATGATCAGAAGGCCCCTGGCAAATGTAATGGGGTTGATTCCACTGCTGAATACGAGCTCTGAATCAGATGACTCAGCAACCATCTTGAAGCTACTTGAGGAAAGTATCCTCGAACTTGATAAGCACCTCAAGAATGTGGTGAAGCATGCAGAGTCTAAGAACACAGATCCATAGAACCCGATCTCTACTCCAGAAGCCCGTCAATCAATTTCGCCAGATTCCTGTCTTTCTCGGTTACCGTATCTCCGGCATCATGGCTCGAGAGCCAGATTTCAAGTTTGTTGTAATCGTTACACCACTTTGGGTGATGATTGTTGCGTTCTGCAAGTGCGGCAACCTTTCCCATGAAAGCAAAAGCTTCTGAGAAATGCTTAAATATAATCACTTTGTAAAGCTTGTTGTCAATCTCCTCCCAGTCCTTTTTTATTGCATTTTCCATGAGCACATCCCTTATCACTGCACCATTGCAGCTAAAAAGACAACAAATCAACGGACATTAAGTTCTGCAGCGTGCAGCTCATTCCATGCTATCGGATGGGCATCAGGATCCTGCTCCAGCGTACCTTGTCCAGCAGGTCACCTTGCGAGTTTAAACTCAGCCAGGTAACAATTGCTTTCCCAACCACATGATCTTCCGGCACATAACCCCAAAAACGGGAGTCTACAGAATTGTGCCGGTTGTCACCCATCATCCAGTAGTAGTCGAGCTTAAAAGTATATTGATCGGCCTTCTTCCCGTTGATCAGAATGTCCTTGCCAGTTTTTTCCACCCTGTTGTTTTCATACCATTTAATTGCCCGGCTGTATAAGGTGAGTGTAGAATCATTCAGCGGGATGGACATGCCTGCTTTGGGAATGGCTAAAGGACCGTAATTATCAACGTTCCATGGAAATTCTGCACGATGGGGAAAGATCAACGGATCGAACTTCCCGGGCTCCGCAACGGCCGGTAAAACACTTTTGATGTAAGAATACCCGCTGAATGCCGCCAAAGAAGCTTTCGGAATTGACATCAGAAATGTATACTGATCCTCCTGCGCCAGCACCTCTATTTGCAGATCCTGAAACACATCAGGGTTAATGGTGCTACCTTCTGTTTTTACGAGATAGGTCGACTGCGAATGATCTGCATCCTGCACAGGCTTTCCATTGATGTAAATTTTAGCGTCTATGATCTGAAGTACATCTCCGGGTATTGCCTGGCAGCGTTTAATCAGGCTCGTCCGCTGATCAACCGGCACCCGAAGCTTCGGATCCGCTTCTTCAGGTTTGTTAAAAACGACGATATCGCCACGCTTGATCTGGCTGAATCCAGGTAGACGGAAGTATGGAAGCTGAATTCCGTCCCAGTATGTCCGGAGGTGATACTTTGTGATGGTGGGTTCAAGAAATGGATTCGAAACCGGGGTCACCGGCATTCTGGGCCCATACGCAATCTTGCTGACAAACAGATAATCGCCGGTAAGCAAGCTGCCCTCCATGGAGCCGGATGGTATGGCATAGGCTGAAAAGACGAGCCCTCTGATGAGCGTTGAGGCGATCAGTGCAAACACGATCGCATTTAACCATTCTTTCTTTTTCGAACGCTTGCCGGCAATACCGTCTTTGCGCCCCTTAGTTGACGAGTTGATTTTCATGTACCGCAGGCTTTATCACCATTAGAGCAGCGGACAAGAAAATTGTTACGAACCTATGCAGAACGCACATGCCCGCCGTCAAGCTTGTTGAGCACATAATTTTGAAACAGGATCAGGGATATGCCAAATACAATGGAAACATCCGCCATGTTAAAGACGCCGGTTTGAAAGAGCACAAAATTGATGTGGAAAAAATCCGTGACCGATCCAAAAAGAAGCCGATCGAAGAGATTTCCGATTCCACCCCCGATCAGAAAGCATGAGCCGACGACAACCAGATCCGGGATACGGGTTTTTGTAATGAGCCAATACAGTGCATAGCAGATCACGAGTATGGGAAGAATCGTTAAAAAGATAAACTTGATGTAAACAGGCAACGCTGTACCAACGC
>JARKUW010000166.1 GCA_029851965.1 Bacteroidota bacterium | reverse complement strand
TTTGGCCAATAGCAGGAGCAATATGCCGGGAACCTGGAGTGTAAACGCCGATCTCGCCAATACACCCTCGCTATTAGAAGGATTGAAAAGTGTTGCCGGCAACCAGGTAAAGATCTTACATGCTGTGGGATCCAACCTGATTTCCGATCCGGACTATCAAACCCGGGCGACGATGTTCGGCAGAGAAATACCGCGGGAGAACCGCAGCGAAGCGGAGTTGATAAAAGAGGCTGTGGACAATGCGAATAAATCGGATGTTGTAGTGGCTGCTTTGGGAGAGAGTTCAGAGATGAGCGGAGAAAGCTCCAGCCGCAGCGACATCGGGATTCCCGATGTGCAGAAAAGGTTGCTCGCTGCATTGTTAAAAACCGGCAAACCGGTTGTACTTGTTTTGTTTACCGGCCGTCCGCTTGTCCTGAAATGGGAAAGCGAGAATGTTCCGGCCATTCTGAATGTCTGGTTTGGTGGTACGCAGGCGGCAAGTGCGATTGCAGATGTGCTGTTTGGCACCGTAAATCCATCTGGCAAACTGACCGCTACCTTTCCGCAGAACGTAGGTCAGGTTCCCTTATATTACAGTCACAAGAATACCGGCCGCCCGCTGGAGCAAGGCAAGTGGTTTTCGAAGTTCCGTTCGAACTACCTGGATGTAAGCAATGACCCGCTCTACCCTTTTGGATTTGGCTTGAGTTATACGTCATTCAGCTACAGCAACATTAAGTTGAGTGCTTCCGCATTCAAATCCGGGCAATCACTCCAGGCGACGGTGACCGTTACAAACACCGGTAAGCGAGATGGCAAGGAGGTGGTACAACTGTATACCAGGGACGTGGTCGGTACCATCACCAGACCCGTAAAAGAGCTGAAAGGCTTTCGAAAAATAATCTTGAAGGCGGGTGAAAGCAGGGATATTACTTTTACCATCACGGAAGAAGATCTGAAGTTCTACAACGCCGATTTGAAATACGTAGCAGAGCCGGGCGCGTTTAAAGTATTTATCGGCCCCAACTCGAGAGATGTAAAAGAGGCAGACTTTAGCCTGGAGTAAGCGGCCGCCTCCGTCTTTGAACAAAAAAATACCCCCATAAAGTGTCTGCTTTATGGGGGTATTTTTTTTACCTGGTGCCTTTTAGTTGACTGTTTACTCAGCCATATTGTGGTATACGGCCTGGACATCATCGTCCTCTTCCAGCTTATCGATCAGCTTAAACACATCCACTGCTTGTTCTTCTGAAATTGGGATGGTAGACAATGCAATTCTTTCCAGTTTTGCACTTTTCATTTCAACACCCAGATCTTCGAGTGCTTTCTGCATTTTTCCAAAGTCTTCGAAAGCCGTTTGCACGACAGCGATATCGTTGCCTTCTTCATCGGACTCCAGGTACAATTCTTCCAGGCCAGCGTCGATCAATTCGAACTCCAATTCTTCGAGATCTTTCTCTCCCGGCAGAAACCGGAATATAGATTTACGGTTGAAGATAAAATCCAGCGACCCGGTTTTACCTAGCGTTCCGCCGGTTTTATTAAAATAACTGCGCACGTTTGCGACTGTACGATTCGTATTGTCTGTTGCCGTTTCAATCAGTATGGCTACACCATGTTGGGCATAACCCTCATAAACGTGTTCTTCGTACCCGTTCTCATCTTTGTTTGAGGCCCGCTTAATTGCCGCATCTACGCGGTCTTTAGGCATGTTTACGGCCTTCGCATTCTGGATGGCGGTACGCAGGCGGGAGTTTGTGTCCGGATTTGGTCCGTTGTCTTTAACGGCCATGACGATCTCTTTACCAATACGGGTAAATTGAACGGCCATTTTGGCCCAGCGTTTAAATTTTCTTTCTTTTCTAAACTCGAATGCTCTTCCCATAAATATTTTTCTTTAGGACTTTTAACTAATTTTTTAAATTCTTCAACATGTCTTCGGTCATCCTGCTGAGGTTAAATTCAGGTTTCCATGACCAGTCGTTTGCCGCATAAGAATCGTCGATAGACTTTGGCCAGCTGGCGGCAATCAGCTGACGAGGATCATTTTCCGTATAGGTAAGCTTGAAATCCGGAATGTGTTTCCTGATCTCCGCTGCAAGAACTTCTGGAGTGAAGCTGAAGCCCGCAAAGTTATAACTTGATCTGATGGATATGTTTTCGGCAGGGGCATCCATCAGCTGAATGGTACCACGGATCGCATCATCCATATACATCATCGGCAGCTCCGTTTGTGCATTTAGGAAAGATGCGTAGCTTCCCTTTTTCAGCGCGTCATGAAAGATGTGGATGGCATAGTCTGTCGTTCCACCGCCTGGAGCAGCCTTCCAGCTGATCAGACCCGGATAGCGGATGCTGCGTACATCCAGACCATATTTCTGAAAGTAGTATTCACACCATCTTTCTCCGGCGAGCTTACTGATGCCATAGACCGTATTCGGATCCATAATGCAGTACTGGGCGGTATGATCTTTCGGAGAGTTCGGGCCGAACACCGCAATTGAACTTGGCCAGTATACCTTTGCCGTTTTGTAAACAATGGCGAGATCAAGAATATTCAATAAGCCGTTCATGTTCAGATCCCAGGCAAGTTTCGGATTTTGTTCGCCGGTTGCGGATAAAAGTGCCGCCAACAGGTACACCTGCGTTGGCTTATATTTTTGAAAGATGTTGTTTAAAGTCTCTTTTTCAAGGACATTGACAAATTCAAAAGGACCCGAATTCTTGATGTCGTAGTCTGGTCTTCTAATGTCGCAGGCGACCACATGGTCTTCACCATATATTTTTCTCAGTTCAGTTACCAGTTCCGTTCCAATTTGTCCGTTGGAACCTAAGACGACTATTTTCTCACTCATTGAATTTTCGTTTGCGCAAAGGTAAAAAAAGGAAACAAACCTGTTGAAAAATGTTCAGGTGGAAACCCAATTACCGGATTGGGACACCGGCCAGGGGGTTATCTATAAAAAAGGGGTTAACAAGATTGTGTCTTGTTAACCCCTTTAGATGATTTTAGTGGTTAATAGCCGGGATTTTGGGTAAAGTTTGTATTCCCCAGCTGATTATCAGGGATTGGAAAAAGAAGGTACTTCTCTTCATCAACTGGTTTTTCCTGCCAAGGTTCCAGAAATTTACCAAATCGGATAAGATCCTGTCTCCTTACACCTTCCCAGAAGAACTCTCTTCCACGTTCATCAAGCAAATTCTCCAAGGTGAGTGCCGTCATCGGTGTTGCACCGCGTACCGTCCGTACCGAATTGACCAGTGTCAATGCAGGGCCAGTGGCATTTGTTCGCAGTTGCGCTTCCGCTTTCATGAGCAGTACGTCGGAATATCTGAAATATACCCAGTCGTTTTCTGCCTGGCCATTTGCGAGATTCGCATAGTCAACTGGATACTTGATGACCCGGATACCGGCGACCTCCAGGTGGTTTTGATCCCGTTCGATGATGCTGACTTCTGGTGTAAAGATAAGGTTGTTTCCTCTGCGGTCTTTCAGTGCAACGCCGTTCTGGTCAAACTGCTGACCAATCAGGAATCCGACCCGAACGCCGGAAACGTTTGTGCTTCCAGGGTAAGCGCCGCCGCGGCGCTGATCTGTAGCTTCAAATTTGTCGTAAAAATCAGAGAGCGTGGAGAAGCCGTTGTTGCCGCCTGGATTCTGATTGTAGTGTAAGCCTGCAATCCAGGTGCTGTTTAGTCCGCCGGCGTCAGAGCCGCCAATATTCTGAGCGGTGAAGATGTTCTCTTTTGATAACGTATTGTTTGCCGGGCCGAAATTATCGAAGTAGTTGGGCGTTAAGCTATACTTACCGCCACTAATAATCTCATCCGCAAGCGTGATTACCTTGGCCATATCCCCCGGATCGAAAGTCGGTGTAACCCGGTTGAGGAATGCGCCTTTGTTCAGATAAACTTTCATAAGCAACACTTTCGCAGCGTCTTTATTCGCATTGAAGTTGGGACCGTCCGGCAAGTCGGGAATAATTGCCGTTAGCTCGGCAATCAGGTAGTCAATCTGCTCCGCTGCAGTTCTTACTTTAGACGCCTGGGTAACTTCTTCTCCCGGTTCGCGGTAAGGGACCTGCCCCCACCCGTCGAGGATCGCAAACTGCGCAAAGGCTCTTAGAAACCGCGCCTGTGCTGCCTGCAATGGGTTGGGATTAAACTTCAACACATTGGTACTCACATAGCTCACGCTGTTCAGGTCTCTGAATACGCTGGAAATGCGACCATGGTCGGCCTGCCACCGATGCAAATGCAACGCTCGCCAGGCACCATTATCGTCCCAGTCACCAGCCCTTGTCGGCACGATCGCCTCATCCGTAGGAAATTCCTGCAATGCCCACCAGCCATAGGTTCCCTGAAAGGGGCTCCGCATGGCGGTATACGTGGCATTTAAGAGGGCAGAAACGTTTTCAGACGATACGCCTGCATTTCCAAGTTGACCATTTAAATTCTCATCGAGCTTTGTACACCTGGAAACCAATAAGGCCAGGGCTATACAACCGATCTTATATATATTCTTCATGTCCGTCTGTATTAAATTAAAGAGAAAAATTTACACCAAAATTGAAGGTTCTGGCTGTAGGGTACGAAATGTAGTCGATACCAGCAGAAGGCACCCCATTCACCGCCTTGTCTACGTTTACCTCCGGATCAAAGCCTTTGTATTTGGTGATGACAAACAGATTTTGTCCATTCACAAAGAGATTAAGGCCCTTGATTGCGGAACCTATATTCCCTACACTGTAGTTGATGGTGGCGTTGGCCAGCTTCAGGTAGTTACCCTTCTCGATGTACCGGGAAGAGGCAGCGATCGGATTGGCTAAAGACTCCTGGATACCTGGATTTAGTAACGAAGCGTGGACATTCTTTCCGGTTCCGAGGTTCGGCAGCGGCAACACAGAGTTCGCCGTATTGTTGTAAATATCCTGTCCAAATGAACCGTTGAAGTTGGCTGTTAAAGAAACCTTCTTATATCGGAAGTTCGTACTTAAACCGAGTATCAGGTTTGGATTCGGATCACCAACATAGTAGCTGGTATAGCCCTCATCGGTATATAAGGAGAATCCATTTGCATCCAGTCCGTTATATTCCCTGGTCATCATGGCAAACAAAGGAAGGCCGCTTTGAATGACTTCCGCAGTTACATCAGAGAGTCCCTGACCGCTCAATGCACCCGTTTTTATGATGCCAACAACGTTATCCACCCTATTTTTGATGAACGTTGCATTTCCACCAAGCGACCAGGAGATATTATCCTTTTCGATGATGTTTGCGTTTAAGGTGACCTCGACACCTTTATTTGTGATTTCTCCTGGTAAATTGACCCAGGTTACGGCTACCCCTGCATTTGCAGGAACAAGGGGAATCTGAGGGAACAGCAGATCTGTTGTGGTCTTATTAAAATAATCCACGGAGCCGCTGATCTTGTTTCCGAATACAGCGAAATCGGCGCCAATGTTTGTCTGCTTGTCCGATTGCCATTTCAACTTCGTATTTTCATTGTTGATACCAACGAGGGACTGCTGTCCGCTCGAATAGGTGATGTCATAGCGTTGCTGTGCCGATCCGGATGGAAATTCCTGATTACCTGTTTTTCCATAGCCGGCCCTGATTTTCAATTGATTCAGCCAGGTAACATCCGTTAGGAAGCTTTCGCGCTTGATGTCCCATGCTGCCGCGAACGACGGAAAGTATCCATACCTGTTGCTGGAACCAAACTTGGTTGAACCATCTGCCCGGAATGTGGCCGTTAAAACATACTTGTCCGCATAATTAAAGATTGCACGAGCAAAATAAGACTGCAACTGTGTTGTCGGGTCGTTGTAGGAATCAAACGTCCGGTTTGCTGGTGCTGTGGCTTCCATGGCATCCGTATAATCTACGGGTATGTCTCCGAAGCCTCTGGCGGTGTTCGTCAGACCCTTGTTGATGTAATTGGTGTACTCATAACCAACTATAGCATTCAAATTCAATTTGCTGACGATTTCTTTATTAAAATTTAATGTATTGGTAAACTGCTGTGTGATCAGTTCAGAGTTGGCGTAACTCGCATAACCGCCAAGAAAGTCTCCATTGGCTTGTATTCCGTTTAGATTCAGAAAGCTGCGTGTAGAGGCTCTTCTGATGCCGGTACTATAATTTAAACTGGCCAGCATACGATATTCCAACCAGGGCGTAATCTTGTAGTACGGGGACACGCTGCCGAGGATGGTAGAAACTTTGGACTTGTCATTTGAAGCTTCCAGCATGACCAGCGGATTGATGGTTGTTCCTCTTTCTATGAAAAGCGAACCGTCCGGATTTCTGAAAGGCCGCGTTGGATTCCAGGATAGCGCCTGACTAACCAGACTTCCGGTGAAGCCTGCATCTGTTGTTATTGGCGCGATATGCTCCACATATTGACTGCTGATGAGACTGACGTCCAAGCCTAGCTTTTTACTCTCCAGGAACTTGAAGTTCCCGTTGAAGGACCCGCTGTATTTCTTGAAATCCGTCTTACGGATGATACCCTGCTGATCCTGATAGCCGAATGAAGCGCGGAAAGTATTGGCATCACTGCCGCCGCTCAGTCCGATAGAATAATTCTGGTTGTATGCGGTACGCGTAATCTCATCCAATGCATCGACGTTGCTTCCGAAATCTCCGGTCGTCAGACCATATTGAGACAGGGCTGCCCGATACTCATCGCCGTCTAAAATATCTATTTTCCGCGCCAGGTTGCTGATGCCGGAAGATGCGTTGACATCGATCTTAGTAGCGCCGGTCTGTCCTCTTTTGGTGGTGATCAACACCACACCATAGGCAGCCCTGGAGCCATAGATTGCAGTTGCAGAAGCATCCTTCAACACTTCCATGCTTGCAATATCTGCCGGATTGATGAAGTTTAATGGGTTGCCACCGGGTGCGGTTCCAACGCCTCCACTGTTACTTGGCCGCGCGGATCTATTGTCCAGCGCGACACCATCTACCACATACAGGGGCTGTCCGGATCCGGTGATTGCGGTATTACCCCGGATGCGAACGGTTGTTGAACCGCCGGGTTGTCCGCTGTTGTTGATCATCTGAACACCGGCAACTTTTCCCTGGATCAACTGATCAGGTGCTATTAGCGGTCCTTTGTTAAAGTCTTCGGCCTTGACCGTTGTTGCTGCGCCCGTCAGGTCGCGCCTTCGAACGGATCCATATCCAACAACTTCGACGACTTCCAGGTCGTTGGACGTAGACAATGCGACGGATATCGATGTACGGCTATTGATGGGGACGGTTTGAGATTGCATCCCTACATAGCTGAAGGTCAGCTGGGTAACATTTGCGGGGACATTGATGGCGAAGTTTCCGTTAGCGTCTGTAAGCACCTTGACCGAGGTGCCGGTTGCCGTGACGGTCGCCCCGGCAAGTAAATTTTTCTCATTGTCTGTGACAGTTCCTTTAACAACAGATTGTGCATGTGCACCAAGACTTAGGAACGATAAGGTGATACAAAAAATAATTTTGTACAACGAGGAGAATAGCGGATTGCACAAGGAGGCAAACCACCTATTCAGCGGTAAAAATCGGTTCATAGTTAGTTAAATTTGAGGTGGAAAAATAATTCAGGCTGTCTGGTTCGTGTAATTTTGATTTAATATGTTTACTATCAACAATATACCAATTTATTACTTCTAAGATATTTTTTTATAAATATTTAAATTTAGTTTCCTTTCATAAGATCATTCCCAGTTTAGCGTTTAGGAGAAGGCCAGTATACTGATGCCGATCGGAGCCTAAATTTCAGGCATGAACCGGTGTCAGGATACCTGGAAAAAAGGACTCCAGGGGGTAGGAAATTTGCGTCGAAAGCTGCTATTGCCATCAGGCGTACCGATCGTAACAAAAATATTATTTTTGAGGATAAAGCGTGTTGCTTAGCTTTTACAAGATATTTTTATCTATTTTAGGTATCCGAAAAATTGGACATTAAACCATAAGCAATTAATTATAAACCATATGGACAGAAGAGACGCAGTAAAAAGTATGGCTTTCCTGATAGGAGGCACACTATCTGCCACTACTATTGGTGTTTTTCTTGAAGGATGCCAATCGAACCCAAAGTCGAGCGCAAACCTGTTTTCTGCTGAACAGGAAAAAATGCTTCCTGAGCTGGCTGACATCATCATACCCACTACAAAAACGCCTGGCGCCAAAGCTGCCGGGGTTGGCCCTTTCATTGCAATGATGGTCAAGGACTGCTACCCTGAAGAGGCGCAGAAAGTCTTCGTGAAGGGTCTGGAAGATTTGGAAGACCGTTCGAAAAAAGACTACTCTAAATCATTTGTAGCAATCTCTGCAGCACAACGTCAGGAGCTGTTGAGTAAAGTGCGTGATGAGACCATTGCAACGCAGAAGAAGGATAAAGAAGAGAGTTCCAGGGCAGAAACAGAGAAACAGAACGACATCAATAAAAAATCGGAGAAAGAAAAGCCGGGGTATCCCCTTGCAGCCAAGGATCCGGATAATAAACACTACTTCTTCGCAATCGCGAGAGACCTCACCCTACTGGGCTACTTCACATCTGAGATCGGCGCCACCCAGGCCTACGAGTACATTGATATTCCCGGAAGATATGATGGATGTGTCGATTTGAAACCTGGTCAGAGAGTTTACGCATAAAAAACAAGAACAAGAGATGAATTTAAATACCAAAGCAACTGCTGCAAACACGTATGATGCGATTGTTGTCGGATCAGGCATTAGCGGCGGATGGGCTGCGAAAGAGCTTACCGAAAAAGGTTTGAAAGTCTTACTGCTTGAACGCGGCAGGAATATTGAACATATAAAGGATTACACAACGGCAATGAAGAAGCCCTGGGAATTTGAACACCGGGGCAGACTCACTGAAGAACAAAAGAAAACACACCCGGTTCAGAAGCGGGATTACCCTTATCAGGAATTTAATGAGAGTTTTTGGGTGAACGACCTGGAATGCCCGTATACAGAGGTAAAACGATTTGACTGGTACAGGGGCTTTCATGTTGGCGGAAAATCCCTCATGTGGGGACGTCAGAGTTACCGTTTCAGCGACATCAACTTTGAAGACAACAAGCGAGATGGTCATGGTAACGATTGGCCGATCCGCTATAAAGATCTGGAGAAATGGTACGACTATGTAGAGCGCTTTTCCGGGATCAGCGGACAGGCTGAGAACTGGCCGGCTTTACCTGACGGACAGTTTCTGCCGCCAATGGAGCTGAACTGTGTAGAAAAGTCTGTTAAGAAACGAATTGAAGATCATTATAAGAAGGAAAGAATAATGACCATCGGACGTACGGCAAACCTTACTGTACCACATTTGGGCAGGGGCAAATGCCAGTATCGTAACCTTTGCAGCAGGGGCTGCCCGTTTGGAGCTTATTTCAGTACCCAGTCTTCTACCCTTCCGGCCGCCGTTGCCACAGGTAACCTCACGCTGAGACCATATTCGCTGGTAAACAATATTATTTACGACAAGGAAACGCAAAAAGCAAAGGGTGTAGTCGTGATTGATTCTGAAACCATGGAAAACATGGAATTCTATGCGAAGATTATCTTTGTGAACGGATCGACACTTGGAAGCACATTCCTATTACTGAACTCAACCTCTGACGAGCATCCGAATGGTCTTGGTAACGGAAGCGGTGAACTTGGGCACAACCTGATGGACCACCATTTCCGCTGCGGCGCTTCTGGTGAAGCAGAAGGATTTGAGGATAAATATACCTATGGCCGAAGGGCAAATGGAATTTACGTCCCACGGTACCAGAACATGGGTAACCACAAAGGCGACTACCTGAGGGGATTCGGATACCAGGGTGGCGCGAGCAGAACCGGCTGGCACAAAGATGTCGCGGAACTTGCTTTTGGTGGCGACTTCAAAGATCAGATGACCAAGCCAGGACTCTGGACCATGGGTCTTGGTGGTTTCGGAGAGTCTCTACCGTACCACGACAACAAAGTCAGTATCGACAGAACGAAGAAAGACAAGTGGGGAATGCCAGTGTTGTCAATCGACTGCGAGTTTAGGGAAAATGAAGGCAAGATGCGTATAGCCATGATGAACGATGCAGCAGAAATGCTGGAAGCGGCTGGTATGAAAAATATAAAAACATACGACAACGGGTCTTCACCAGGTATGGCCATTCATGAACAAGGTACTGCCAGAATGGGAAATGATCCTAAAACATCGGTGTTGAACAAATGGAATCAGATGCATGAAGTTAAGAACGTGTTTGTTACAGACGGTTCTTGTATGCCATCTATTGCTTGTCAGAATCCTTCTTTAACATTCATGGCATTGACTGCAAGAGCAGCTGATTATGCGGTTACTGAACTTAAGAAAGGAAACATCTAATGGGCGCTCAGAAAATCAGAATGGGGATGATCGGCGGTGGAAAAGACGCCTTCATCGGTGCGGTCCACCGTATCGCGGCAAACCTGGACGGACAGATAGAACTGGTTTGTGGTGCGTTCAGCTCCAACCCGGAACGTGCTAAAGAATCTGGAAGAACATTGTTTCTGGAGGAAAGCAGAAACTACGGCAGCTACCAGGAGCTATTTGAAGCAGAACGTCAGTTACCCGAAGACCAACGGATGCAGTTTGTCAGTATCGTTACGCCAAACTTCGCGCATTTCGAACCGGCGATGCTTGCCCTGGAAAGCGGTTTTCATGTCTTGATCGACAAGCCCATGACGCTTTCGCTTGAAGAGGCAAAACAGCTGCAAGCGAAAGTGGAAGAAACCGGGATGATTCTTTGCCTTACCCACACGTACTCGGGGTATCCAATGGTGAAGCAGGCACGCGAAATGGTTAGATCCGGCGCAATTGGGAAAGTACGCAAGATTATCGTAGAATATCCACAGGGTTGGTTGAGCATGCCTACCGACAAAGACAATAAACAAGCCGCCTGGCGAACTGACCCGGCAAGAAGCGGAATAAGTGGTTGCATGGGTGACATTGGTACCCATGCGGCACAGCTTGCGGAGTACATCTCCGGATCAAAGATCGCGCGCATCTGTGCAGACATGAACATAGTTGTTGAAAACAGGGCTTTGGATGACGACGGCAATGTGCTGTTGAAGTTCGACAATGGGGCGAATGGGGTCCTCATCGCTTCTCAAATCGCCACTGGTGATGAAAACGACCTTGCCATCCGCCTTTATGGAGAAAAGGGTGGTTTGGAGTGGCACCAGGAAGAGCCAAATACGCTCCTTGTGAAGTGGCTCGACGCACCAACACAAATTTACAGAACCGGTAACGGTTATCTGGCACCAATCGCCAAATACAATACCCGTACACCGGCTGGCCATCCGGAGGGATATCTGGAAGCATTTGCCAATATTTACCGGAACTTCGCTGCGACTTTGCAGTGTTTAGCGGCAGGAACCACCCCATCTGAAGAGATGCTGGACTTCCCTACCGCCAAGGATGGTGTACGTGGGATGGCATTCATTGAGAATGTAGTTGCTTCCGGTAAGTCGGATCAGAAATGGTATGAATTTAAAGTTTAAAGCATGACAACAATTAAGGGACCAGCAATATTTTTAGCACAATTTATACGGGACGAAGCACCTTTTAATACACTTGAAGGTATCTGCGAATGGGCAGCCAGTCTGGGCTTTATCGGCATCCAGATGCCTACAAATGACGAACGTTTTATCAACTTGCAACTGGCTGCGGAAAGCAAGACCTATGCGGATGAGCTAAAAGGTAAAGTACAGTCTTTCGGACTGGAAATTACGGAGCTTTCCACGCATTTACAGGGACAACTTGTTGCTGTAAACCCAGCTTACGACCTGGCATTTGACGCTTTTGCGCCAGCAGAACTCCATAAAAATCCAAAAGGAAGAACTGAATGGGCAGTGCAGCAGTTAAAATATGCCGCAAAGGCTTCTCAAAACCTGGGTTTGAATGCACACGCAACCTTTAGTGGTTCTTTGTTGTGGCATATGTTTCATCCCTGGCCACAGCGGCCTGAGGGGCTGGTGGATGATGGATTTAAGGAACTTGCCAGAAGATGGTTGCCGATCCTAAATGAATTTGACAATTGTGGTGTAGATGTATGCTATGAAATTCACCCCGGCGAAGACCTTTTTGATGGACAGACATACGAGATGTTCCTGGAAAAAGTAAACAATCACCCAAGAGCCTGCCTTTTGTATGATCCATCCCATTTTGTGCTTCAGCAACTGGACTATATACAATATATCGATTTCTATCATGAGCGGATTAAGGCCTTCCATGTAAAGGATTCGGAGTTTAACCCTACCGGGAGACAAGGTACATTCGGCGGCTACCAAAGCTGGGCAAACCGCGCCGGCCGCTACCGTTCTCCTGGAGACGGGCAGGTCGACTTCAAGACGATCTTCAGCAAACTATCCCAGTATGATTTCAAGGGATGGGCAGTAATGGAGTGGGAATGTGCAATTAAAGATTCTGAAGTGGGCGCCGCGGAAGGTGCTGAATTCATTAAGAAACACATCATCCCGGTTACAACAAGAGCATTCGATGATTTTGCTTCTTCCGGAGGAGATGAAGCATTCAATAAACAAATATTAGGCATTTAAAAATCCGCTTATGGGCGACTAAAGGGTCGCACATGGCCATCAAAAATAAACACTTATGAAAAAGACACTTTTAATCTTAGGCTGCATAACATTAGCACTTGCTTCTTGTGGAAGCCCTGACTCCTCCAAAACTTCTGAAAACGCTGCTTCCGAAACAACAAGCGCTGCTGCGGGAAATGAAGGGGCTGAAATGCCAGGAAAACAACTTATTGCAAAATCTGACTGCCTTGGATGCCACAACGAGACCCAGAAGATTGTCGGACCATCTTACGTGTCCGTTGCTGAGAAATACAACGAGAACGACGTTGATTACCTTGCTGGTAAAATTATTGATGGCGGAAGCGGTGTTTGGGGAGAAGTTCCAATGACCCCGCATCAGAACCTATCGAAAGAAGACGCAACGGAGATGGCGAAATACATCCTGTCGCTAAACAAGTAATTACCATATAAATTCTAAATTCTACACATGGAAAAGACCTTAAAAGAGCAAAACGCCACAACCCGGCGGGGCTTTTTAAAATCCGGTGCCATAGCCACCGCAGCCTTCATGATCGTTCCCAGGCATGTACTTGGGGGAAAAGGATTTTTAGCACCAAGTGACAGGTTATTGATCGCGGGTGTTGGCGTCGGAGGTAAAGGCGAATCCGATATCGCAAGTTTCTACAAGAGTGGAAAGGCAGATATCGGCTTTTTATGTGATGTTGATACCAGACGAGCGGCAAAGACGGTTAAGGCTTTTCCTAAGGCGAAGTTTTATTCCGACTGGCGGGAGATGTTTGACAAGGAATCGAAGAACTTCGACGCCGTGTCTGTATCTACGCCGGACCACAACCATGCGATCATTACTTTAGCAGCGATGCAGCTTGGCAAACATGTCTATGTCCAGAAGCCGTTGACGCACGACATTTACGAGGCACGTGCACTTACCGCTGCGGCAAAGAAATACAAAGTAGTGACCCAAATGGGCAACCAGGGTGCGTCGAACGACGGGGCACGGCAAATGCGCGAATGGTACGATGCAGGGTTAATCGGCGATGTGCATACGGTATACGCATGGACAGACCGCCCGGTATGGCCTCAGGGTATTCCATGGTCTGCGAATAAAGCAGAAGTTCCTAAGGAGTTGAACTGGGATCTTTGGCTGGGCACCGCACCTTACAAGGACTACGTAGATAAGCTTGTTCCTTTTAATTGGAGGGGATGGTGGGATTACGGTACCGGCGCCTTGGGAGATATGGGCTGCCATTTGCTGGAAGCACCATTCAGCGTCCTGAATCTGAAATATGCCAGTGAAGTACAGGCGAGCGTTGGATCCGTCTACATTGATGAATTCAAACGCGGCTACTTCCCGGATAGCTGTCCGCCATCGAGCCATGTAACTTTGAAATTCCCTAAAACGAATAAGACCAAGGGTGATGTCGTGGTCCATTGGATGGATGGAGGTATACAACCTGAACGTCCGGAAGAGCTTCAGGCAAATGAAACTTTCGGTGACGGTGGTAACGGAACACTGTTTATCGGGACGAAAGGTAAAATGATGGCAAGCACCTACAGTGCAGATCCAAGACTTTTACCACTAAGCAAAAACAGCAGCATAAATGTGCCGGAACGCTTGCCGAGAGTAAAAGGCGGTGCCGATGGACACTACGCCCAGTGGGTGGAGGCCAGCATTGCCGGATATGGAAAGCAGGAAGTGAGTTCGCCCTTTGAAATTGCAGGGCCTTTAACGGAGGCTTTGCTGATGGCAAATCTCGCGATACGCGGTGTTGACGTGCAGGTAAAAGATGCACAGGGCAAAGCAAGTTACCCTGGAAGAAACATCAAATTGCTTTGGGACAATGACAACATGAAGGTTACCAATTTTGATGCTGTGAACCAGTACGTAAAACGTGAATACCGCAAAGGCTGGACGTTAGGCGCCTGATCTACATACACAATCATGAAACCATCATAGGCCTGCTGTTTTAAAGAAGGTGCTACACCATGCTGTGAACAAGCGGACGACTGTTCATGGTACTAATTTAACTAAGAAATGAAAAATTATTTATTCTCGGCATTGATCATCGCCGCAATGTACCATCCTGAAGGCGCAAGCGCCCAAAAAGCAAATACCATAAAAGGCTGGCACAGCTTTGGCAAAAACACGGTTGGCAGTGGCTGGCGCGAAGAAAAGGGCGTTATCCATCTGGATCCGAAGCTTAAGAACAATGATGGTGGCGATCTGGTAACGGATAAGGAGTATGGCAATTTTAAGCTGGAACTCGAGTGGAAAGTGGCGCCAAATGCAAATAGCGGAATTCTTTTCTACGTTAGTGAGGATCCTAAATACAAGGAGAGTTATGCCACAGGACTGGAGATGCAGGTTCTGGATAACGATGGACATCCGGATGGAAAGATCACGAAACACAGAGCCGGCGACTTGTATGACCTGGTTAAAAGCAGCTCTGAACCAGTGAAGCCTGTTGGGCAGTGGAATAAAGTACTGGTCACCAGCAAGGATGGAAAACTTGACTTCACTTTAAATGGGGTAAAAATTGTCTCGACGACTTTGTGGGATGAAAACTGGGCGAAACTGGTTGCCGGAAGCAAGTTTGCAGGCTGGGAAGGTTTTGGCGCATTTAAGAAGGGCCGCATTGCCTTACAGGATCACGGCGACGAAGTATGGTTCAGAAACATTTCCATTAAAGAACTTTAATTTTAACAACTAAAACATATAATGAACTTAAGCAACCGCATCAAATTATCAAGCATGATGTTCCTGGAATTTTTCATCTGGGGATCATGGTTTGTAACGCTGGGTACTTTTATTGGTAATAACCTGCATGCCACCGGCTCACAAAGTGCGGCAGTTTTCTCTACACAATCCTGGGGGGCAATTATCGCCCCTTTTATCATTGGTCTTATTGCAGACCGGTTTTTCAATGCGGAAAGAATACTTGGGATCCTCCATTTGGTCGGCGCACTTCTGATGTACCAGATGTACAAGGCCGCAGATATTTCCACCTTTTATCCGTATGTACTTTCGTATATGATCCTCTTTATGCCAACGCTGGCACTGGTGAACTCCGTTTCTTTTAATCAGATGAAAGATCCGGAAAAGGAATTCTCTACCATACGGGTATGGGGAACGATCGGCTGGATTGTAGCGGGCCTTTTAATAAGCTACATTTACCATTGGGATTCTTCTGAAGGAATTTCGGCCGGTATGTTGAAATATACCTTTTTGATGGCCGGAATAGGTTCTTTGGTATTGGGTCTCTTCAGCTTCATGTTGCCGGCAACCCCACCTAAGGTGTCGACCAATGAAAAAGTAAAGATCTCTGAGATCCTTGGCCTGGATGCGCTGAAATTGTTGAAAGACAAGAACTTCGCGATATTCTTCGTGTCCTCTATTCTGATCTGTATCCCGTTGGCGTTCTATTACCAGAATGCAAATCCATTTCTGTCAAACATCGGCCTGGACAATCCGACAGGAAAAATGACCATCGGACAGATGTCTGAAGTGTTATTCCTTTTGTTACTACCCGTTTTCTTTTCCCGTTTTGGATTTAAGAAAACCATTCTGGTTGGTATGCTCGCCTGGGCGGTACGGTATGCACTTTTTGCCTATGGCAACGCCGGGGACTTAAGTTTTATGCTCATCATCGGAATTGCACTTCATGGCATATGTTATGATTTCTTCTTCGTTTCAGGCCAGATCTACACCAATTCAAAGGCTGGAGTGCAGTACAAAAGTGCGGCACAGGGCTTAATCACCCTGGCCACTTATGGCATCGGGATGCTTATTGGATTTGAAGTTGCAGGTATGATCACAGACACGTATAAACTATCGGATGGCGCATTCGACTGGAAAATGATCTGGATTATTCCTGCCGGGATTGCTGCAGTTGTGTTCCTTTTGTTTTCATTGTTCTTTAATGACAAAGAGAAGGTTGAAGTGGAAACAGTTTAAACATTTAGCCTTATGGAACAAAAAAATAGCAGAAGACAAGCGCTTAAAAATATGGCAATTGCAACAGCAGCACTGACTGCACCTGTAACCTTACAAAGCTTTACAGCGATAGCAGATGATCAAACCGGGCTCAAGGGCAATGTAAATCATTCCGTGTGCCGCTGGTGCTTCAACGATGTAGAACTGGATACCTTATGTGTAGAGGCAAAGAAGATCGGGATTAAGGGCATTGACCTTGTAGGTCCAAAAGACTGGCCAACACTGAAAAAACATGGTCTATACTCTTCTATGTGTAACGGCGCAGAGATTAACCTGGAAGACGGCTGGAACGACCCGAAGTTTCACGACACATTGATTAAAAACTACACGGAAATGATCCCGCTTGTTGCGAAAGCGGGCTATAAAAACCTGATTTGTTTCAGCGGGAGCCGCCGGGGTAAGGATGACGAGACCGGATGGAAGAACTGCGTTGCTGGTTTGAAACAGGTGATATCTATCGCTGAAAAACACAATGTTGTATTGGTCATGGAGCTTTTGAACAGCAAAATAGACCATAAAGACTACCAGTGCGACAAAACCGCCTGGGGGGTTGAACTCTGTAAGCGACTCGGTTCCGAAAACTTCAAGTTGCTTTATGACATTTACCACATGCAGATCGATGAAGGTGATGTCATCAGAACGATAAAAAACAATCATCAATATTTAGGACACTACCATACTGCAGGGGTACCCGGAAGAAACGAAATCGACGAAACACAGGAACTTTATTATCCTGCAATCGTCAAAGCCATACTGGCAACTGGTTTCAAAGGCTACCTCGCACAGGAATTTATTCCATTACATAAAGACAAGTTCGGATCACTGAAAACTGCAGTGCGGATTTGCGATCAATAAAAAAACTATGAACTCAAGAAGAAATTTCATCAAACAAACTGGCATTGCAGCAGCTGCTACGCTCATATTGCCGTCATTCACCTACGCGAAATCAAAAGTAGTAGGATTACAACTGTATACCCTAAGGGAAGAACTTCCCAAAGATGTTAGAGGCGTAATAGCGAAAGTTGCGCAGGCCGGATACAAAGAAGTGGAAACGTACGGTTATTCTGTAGAGAGCAAATACTGGGGCTTAAGCCCGATGGCATTTAAGAATCTGCTGATCGAAAATGGACTGAAAGCGCCAAGCGGACATTTCGGTATGGATAAGTACATCAAGGACGGCAACGATGTGGAACTGAAATCTTACATTGAAGCAGCCAACACACTTGGAAGTGAATACGTAACTGTGCCTTATCTTGGCGACGAACTGAGACGCAGCGCTGATGATTACAAGAAAGTTGCTGCAAGATTAAATGAAGCTGGCAAACTGTGCAAAGCTTCGGGTTTAAAGCTTGCCTACCATAATCACGACTTTGAATTTACCCCATGGGGAGATACGACCGGGTACGAGGTGATGCTTAAAGAAACTGACCCAAAGCTTGTGGACTTTGAGATGGACATATACTGGGTTATCCGCTCCGGAAACGATCCAATAAAATTGTTTAAAGAACATCCAGGGCGTTTTACCATGTGGCACATCAAAGATATGGACAAGGCGGACAACAAATTGAACACGGAAGTGGGCAGTGGAAGCATCGACTTCGCAGCTTTGTACAAACATGCTAAGGTTGCAGGCCTGAAGCACTCCATTATGGAACAAGAAAACTTCTCAATAGATCCTTTTGTAAGTATCAAACAGAGTTTCGACCATATTAAAGCAGAATTGATCTAAAATTCTGTAAAGTTTTCCCCATATTTGTTATTCGCAGGTTCACAATGCCGTGAATCTTAATAATATATCTGTATAAATGAAAGTCGCAGTTGTAGGTGCTACTGGTTTAGTAGGCACTGTTATGTTGAAAGTATTAGAAGAGCGTAATTTCCCATTAACTGAATTGATTCCTGTAGCATCTGAGAAGAGTGTTGGTAAGGAAATTAGTTTTAAGGGTAAGAAATATGCTGTGGTAAATATGGATACAGCAATTGCAATGAAACCAGATATCGCTTTGTTTTCTGCAGGCGGCAGCACATCGTTAGAACATGCTCCGCGCTTTGCTGAAGCTGGAACCATTGTCATTGACAATTCGTCTGCCTGGCGTATGGATCCATCTAAAAAGCTTATTGTGCCCGAAGTGAATGGTCATGACCTGTGCATTGACGACAAGATCATTGCAAATCCAAACTGTTCAACCATACAAATGGTGGTTGCGCTTAAACCATTACATACAAAATATAAAATTAAGCGTATTGTTGTTTCCACCTATCAGTCTGTTACCGGAACCGGCGTAAAAGCGGTTACACAGATGATGAATGAACGTCAGGGTATTACCGACGGTCCGATGGCCTACCCATATGCAATTGACTTGAATGTCATTCCTCAGATTGACGTATTCCAGGATAATGGATATACAAAAGAGGAAATGAAAATGATAAAGGAAACGCAGAAGATTCTGGGTGACAATACCATCAGAGTCACTGCGACTACAGTTCGGATTCCAGTAATGGGCGGACATTCTGAGGCCGTAAACGTAGAGTTTGAAAGAGACTTTGACATTAATGAAGTACGGTCACTGCTCAGCAAATCTAAGGGAATTGTGGTTGTTGACGATATTGCAAACCTGAAATACCCAATGCCGAAGGATGCTCATGAAAAAGATGAAGTATTTGTAGGCCGCATCAGAAGGGACGAATCCAACCCGAACACGCTTAACATGTGGATCGTTGCAGACAACCTTCGTAAAGGTGCAGCGACAAACGCGGTGCAGATTGCGGAACTTTTGATGAATGAAGAACTAATTTAGTTAGAATTTCGGAATGTGATGTTGAGGCCTTTTCAGCCCCGACATCACATTTTTTTTTAGCCATGGTAAAAAAAATACTCGTTGTCCTTTTCGTTTTATTCCAAACAGGCGGCTTCGCTCAAACGGCAATTCAAAAACTTGAAAAGGCTTACGCGAACTTAGCTTCCGACGCCCAGGCGAGATATGCAACCACCTCCCTTGTTGTACTGGATGCAAACAGCGGGGCAATGCTGTTCGGCCGGAATGAGAACCTTGGTATGGCTACAGCATCCACTTTAAAAACCATTACTTCAGCTACCGCATTTAGCCTATTGGGAAAAGACTTTCGCTATCAAACCACGTTGAAATACCGCGGCGTAATAACTGCAGAAGGCATATTAAAAGGAGACCTAATAATTGTCGGTGGTGGTGATCCTACGCTAGGATCCTGGCGTTATGAGCAGACGAAAGAAGGAATTGTATTAAGCCAGTGGGTTAAAGCCGTCCGGGATGCAGGGATAAAAAGCATTGAAGGCCGCATCATTGGAGATGACAGCATATGGGGCACAGAATCCGTACCGGAAGGCTGGATCTGGCAGGATATCGGAAACTACTACGGCGCCTCTCCGTCGGGGCTGAGCTGGCGGGAGAACCAGTTTGACCTTCGCCTGAAGGCAGGGAGCTCGGGCGTGTCGGCGCTCAACACAGTACCTGCAATGCCTTACATTAAAATTGTGAATGAACTGCGAACAGGAGCTGCAGGTACAGGTGACCGTGCTTATGCATTCTTCCCTCCCCTCTCCAAAGTTGCCTACCTGAGGGGTACCTGGGCGTTGGGAATCTCCAAGCAGGGAATATCATTGGCCTTACCAGATCCAGCATTTGACGCCGCTTACCGGTTACAGGATACCCTAAAACGTTTGGGAATTCCGAGCAACGGGGAGCCAACAACCAGCAGGCAACTTGGTGCGGAAAGCAGTGAACTTGCAAAAGAAGGCACTCATCTTCTTACCATCAATTCACCCACACTAAGTCAGATCATTTACTGGTTCAACAAAAAAAGCATCAATTTATATGGAGAACATCTGATACGTACGATCGCATGGAAAGCGGGGAAAGAGGCAACCACATCTAATGGGGTGGAAATTGAGAAGAAATACTGGAACACCAAAGGGATAGACGAAGAGGCGCTGAACGCAATTGACGGAAGCGGGCTCTCTCCTGGCACCCGGGTTACCGCATCAGCAATGGCGCAAGTCCTGTTTCAGGCACAGAAGGCACCCTGGTTTGAAGATTACATCAACTCCTTTCCAATTAATAACGGGATGAAGTTGAAAAGCGGGAGTATCAATAATGTCTCTGCCTACGCGGGTTATCACACTGCATTAAATGGAAAAAAATACATCATTGTCATCAACATAAACAACTATTCCGGAAGTGCCATTTCAAAAAAGCTCTTTCGGGTACTCGATGCATTGAAATAATAAACATCATTGAAGTAACTTAGCGAATAACTAGAATGCTAAAAGTGCTTTAGCGTCATTAAAACAATCAACACCAATGAAAAAATTACTACAACTCATATGTGTATTGTGCCTTAGCCAACAGCTTTATGGACAGGAGGCATCACAAATCGATTCTGCTCCGGAAGTTGAAGGTGGGATCGCTGTCAGCCAGGCCAAAATAGCCATTATACCAGAACCAGTTTCCATGATCAGAAACACGGGTGTTTTTGTTTTACCGCGGAATATAACCATCCAGGCAGACAAGTCGCCGGAGACCAAGGTTGTTGTGGATTACCTGCAACTGCACCTATCTATACCGACCGGTAGTTATGTATCCAACTACACATCTACTTCCGTGGCTCCAACCATACGATTGGTGATCAATGAAAACGCGAATGCCGCGCTTGGTAAAGAAGGATATCAGCTTGCTGTTACACCAAAATCTATCATCATCAAGGCCAATCAGAGTGCCGGCCTCTTTTACGGTGTACAAACCCTGATGCAGCTTTTCCCCAAAGAAATTGAAGCAAAGGAACTCGTTGAAGGCGTAAAGTGGAATGTGCCTTGTGTAGAAATAGAAGATTACCCCAAACTGGGTTGGAGAGGACTAATGTTCGACGTAGCGCGGCATTTTTTCACCAAAGACGAGGTAAAACAATATGTAGATGCAATGGCGAGATACAAGTTTAATGTATTGCATTTACACCTTACAGATGATGAAGGCTGGAGAATAGAAATTAAAGGTTTACCCAAGCTGACGGATGTTGGCGCGTGGAGCGTAAAGAAGGTAGGTACTTTTGGTGACTTCGTACCTCCTACTCCAAACGAGCCCCGCACCTATGGTGGCTTCTACACTCAGGAAGATCTTAAAGAGATTATTCAGTATGCCAAAGACCGCTTTGTTGACATATTGCCGGAAATCGACGTACCTGGACATAGCCTTGCTGCAATAGCATCGTATCCGGAGTTATCTTGTACTCCAGGTGCAGAGAACTACAAGGTCCGCTCTGGAGAAAAAATCATGGACTGGTCCAAAGGTGCCCCCCCAATTGCTTTGGTAGACAACACGCTCTGCCCGGCAAACGAGAAAGTTTATGCCTTTCTAGATACCGTCCTGACACAGGTCGCAGCCTTATTTCCCTTCGAATATATCCATATGGGCGGCGATGAAGCACCGATAAATTACTGGCAAAACAACAGTGCTGTCAAAGCATTGATGCAGCGTGAGGGTATGAAATCTGTACACGAGGTACAGGGATATTTCGAAAAGCGCGTAAAAACCATCGTAGAATCTAAAGGCAAAAAGTTTATGGGCTGGGATGAAATATTGGATAATGAAATGCCTCAGAACACTGCAGTTATGAGTTGGAGAGGCATGAAATACGGGATTGATGCTGCAAAAAAGGGACATGATGTAGTGATGAGCCCAACCACCTACGCATACCTCGATTATATGCAAAGTGACCCGATTACAGAACCGAAGGTGTATGCTTCGTTAAGGCTGAGTACATCTTA
Organism: Bacteroidota bacterium; assembly: GCA_029851965.1. Taxonomy (GTDB): domain Bacteria; phylum Bacteroidota; class Bacteroidia; order Sphingobacteriales; family Sphingobacteriaceae; genus Pedobacter. Next base: position 18,630 of record JARKUW010000166.1, on the reverse strand, counting down.
CGAATTTGAGCCGGTGCCGGCTGATGTAAACCCGAAGTTCATCAAAGGAGGACAGGCGAACTTATGGACCGAACAAGTATATACGATCCGTCAGGCGGAGTATATGACGTGGCCAAGAGGAATGGCCATCGCAGAGTCTGTATGGTCTCCACGTGAAAAGAAAAACTGGGAAACTTTCTTCCCGAAAGTCGAACAGCACTTTAAGCGACTCGATATTGCAGAGACCAAGTACTCGCCAAGCGTTTATGATCCGTCTTTTAAAGTAAGCCGCGCAGCAGACCGCTCGCTTGTCATTGATCTAAGCACGGAAGTCAAGGATCTTGACATCTATTACAGCTTTGACAATTCAGAACCAGACCGCTTCTATCCTAAGTATACAGGTAAGCTGACCCCGCCAAAAGACGCCAGTATGTTGAAGGTCGTTACCTATAAAGGAAAAGAAAAAGTAGGACGTTTGTTAAGCATGCCAATTGATGAATTAAACAAACGGGCGGGAAAACGATAAGCGTTGAGGTACTTCGTTCACATTGCATACAACGGTCTTCATTATGGAGGCTGGCAGAAACAGCCTGGCGTAGCAAACGTCCAGGGTGTGGTTGAGAAGTCACTTAGCCAAATTTTTAAGCAGCCCGTCTTCATAATTGGTTGTGGAAGAACTGATGCGCATGTACATGCGAGTCAGTTCTTCTTTCACATGGATATTGAGCAGACCTGGGACTTTGACCTGAAGTTCCGCCTCAATAAGCTGCTCCCGCACAACATTGCCGTGTTTGACATCGTTCCCATGGAGGGGCTGCCACATGCCCGGTTTGATGCCGTTAAACGCTCTTACGACTACTACCTCCATACCTATAAAAATCCCTTTTTGAATGGCCTCAGTTCTTTCTACCTGCTTAGCGGGCTTCGCTTTGAGGAAATGAACCGTGCCGTTGCCTTATTGCCTAAGTACAAAGATTACCGTTGCTTCTGCACCAGCCCGGACAAATATGAACATACCATATGCAATGTGATGTCTGCGGCCCTATACATAGACCCAAATGGGGATAAAATGCGGTTTCAGATTTCTTCAAACCGTTTCCTCAGCAAGATGATCCGGATCATCATGGGACAGTTGTTGAAGATCGGAAAGGGTGACCTAAGCGTGGACGGATTTGAGCACTACCTGATTTCAAAAGAGACGCCTGAGCTAATTACTCCTGCACACCCCCAGGGGCTATACCTATCGAAAGTCACCTACCCCTACCTCGATTTACAGCCCAGGGATGACTTCTCCTCCATTCTGGAACGTCAAAGTGAATCCAGCTGGCACAAGCTTTAGTCGCCGCCTTGATGGTAGAGCCATACGCAACCACGAACGAAGCGCTGTACCGAATGACAGGCTATAGGTTTTGAATAAGCTCCTTTATACTTTCTGCATTTAGATTTATCCCATTAACCGTAAGTTTTGCCCGGCTGTAGAATGGTAATCGTTCTGCCAGCTTACCCTCTATAAAACGAACCAGCCCCGCCTCATCGAGATCTTTCAGCAAAGGTCTTTTGCTTTTACCTTTCTCCAGACGTCTGGCCAGTGCAAGTGGCGGCATTTCCAGGTAGATGGTCAGTCCGTTGGCATTCATCCAGTCCATATTGTCGTAGAAGCAGGGCGTACCGCCACCTGTCGAGATCACACTGTCCTGGGGATAGGCGCCAGACTTTAGTACGCTGCTTTCCAACTCCCGGAAGGATGCTTCCCCATGTGCAGCAAAATACTCCGCTATGGATTGTTCAACCTGCCCTTCGATCTCGTGATCAAGATCAAAGAAATTATATGCCAAAGACGAAGCAAGCTTTTTTCCAAAGGTGGTCTTGCCACAACCCATAAAACCGATTAAGAAGATTCTCATGTTAAGCCAATTTCACCCTTGGATCAACAAAGGCGTACAATACATCTACAAGGATATTAATTACAACAAAAACAAAGGCAATAAAGAGTATTGAGCCCATGACTACAGGGAAATCAGACATTTCCAGGGCAAACACGGTTGCTCTGCCCAGGCCATTGTAACCGAATATATACTCCACAAAGAAAGACCCGGCAAGTAAAGATGCAAACCAACCGGAAATCGCCGTAATCACTGGATTTAAAGCATTCTTTAATGCATGTTTATAGATGATGGCATGGCGGTCCAGACCTTTGGCCCTTGCGGTCCGGATATAATCCTGAGAGAGCACATCAAGCATCGCACTGCGTGTCAACTGAACAATTATAGCCAGTGGACGCAGCCCCAGTGTAATCATGGGCAACCACAAGTTTCTCCAGGTCATAATTTCGCCTTTGAAGGGATCATAACTATACAGACTCCCCGACATGTTTAAACCCGTATAATCACTCCATACGAAGCCAAAGAGCCAGGCAATGATAATACCCGCAAAAAAAGATGGTGCGGAGATTCCTAAAATGGCGAAGGAGTTCGCGGCATTATCAATCCAGGTATCTTTGTGTACCGCAGATACGACGCCAAGCAGCACACCGATTACCGTAGCAAACAGCATTGCTGTAGCCGCCAGAATAAAGGTATTCGGTACTGTCTCCGATAGTATCGTGGTAACATCCCGCTTGGTTTGATACGAGCGGCGCAGATAAGGTACTTTCAGGGCAAGTACATTCTCCCCCACGGGAATTAACCCAATGTAATGGTACTTGTTCTGCTCCTCAGGGGTATCTTCGTGAACTCCGAGGGGAGACAAATCATTCAGGTACAATAAAAACTGCATTGATTTCGACCTGTCCAGCCCAAACTCCTTGCGTACGGCTTCCAGCGACTGCACGTCAGCACGCTGGCCCATCGTCATCCGCGCCGGATCACCCGGGAGCACATTGAAGAGCAAGAACACGACGACAACCACGCCGGCGAGAACCGCAAGCCCGTATAGAAATTTCCTGATGATATAATGCCACATATTTACTTGTTGAAATATTGTTTTTGCAACGTCTCATACGAGGGCATCAGGTGGTGATGCCACTTATTAACCACAATACCATTCTTCAGAAGCAACACACCGGGATTGGACCGTACCATGCTCTTTAGTGGAACCGCATCTGCGTAAAACACCTCTATAAACATATTTATTTTTTTACTGAAAGCGTCTGCGTCCTGCGCCGAATTCGAGGTCAGCAACACCGTCCGGATGTTGTATTCCGCAGCTGCTTTCAATGCCATGGCATTCAGCCGGGAGATGGCTTCCTCATTGGCATGCTGAAGATCATAAGCCACAACGAGCAGATTGTAATACGGGTTTTCAATAAGCTCCTTGGTATATTCTGTACCGGAGGCATCTGTAATGTTAAGATCTTTGATTTTTACATCATATCCTTTTGTAACCAGCTTGCGTTCCGGCGTACCTACGATCTCCCAGTTGTCGTCCTTCCATATTCCGGTTTTCAGGTAATCTTTGTCGTTAAGGTCTTTGGTCTCTCCCGTCTCCTTATTTTTCAGGTGGTAAAAAATCGCATATTCATCGGGCTTTTCACCTTCTGGAAACTGCATGAGCGCGGGAATATTTGCGCCTACCTTATACGGCAGGAAATCAACCACAGGCAGCGCATTATAAGTATAGATTGAAAATGCAAGCGAAACCGCGGTTACGGCCCCGGCAAGCAGAACCTGGGTGCGCGTGGAAGTTGTAAACGGACGAATGTGATCCCGCTTCAGGTAAAGAAATACAATCAACACGAGTAGCACGAGATCTTTTGCAAAGGACTCCCAGGGTGTTAAAGGAATCGCATCGCCGAAACACCCGCAGGATGTAACCACTTTGAAAACCGCCGATACAAAGGTCAGGAAGGTAAAGAAGACAATCATGACGAGTAGCCCGACCGTGACTTTCCTGCTCCAGAACCCAAACAACAGTAAAGCACCGGTAAGTATTTCCAGGATGCAGATCAGCATCGCGATGAAAACTGCAAATGGAGATAAAAAACCAATGTGGAATACTTCAAAGTATTCTTCAAGCTTATATCCGAAGCCGATGGTGTCATTGGCCTTGATGAGCCCGGACAGTACAAAGAGAACACCGACAATTATTCTGGAAACCTTCAATGCAGTTTCTTTCATGTTGTAATCGTATTTAATAAGCAGCCATGATTTAAAACCACGTCCGAATTTTTATTTAACGCCAAGCTTTATTAACGCGAAGACCGCGTAATTTAGCATGTCCTGGTAGTTTGCCGCGATCCCTTCAGAGGCCACGGTCTGCCCGAGGTTGTCTTCAATCTGCTTTACCCGTAAGATCTTCATCAAAATTAAGTCCGTCAGGGAGCTGATGCGCATGTCCCTCCAGGCCTCCCCATAATCATGGTTTTTCGCAAGCATCAGTTCCTTCGTATGGTTTACATACTCGTCAAACAGCATTTCGACCCTTTCCGGATCCAGCTCATTTGGATCTGCATCCGTCAGATGCACCTGCATTAAAGCGATTGCGCAGTAATTTACAATTCCTATATATTCAGAGGTAATATCCTCGCCAACTTTAGAAACTTTTTTTTCTTCGAGGGTGCGGATTCGCTGTGCTTTTATAAAGAGCTGGTCCGTGATAGAAGACAACCGGAGGATGCGCCAGGCCGTGCCGTAATCCTTGGTTTTTTTTATGAAAAGCGATTTGCAAACCGCTATTACTGAATCGTATTCCTGGGATGTGTTTGCTGCCAAAACAATTAAAATATTTAGTTTAAAGCTGTTTTAATACTGTATTTTTGTTTATAATGATGGCTAAAGATACATTTTTAAACCCGAAAACCACACTAAACGCCAAAGGCAGGCTGATAGATCTGAGTACCCCCGGTGTTATGGCGATCCTGAACATTACGCCGGATTCTTTCTACGATTACAGCCGCACAAAGTCTGTAGACGATGCCTTGTTCAAGACAGAAACCTTCCTTTCAGAAGGAGCGTCTTTCATAGATATCGGCGCCTATTCCTCCCGTCCCGGCGCAGACGAGATCAGCACGGAAACGGAATTAAAAAGAATCCTGCCCGTAATCGAAGCCATCAGCACCAGATTTCCTGAAGCGATATTATCCGTGGATACATTCAGAGCTGAAGTCGCACGGCAGAGCATACAAGCTGGTGCCCACCTGATCAACGATATTTCAGGCGGCACATTGGACGAAGCCATGTTTGAAACGGTTGCATCCCTAAATGTTCCCTACATCCTGATGCACATGAAAGGTACGCCGCAAACGATGCATATTGAGCCACATTACGATCATCTGCTCCTGGAAGTGGTAGATTACTTTATCGAAAAGATCAGTAAACTAAGGGCACTGGGTGTAAAAGACATCATTCTGGATCCGGGGTTCGGCTTTGCCAAAAGACGGGAACACAGCTATGAACTTCTAAACCACCTGGAAGACCTGAAGGTATTCGGCTTGAGTATTCTTGTTGGTGTTTCCAGAAAATCAATGATCCACAAATTTCTGAAGGTCAGTCCGGAAGAAGCACTGAACGGCACAACGGTGATCAACACCATTGCGTTACTTAAGGGAGCCAAAATCTTACGGGTCCATGATGTGCGCGCCGCAATGGAATGTATTAAGTTGGTCGGGAAAACCCACACACGCTAATTAATTTGCTACCTTGTCGACAATGAAAGGCTTTGATTTTGATTTTCTTAAGATTACAGTTACGGATGTCCTGGACATCTTTTTTGTTGCTGTTCTCATCTACTATGTATATACGCTGATAAAGAACACCCTTGCTGTAAATCTGATGCTGGGGATGTTTATCATCCTGATTCTATGGTTTGTGGTGGATGCACTGAATATGCGTCTGCTGTCCACCATAATTAACAAGTTCATGAGTGTTGGGATCATTGCATTGATTATAATTTTCCAGCCTGAGATCCGGCGCTTTCTCCTGCTTATCGGAAAGAACACATTTCTTCAGAAGAATAAGGCTTGGTGGGGCTACCTATTTGGAAGCAAAAACATCGAAGCCAACAACCTGGCACGCATTAAGCCGATCATTGACGCATGCAAAAGCATGAAGAAGTCGAGAACGGGTGCCCTTATCGTATTTGTAAAATATTACGACGAGGAACTGTTTGCCAACAGTTGTGAAACCATAGATTCGAAAATTTCAAAGCGTCTGCTGGAAAGCATCTTCCAGAAGAACAATCCGCTGCACGACGGGGCGGTCGTCATTGCAGAAAACAAGATCAAGAGTGCGAGCTGCATTCTGCCCCTTACAGACAATGAGCAGCTGCCGCCGCAGTTTGGTTTAAGGCACCGCGCTGGAATTGGAATCTCTGAGCACGCCGATGCAGTGGCTGTTATTGTATCGGAAGAAACCGGCGACATTGCCTATGCAAAACAAGGAAGGGTTCGCATGAATGTGTCCTTTGGTGAACTGGAAAAGCTATTGAATAAAGATTTTTAGGGCCGTCGTCGCTTCATGGATTTAGGGCCGATGTCGCTACATGGATATTACCGCGTACGCATAGAAACAAAAAAGGCACCCAGGGGTGCCTTTTTTGTTTGCTTGTATCGAATTAGCAATATTGCTCGAAAGCACCAATAAGGCTATCGGCAATCATTTGAGCCGGGCGACCTTCAATTTGATGACGCTCGATCATATGTACCAATTTACCATCCTTAAACAAGGCCATTGATGGCGATGACGGAGGAAAAGGCATCATAAAACCCCTTGCCTTATCAACAGCTTCTTTTTCCATTCCTGCAAACACAGTAATCAGTCTGTCTGGGTGTTTTTCGTTCGAAGCTGCAATTCTCGCTGCCGGACGCGCATTTGCCGCTGCACAGCCACATACCGAGTTTACAACAACAAACACAGTCCCTGGATTGGTTATCGCGCTATCAACCTCTTCGGCAGTTTTCATTTCCTGAAAACCAGCCTGAGTAAGTTCTGCACGCATTGGTTCAACTAAATATTCTGGATACATATTTTTCTTTTTTGGTTATTGAACTCAAAGATAACTTACGGATTCCTTTCCTCAAAGTTATGCCCCCCCGCGGGTCTACATTTTACCTTAAAATTACTTTGCCACCATCCAGCTGGTTCCCCCTCCTACTGGTTGAGATCCATTCATTACCGAGGTATACAGCTGCATGAGTAAATAGAACGGCCAATCTGCTGAAAATTACCATAAACTTCCTTCTAACTAACAGATTACCACGATCTTTCACAGTTTCGTGCAACAGAAATACCATCATTTCTCTAATCACTTCACATATCGAATTTCCAACGACTTTTCCCTGTATAATTTGATAATTTTCCCAAAAATACGAATACTCAAATTCATGTAATACAGACACATAGCTACTGTGAGTGGAGTGGCGAAGCCCTAAACTAACCTCTTATTTTATGATTAAAACGATGCGTTCGGCCATCTATGTTTTGCTTTTTCTCTGCACTACTTCCTGCAGCTATAAAGCTGTTCCTTATTTTCAAAATCTAACCGTCCAGGGTGAGAACGAAGAAACCATTAAAAACTACTCGCCAATCGTCATCGAACCCGATGATATACTGGGAATAAGTGTGAGCAGCCAGAACAAAGATGCATCCGCAGTATTCAACTACAACCTCAATACCATCTCCGGACTTAATCAGTCGACATCCAATAACCCTGTAGTCGGCTATCTGGTTGATGAGAATGGAGCCATACAAGTTCCGTATATCGGAAACTTGAAGGTAAGTGGCCTGACACTCTCCCAATTGAGGGCGCAGCTACAGAAGCAACTGGAGGAGTATTTGAAGGACCCTGTCGTAAATGTGCGGCTGATCAACTTCAAACTGTCTGTTATGGGCGATGTACTCAGACCGGGCGTATACCCGGTCGAAGGTCAGCACGTCAGTATTCCGGAAGCATTAACCATGGCTGGAGATCTGAACATCACCGCCATGCGTACGAATGTCACCCTGATCCGGGAACAAAATGGCAAACGCAAGTACATCCCGATTGACCTCACATCTAAAAACCTGTTCAACTCACCATATTACTATTTAAAAAGTAATGATATCATCTATGTTCAGCCCGGCAAAAACAAATTTGCCAGTGTGGACAACAGCTACAGAAATATCGGCATTCTATTATCCGCTTTGTCCATCGTTGTCATCCTGTTAACCCGTTAGGTTTTAACCCCTCAAATTGCTTCTTATGAATACTGAAGAAACGCCGCTATCCCGGTTTATTGAAAAAGATACCCAACCCGGCAACAACAGGAGCTTTGGCGAAGAGGTATTAAAATATTTGTACTATTGGCCCCTGTTCCTGATCTGTATTCTCGTTTCGCTCACCGTTGCATTCTTCTATCTGCACTATGCAAAACCAGAGTACGTTGTCAAGGCGAAGCTCCTGATCAAGGCCGAGAACAAGGATCCCAACCCGGAATCCCAACTCAGCGAGATTGTAAGTCCTTATAAAAAAGGGAAAAGTGTAGGTGACGAAATTGAAATAATCAAGTCACGTGCAAACATCCTTCAGATTGTAAAAGATCTTGATCTTTGGAAGCAGTATGCAAAAGAGGGCCGACTCGTTGATGAGGATCTTTATAAAAGCAGTCCGGTAGTATTTCAGCTCGTTTCCCCGATAAAACAGGATTTTTCACACCAGTTTAAGGTGGTCCTTAAAGATCAGAAGTCTTTTATACTCATCGAAGACAACGGCACAGAGAAGGAGTTCAACTATTCTACCCCGCTGAAAAACAGCTTTGGCTCCTGGCAGTTTGTGAAGACTGCCGACTTTGATCGGTTCGTCGGCAGCACAATTCTGGTGAACATCCAGGACCCGGAAGTGACTGCGGATCAATTGCTAAAGAAGATTAGGGCCGCAGAGGTGAGTAAAGAAACTTCCATCGTTGAACTCAGCATTCAGGAAAAAGTACTTAAGCGTGGGAAAGATATTCTTAACCAGCTGATTGACCAATACAACATTGCCTCAGAAAATGAAAAAGTGAGGGTGGCCGGCACCGCACTCAAGTTTATTGATGAGCGCCTTGCATCGCTGTCGAAGGAGCTGAATAGCGTCGAGCGCGATGTGGAGGGTTTCCGAAGCACCAGGGGCTTAACGGACATCTCCTCCGAATCAAAGCTTTACCTGGACAACGTGAAAGCAAACGACGCCCGGCTGAATGAAGTGGATGTACAGTTGAAAGTGATTGCTGAGCTGGAACGTTATGTCAATTCGGACAGATACAATACCGCTCCTCCGTCAACCATTGGGATCACCGAACCGGGCTTAAATGCATTGGTTAGCCAGCTCATCGACGTACAAACGCAGTACCAGCGATTGTTGGGAACACTTCCGGAAAAGAACCCGGCGTTTGATCCACTGCGGCAGCAGATAAACAGCACCAAAATGGCCATTAAGGAGAATATAAACAGTATGAAAGGTGCTCTTCTTGCAACAAGAAGACAACTTGAAACGTTCAATTCCGGCTTTGAAGGCTCCATTCGTTCCATACCTGGAAACGAGCGGCAACTGGTCAGCATCAAACGGCAGCAAAGCATCAAGGAAAATCTATATATGTATTTATTGCAAAAGCGGGAAGAAGCCGCATTAAGCAATGCTTCAAACCTGGCATTCAGTCAGACCATCGACAGTGCGTATCTGGATAACCACAGAAAGCCCCTCACCTACTCACTGGCTTTACTCATCGGCGTTCTCATACCGGCGGGACTGCTTTTTGGCAAGGAGGTCTTTAACAACAAAATCTCCACATCCAGCCAGATCCTCCAAACGGGTGCACCTGTTACCTCAGAACTGATCTATGAGTATTCAAAATCTCCTATTGTGTTCCAGTCGAAAGGCAGACTCGCCATTGGCGAACAGATAAGGGCATTGCGAACCAGCTTAAACCAGCTGCATGGTGGCAGGAAGACCGGAAGGGTTACATTAGTGACCTCAAGTATTGCCGGAGAAGGCAAGAGTTTCGTCGTCAGCAATCTTGCAGCTGCACTCGCTGCTTCCGGACGTAAAACGCTGATTGTAGAATTCGACTTGCGGAAGCCCAAAATTGCCGCAAATTTCGGCGTGGACCAAACCGTAGGGATAAGTAACTTCCTCAATGGCACAGCACCGGTCGAAAAAATCGTTCAAGCCTGTAAGCAAAAAAATCTGTTTGTCATCAGCGCGGGTGCAATCCCGGACAATCCATCGGAACTACTTGAAGCTGAAAGTATAGATCTTCTGGTGAGTAACCTTCGTGAAGAATTCGATGACATCCTGATCGACTCACCTCCGGTATACCTCATCACAGACGCCATGTTGCTGGCAAGGCTTGCAGACGCAACCCTCTACATCATCCGTCAGAATTTTTCTTTCAAAAAACACCTCAGTTTCATCAAACGCATCGTGCAAGAACATACCCTTCCGAATATCCAGGTCGTGTTTAATGCCATTCAAAACCGGGGTGAATACCGCTATGGCTACTCCTATTATTCCGCAATCGCGCCTACCAAAAGAATAGACGTCCAGTCGGTGATCCGGGAAGTGTCGAACAGATTATTAATCAGCAACACCTAAACATGGGAATCGCGCTACTCAGCCCAAAAACCAGGTTGCTACGGAACTTCTTCTCGTTAAGCCTGGTTCAGTTTGCGAATAATTTTCTACCAATACTCACCGTGCCTGTTATTGCGCGGATCATTGGCCCGGAAAAATTTGGCGCCATTAACCTCGCCGCAGCAGTCATCACATACTTTTCCCTATTGATTAACTATGGTTTTGATCTGACTGCAACGAGAAGCATCGCCCGAAATCCCGCAGACGCCAACAACAGAAACCGGGTTTTCAGTGAAATTCTTTTCACGAAAATATTCCTTCTTGGGGTCTCACTCCTGGTGTTCATCCCTTGTTTATTCTACGTTAAAGCACTCGCTGACGATAAAGAGCTCTTCATTTACACGTATATCGCCTGTTTTGCGCTGGTACTCACCCCAAACTGGTTATACCAGGGAATGCAGGAACTACACCAAATTGCCTTGTTCAACCTGATTTCAAAACTGCTTTTCACATTGTCTATCCTTTTTGTCGTAACCAAACAGCAGGACTACATATTTCAGCCGCTGATATTAAGCCTCTCCCAGATCTTTGTGGGCGTCTGTTCCTTCATATGGGCCATTCGTAAATACCAGATCCGGGTAAACCCCGTGAAGTTGAAAACGATCATGAAACTCTTGTGGAGCGAGAAAATGATCTTCTTTTCTATGGTCGTGGTCATTTTATACACCACTACAAACACTATAATTCTTGGCTTCGTCCAGTCGACACGGGAGGTTGCCTATTACAGCGCCGGGTGGAAACTCATCATGATCATTCAAACGTTTGTATCCGTACCGCTGAAGCTATCGCTGTTCCCCTTTGTAGGCGAAAGCTTTGGCAGGAGCAACGACGACGGCGTAAGCAAAGTGAAGCAGATCCTGCCCTTCATCACCATATTCACCGCATTGTCAGGCATTTTCATCTGGTTCTTAGCACCCTGGTTGATCGGTCTGTTCTATGGTTCCCAATTTTCGCAGGCGACGACAGTGCTCAGAATTCTATGCTTCGTACCCCTAGTACTGGCACTTGGCGACTTGTTCGGCATTCAAACCATGATCAACCTGAAAATGGACAAGCCGTTTTTTAACATAACCCTTTTAGGTGCCATTCTCAGCCTGGGATTGAACTTTTTGCTTGCAAAGCAGCTCGGTGCGGCAGGGACAGCCTGGGCCTGGCTCCTTACAGAAATATGCATCACACTTGTCATGTGGTTATTTCTATATAGTCAGAAGATCCAGCTGATTGAACCCGGCTATTTCAGATATAAACACTTATCCGGACTATTTCGTCCGTTTGTTTTTGTGATCCGGGCCAAGCTATCTAAAAGTGCCTTAAAGTAAGTTATCAACATAAAATTACATTCATGGATACATATGCTGCAGTAGTAGTTACATACAACAGGCTCTCCTTTTTGAAGACTTGCATTGCTTCCCTGCGGGAACAATCGTTGAAGCTGGATGCCCTTATCGTGATTAACAACAACAGCACAGACGGGACAACGAAGTGGCTGGACGAGCAGTCCGATCTTATCGTGATCCATCAGGAGAACGGTGGTGGTGCGGCAGGCTTTTACCGGGGAATACAAGCGGCCTATGCACAGGGGTTTGACTGGATCTGGCTGATGGACGATGATGTTTACCCGCGCAGGGACTGTTTGGAGGAAATGATTTTTGCCAATTTAAGCAGTAACAACGCCTACGACGTACTGCAGCCTGACCGGAAGTTCTTCAATTCAGATTCAGAATGGAACTATGGTTCGCAGTTTAACTTTCGGAACCCCTTCCAACCGGAAGCCATCCGGCCGGTGAGATCGTCCGACTTTGGCGGGGGAGAAAAAGTGAGGCCGATAGTTTCCTTCCCATTTGAAGGACCAATGCTCTCCCGGAAAGTCATCAGGGAAGTGGGGATGGTTGATAGACGCTATTTTATCATGTACGATGATACGGATTATTCAGCCCGCGTGCACCGGAAGGGCTTCAAAGTAGGCTTTGTCAGAAATGCCGTGATGATTAAGATGATCAATCCGCCTGCCGACGGTATTGCACTCGACTGGAAGCTCTATTACCGGGTAAGAAACCAGATCATCATTGACCGGAAGTTCGGCAGCAGCTACATCGCGGTATCCAGGGCTGGGTTCACCAATTTGAAACGCCTTGCAGCGATTATTAAGCTGTCCATTAAAAGAAAATCCTACCGTGACCTGCCTAAAAACATAGGCGTCATCTCCAGGGCGATCATGGATGGATTTAGGTTCGATTGTAAAGCGGAGATCTTATGAACAAGCAGCTGATCCTTGCACTTCGCGGCGCACGTAAATCGGTGGGAATCCTCTCTGCGGATAAAGCCAGACTGCAGGCCGGAAACAGACCCGGGAAAGAGGTGGCAAACCAATGGATTACCTCCGCACTGCTTGCCGATGCGCCTTTGATGGTCGCCCGGCTCGGGGCGGTCGAATTGGCTTGTGTAGGCAACTACAGAAGTATCCTGAGCGGCACGCGGAACTATTTCGATTACATCACATTTAAGTCCGAAGCTTTCTGGTGGGACACCAACACCATGTTTCAAATGGCAAATAACGCAGGCTTTTTCCCGGCGACACCACCAATGCTGGAGCAGTTTTCCCTGATGATGATGGAAGACATGAAGCTTACCGACATCCTGGGATCCTGGCTATGGCAGGAAAAGCTCTTTCAAGATGAGCTTTCAGGCGCAAGAAAAATCAATTTGCCTGACCTGGAACCCTACTATCACCAAAACCCCTGGTCAATGGCACTGCAGGGAAAGAAGGTACTTGTGATTCACCCCTTCGCAGACAGTATAATGGCGCAATACAAAAAGAAAGACCTGCTCTTTGCAGGCAGACAGATCCTACCCGATTTTACGCTGTCTACCATCAAAGCCGTACAATCCATCGCCAACAATAAGACCGGTTTTGACGATTGGTTCGCTGCACTACAACACATGAAAGATCAGATATCTGCTGCTGATTTCGATGTCGCCATCATCGGTTGTGGGGCATATGGATTCCCCCTTGCTGCACATGTAAAGCGGCTGGGTAAAAAGGTCGTGCACCTTGGCGGGGCCACACAGACACTTTTCGGCATCCGGGGTAAGCGATGGGAAGAGAAAAAGGAGCACCAGCAGGTTGCTCAGATGATCAATGAACACTGGGCCAGACCAACAGCGAAGGAAACGCCGGAAGGAACGCAAAATATTGAAGGTGCATGTTATTGGTAATGATGTAGAAGATGATCGCAACGATTAAAATATTAAACTACCGGATCTACTTAAAGGAGTTCCTGGCGATATTCTTCTGTTACCTGCTAACAGAACAGTGTTTTGCCTGGCTATTTATTCCGAATGCACAAGTAACGGCAATCTTCGTTAAACTGGTAAGTATCGCCGTATACGGGCTCGTAATTGCTAATTTTCGCAGCCTGCAATTGGTTGAAAAGATCGTCGTGGGCATATTCACCTGCCTGCTCATCAAGCTTGTCATTCAATCTTTTATTTTATACGGCGTACCGTTCAAGCATTTCGAGATCTATACGGTACTCTCCGCCATTGTATATGTGATTTTCATAAAATCACTCCTGCGGAAGTTCAACGCAGACTTGCTTGGCTTTGTTGCCGGTTTTTACCTGGTCGTTTACCTGGTTTTTATGGCATTGTACGGACATCAGTTCTCGTTCAGTCTGGAACACATTGAACTGAACAGCGGGCCATTTTCCGGAGATACCCGGATTATCCATGCCCATTCTGTGTTTATGATGATCATCCCTTTCCTGTGGTACCTCAACGAATTCATCATGCGTCCAAAAGGAAAATCCTTCCTGCTGTTCGTACTCTGTTTCTCGATCATCGTTATTCACCAGCACCGCTCCGTTTGGAGCAGCGCGATATTCGCCACGGTCATTTACCTGGCCTTATTATTTCGCACCAACAGACAGTCGTTAAGGGGAATTCCCGCGCTGTTAACACTTACGGTGCTGATCAGCATAAGCGTACTTTATTACATCTCCAGCGTATGGCCGGAAATGCTCAGCTTTTTCGGGCAGCGGTTCAATGAGATCCTCAATCCGGATTCCGGCAAGGGAACGGGCGGATTCAGAATGGAGCAAAGGGAAGTATACTTTAACTTCATTAAAGAAAGACCATTCTTTGGATGGGCCTTTGAAGGATACGAGTTGAAGAATCCACTTGTGGATTGGTGGGATGAAAACACCGGACACCATTTTCATGAAGGCTTTGTGGAGATCCTGTTCTACCATGGTGTTTTTGGCTTCCTGCTCAAATTTACTTTTCTCATCTTCCTGTGCATCAGGTCACTACACAAGAACTTATCAAACCGAGCAGTTGTGCTGATACCTTTTTGCATCAGCGGGCTGATGTTCTCCCTGAATTATGTGCTGCCATTTGTGTTCTGGGCTCATGCAGGCATGTGCCTTTACTACCTGGAGCGGGAACGGAATGCATTTTTTCTAAAGCTTAAGCATTAACAAATAACGCGATCTATGAACTTTATCTGTACCTGGCTTTGTGCTGATCAAAAAGGTGAAGAGAGTGACTTCCCCCAAACCGGACAAAAATCATCTTCACAAAAACACCAGGATATTTACTGGCGCTGCCTCGTGGTGTTTTTCATCACCAGCAAGCGCTTCAACAAAGACGAACGCCATGTGTTGTTTACCAACCTGAAAGCACTACCTGTAGTGGACGGAATTGATGTCCGTGAGATCCTGAGTTCACTAGGTGTAGAACTGGTCTGCGTCGACTTTAAATACAAGACGCCAAAGGGATATTTCGGATCTTTTCAGAACCAGTTTTTTGAATTCTCCATACTGGAACACATTGCAAATACCAATTCAAATCCGAAGGACAAATACCTGATCCTGGATTCAGATTGCATATTTGTTAAGCCGGTAAAAGGACTGTTTGCTGCTGCTGAACAAAATGGATATATTTCCTTTGAAACAGACAGCCCTGTAGATTACAAAATAAATGGCCTGAGCCGTCTCGATATGAAGGAACTCTTCAGTGAGTTGCTGGATCAACCGATTACCGAGATACCCTCATATCACCTTGGCGAATTCCTGCTCTGCAACGTGGCAACCATTCGGAAACTGGTCGACGATTTTTCAATATTGTGGCCGCAGCTGATGGAACGGCATAAAGCCGGTAAAAGCAAGTTAAACGAGGAAGCGCATACATTAAGCTATCTGTTTTTCAAAAATGAACTGCCCGCAAGTAAGGAGAACCCATACATAAAAAGAATCTGGACAAATCCGGTTTTTTACCGCAACGTCAGCAGTGGCGATTCTAATCTGGCGATCTGGCACCTGCCCGCAGAGAAAACATTTGGAACAGCAAAATTATTCAAATACCTGGTGAAGCAGCAGCGCTTTCGTGAGGAGGTCCCGGAGCAGCAATTTGCTACGGTCCTCGCCCGGACTTTCGGGATACCATCCTTAACAGCTTACAGAAAGACGGAATATTATGTCATCAGTTATTACAAGGCCTTACGTAAAAGACTGATCCGGAAACTATCCTTCTGACCTGGAACAAACGTGAACATAAAATAAGATATTGAACATGAGAATAGCTGTCCTGCTAACCACTTTCAACCGGAAGGAGAAAACGCTTACGTGTTTAAAAAGCTTGTACGAACAAATGATTCCGGAAGATATCACCTTTGATGTCTATTTAACGGACGACAACTCCTCAGATGGGACTGCTGAGGCGGTAAAAGCAAACTTCCCGGACATTCACCTGCTCCATGGAAACGGAAACTACTACTGGGCGGGTGGAATGCGTAATTCCTGGCGTATCGCACTAAAGGGTGCCTATGACGCCTACCTGCTGCTGAACGATGATACGACGCTGTATCCAGATGCAATAACCCGTTTACTGGCCTATGCAAAGAATGGCTTCGACGAACACGCCGTAATATGTATCGGAAATACCTGTAATGAGGAAGGTAAGATCACCTACGGAGGGAAAAAACTGAACTCCTCACTTTCTGTAAAAAGCAGATTTATATACAGTGCTAACGACTTCATGGAATGTGACATGGGCAATGCCAACATCATGCTTATTCCCCGTTTTGTAGTCAAAACGATTGGCATCCTGTCGGACAAGTTTACACATGGAATTGCAGACTACGATTACACACTAAAAGCGAGGAAAGCCGGAATCAAAGTGATCTCTGCCCCAGGTTTCCTGGGTATATGCAGACATGATCATGGGAACAACTGGAAAGATTCGAGGACAAAGCTCCGGGAGCGGATCACTTTTCTAAGAAGCCCGAAAGGTCTTGCCTATAAGGAGTACCTATCGTTTACCTGGAACCATTTTCCCGTCTCCTATCCGGCTGAATTTACCAAGCTGTGGTTAAAAACCTTATTTCCCGTATTGTGGGACACATTCAAGCGATAACAAATATGTTTGCTCCAGTCGTAATCTTCTGTTACAACCGCCCCGGGTGCCTTAAAAGCACCATTGAACACCTGGCAAAGAACGACCTTGCTGCGTCCACGCATCTGTACATTTTTTCAGATGGGGCAGCCAGCAGCGCCGACGAGCCTGAGGTAAATCAGGTACGGCAGTATTTGAAATCCGTGACCGGATTTGCAGAGCTGACCGTGATCGAAGCACCCGCCAACAATGGTCTCGCGAAATCGATCATTGAAGGTGTCTCGATGGTACTGCAGTCGCATTCCAGGGTAATTGTCCTGGAAGATGACCTGCTTACAAGCGAGAATTTCCTGAATTTCATGAACGAAAGTCTGCGCTTTTATGAACACAATGAGCGGGTCTTCTCCATCTCCGGGTATACTGTGCCCATCCGGTTTCCGGCTTACTGGGTGTACGACAACTACTTCACCCACCGGGCTTCATCCTGGGGCTGGGCGACCTGGAAAAACCGATGGACGCCGATCGACTGGACAGTGTCCGATTACAAGGATTTCGCGACAAATATTCCCGCGCGCAGGAAGTTCAATCAAATGGGAAGCGACCTCGCCGGGATGCTGGACAGGCAGATGAGTGGAAAAATCAATTCCTGGGCCATCAGATGGTGTTATCATCAGTTCAAATGCAACACCTATACCGTATTTCCATGTACATCAAAGGTGGAAAATATTGGATTCACCACTGCAGCAACACACACCAAACCGGTGCAATTTTCCCGGTTCGCAACGTCAATTGACAAAGGAGGCAAACGGGAATTTAGATTAAATCCTTTTGCAAACCTGGATACTGCAGTTACGCAACAGTTCACCAGAACGTTCAGTATTGGTACCCGCGTGAAGTTTAAGCTCCTGGGTCTGATACCCAGCGCAGCTGCCAGGCTTTTCAGCAGGGAACAGGTCTTGAGTAAACATTAACCTGACGCTTAAATAAGTATCGATGAAAAAAATTGTGGTCATAGCCTTGTGGTTCGGCAAACTTCCCAACTATTTCCCTTTGTGGGTCCGTTCTGTAAAAGCGAATGAAACGTTCGATTTCCTTCTGATCACCGACCAGCAGATCATCGGAGAATTGCCCGGAAACCTGAAAGTCATTCGCTACGCTTTATCAGAAATAAAACAGCTCATCCGGCAGAACCTGGGAATCAACCCCTCCTTCAACCGTTCGTATAAACTGTGCGATTACAGACCTGCCTTTGGTGAACTTTTCACAGCGGAAATCAGCGGCTATCAATATTGGGGATACTGTGACCTGGATCTGATGTTCGGCCGCCTCTCCGACTTTGTAACACCAGAAATACTGGATGGGTACCATAAAATATTTAACCGCGGGCATTTCAGCCTTTATAAAAATGAGGCCTATATAAATTCTTTGTACCGGAGTTCAAAAACAATAGATGCCAGAACCATCCTGGAATCGCCGGAGTGTTACATCTTTGACGAATGGCACGGCATTCACGAGATCTTCAATGAATTCAAACTGAAACAATATCACCGGGAATGCATTGCAGATATACGACCGAATACCGCGCGCTTCACAAGCAGCAACCTGCAAAATTACAGCAAGCAGCTCTTTGTCTGGCAGGAAGGATTCGTCAAACAATATTTTCTGGCAGACAACAAG
>JARKUW010000119.1 GCA_029851965.1 Bacteroidota bacterium | reverse complement strand
GCACCAGACTTAGGATCTGGCGCTTCACGGCGTGGGGGTTCGAGTCCCTTCATCCGCACTAAAAAATTCCTCCGTTGTATTTCGGGGGAATTTTTTTATTTAAGAAATTGTAAATATTGATTCAGAAAAAATGAACATTACACAGGAAAAAATAAATGACTTAAATGCAATTGTTAAAATACAGATTGCACCTGAGGACTATACTGAAAAGGTTGATAAATCAATAAAAGAACAAGCAAAAAAAGCCAACCTTCCAGGATTCCGTAAAGGAATGGTTCCTGCAGCACATATCAAGAAAATGTATGGCAGAAGCATTTTGGTCGAACAAATAAATACCCTGCTAAGTGAGACACTGAATACTTATTTAACAGAAAACAAAGTTGACATACTTGGCCAGCCTTTGCCGGTAATGGATGATTCGAAAGAATTCAAGTGGGACAACACGGATGAGTTTGAATTTGAGTATGAACTGGGTTTAGCTCCGGCGATTGAGTTAAATATCGGTTCTGAAAATACGTTTACAGAATATGTTGTGAAAGCCGACGAAGAAACTTTGGCATCCCGCATCAAAAATATTCGTAAGAGTTATGGCAAAATGACAAACCCGGAAGTTTCGGCAGAGGAAGATGTGCTATATGCAGAATTAACCCAACTTTCTCCGGATGGTTCAATTTTTGAAGGCGGTATTCAGCAAACAGGTTCTATCCGTTTAGATCAGGTTGTTGATGATGCAATTAAACAATCGTTGATCGGCCTTAAGAAGGATGATGAGTTACAGTTGGATTTGCAAAAAGCGTTTGGTAACAATGAAACGATCATCTCCAAGCTGTTGAACATCACAGATGAAGAAGCAAAAGATCTTCAGTCAGCCTTTAAAGCAACCATTAAGAACGTAAACCGTTTGGAAGAAGCTGATTTGAATCAGGAGTTCTTTGATAAAATATTTGGTGAAGGGGTAGTGACAGATGAGGCTGGATTTACAGCTAAAATCACGGAAGAGATAGAAGGTATGTTTAAACAAGATGCGGACCGCAAACTGCAGAATGACATCTATACCAAATTAATCGAAAGTGTAAACATCGAGCTACCTGATGAGTTTTTACGTAAGTGGCTTAAAGCTACCAATGAAAAATTAACAGACGAGGAGTTGGCTGAAGGGTATGATGACTTTGCGAAGAACCTTAAATGGACTTTGATAGAGAATAAAATCATTAAGGACAACAGCATCGAGATTAAATATGAAGACGTATTTGCGACTGCAAAAGAACGTCTGGATGCACAGTTCAGAATGTACAGCCCAAGCCCAATGCCTGAAGATCAGCTGGGACAATATACCGCAACCTTTTTGAAAGAAAAGGATAACGCAAACCGGATTTTCGAAGAGGTGAAAGCACTGAAAGTGTTTAACCACATTAAGTCTGTAGCAACACTGAATCAAGAAGAAGTACCTTATAACAAGTTTATAGAAATGGTGTAATCGTTTTCTACGACAACTTTTACTGATTTTAACAATAAGGCGGCCTTCTGAAGGCCGCCTTATTCATATAGGTACCTTCAAATTTTACATTATCACAATAAATTATCAATTTAGTATCATTACTATTGGTTTATAAAAAAGAAATAATATACAGATGAATATAGATAAAGACGAATTTAGAAAATATGCTGTTAAGCATCATCGTATCAACGGGTTAAATGTAGATCGCTATATTGGGCAAACCAATAGTTCGCCGAAAAGCATGACACCTTACATTATTGAAGAGCGTCAGTTAAATGTTGCGCAAATGGATGTTTTTTCCCGTTTGATGATGGACCGGATTATCTTTTTGGGAGATGCGATCCATGACGTAAACGCTAACATCATTCAGGCACAGCTCTTGTTTTTACAATCGACAGATAACAATAGAGATATCCAGATTTACATCAATTCACCTGGAGGATCGGTTTATGCAGGACTTGGTATCTATGACACCATGCAGTACATCTCGCCGGATGTGGCTACGATTTGTACCGGTATGGCGGCTTCTATGGGTGCCGTGTTGCTGGTTGCAGGTGCAAAAGGAAAGCGTGCAGCGCTGCCGCATTCGAGGGTGATGATACACCAGCCATCGGGTGGTGCACAAGGGGTGGCTTCTGATATGGAGATTAACCTGAGGGAGATGTTGAAGTTGAAAAAGGAACTTTATGACATTATCTCCAATCATTCCGGTCAGACATACGAATGGGTAGAAAAAGCTTCTGATCGTGATTACTGGATGAAAGCTGATGAGGCGAAAAGTTTTGGAATGATTGATGAGGTATTAAGCGCAAACAGTAAATAATATATAATGGCTAAACAAATTAAAGAATCTCGTTGCTCTTTTTGTGGCTCAAGTAAGCAGGATACACTTATGCTTATTGAAGGGCTGGATGCATACATTTGCGACAAATGTGTTGTGCAGGCGAATCAGCTGGTATTGCAGGAATTTGGAAATTCGAAAACTAAGAACGTTGAGGCTTCATTGAAATTGTTAAAGCCTTTGGAAATAAAACAACACATTGATCAGTACGTAATCGGTCAGGATGATGCTAAAAAGGTGCTTTCTGTAGCAGTTTATAACCACTACAAGCGTTTGAGTCAAAAAATCAACAAGGATGATGAGGTGGAGATTGAGAAATCGAACATCATGCTTGTTGGTGAAACTGGCACCGGAAAAACCTTACTGGCGAAAACGATTGCCAAGATCTTACATGTGCCTTTCTGTATTTGTGATGCTACGGTGTTGACAGAAGCAGGCTATGTGGGGGAAGATGTGGAAAGTATACTCACCAGGTTGTTGCAGGCTGCTGACTATGATGTTGCTTCCGCAGAACGGGGGATTGTATACATTGATGAGGTAGATAAAGTTGCACGTAAAAGTGACAACCCATCTATTACCAGAGATGTCTCTGGTGAAGGTGTCCAACAGGCGTTGTTGAAAATACTTGAAGGTACAGTTGTCAATGTTCCACCACAGGGCGGACGTAAACACCCGGATCAAAAAATGATCCCGGTGAATACAAATAACATACTGTTTATATGTGGTGGTGCTTTTGATGGTATTGAACGCAAGATTGCCAATCGTTTGAGGACGCAGGCGGTGGGTTATAAAGTGAAGAAAGATGACTCAGAACTTGATCTGGAGAATCTTTACAAGTATATAACCCCTCAGGATTTGAAATCGTTTGGCTTGATTCCTGAGCTGATTGGTCGTGTACCAGTGTTAACCCACTTGAACCCGCTGGATAAACAGGCACTTCGTAATATCCTGACGGAGCCAAAGAATTCGCTATTGCGTCAGTATGTCAAGTTATTTGAATACGAAGGTGTAAAACTAATTTTCGAAGATGATGTTTTAGATTTCATCGTGGACAAAGCGATGGAATATAAACTTGGGGCCAGAGGGCTTCGATCGATTTGTGAGGCTATTATGCTGGATGCCATGTTTGACATCCCGTCCGATCAGACGGTGAAGGAGCTCAACATATCGCTTGATTATGCGGTGGAGAAATTTGAGAAGGCTGATTTTAAGAAACTAAAAGCAGCTTAAATTAGATCCCCGGTTAATTGACCGGGGATTTTTTTTTACATTGACTTTAGCCACCGATTTACTATGGACCTAGTACGGATTTGCAACAATGCTTCCGAACGGGTAGCATCAGGAATCTTGAATGGCTTAAGCTAAAATTGAAAAGGAGAAATATATGAATGAAGAAATAGAGGTAAATAAGAACAGTGAAGAGAAAGCGAAAGTTAAAAAGCCTAAAGAAGTAGAATCTCCCGTAAAATCGGGAATGAAGTCTAAGGAAGAGATTGTAAGAAACTGGCTTCCCCGGTATACGGGCCGTCCACTTGAGGATTTCAGCAAGTATATCCTGCTCACTAATTTCAGCAAGTACTTACAAATGTTTTCGGAGTGGAATGATAATGCACCGATTATGGGGCTTGAAAAACCAATGCAAAGCGTAACTGCAAATGGAATAACGATCATTAACTTTGGAATGGGAAGTCCGCTGGCAGCGACGATGATGGATTTACTGACAGCTATCGCGCCGAAAGCTGTTCTATTTTTAGGAAAGTGCGGTGGGTTGAAAAAGAAAAACCAGCTTGGAGATTTAATCTTGCCGATCGCAGCAATACGTGGAGAAGGTACCTCAAACGACTACCTGCCACCAGAGGTTCCTGCATTGCCGTCCTTTGCCTTGCAAAAAGCCATTTCTACAACGATCAGGGACCACTCCCGCGACTACTGGACCGGGACCTGTTACACGACCAACCGCAGGGTATGGGAACATGACAAACAGTTTAAGAAGTATTTGAAGACCTTGCGGGCAATGGCGGTAGATATGGAGACGGCAACGATTTTCACCACGGGTTTCGCAAACAAGATACCTACAGGTGCCTTACTCCTGGTATCTGATCAGCCAATGATTCCGGAAGGAGTAAAAACTGCTGAAAGCGACAGCAATGTGACCAACACATACGTGGAAACACATTTGAAGATCGGAATAGATTCCCTTAAGCAGTTAAGTAATAACGGGTTGACGGTAAAGCATTTGAAGTTTTAACTACGGATAATGAAGATGTTGTCATGGGGCAGGTGTATTGTAGACCTGCCCTCAGCTTTGTGGGTAGTCAAATAGCAGTATCGTTCCAGTATCCTGGCTGATATATTTCCATTCTTCTACGGCGAATTCGATCCATACGACTGCAGCAGTCGGCATATCCGGACTGTTTGCACCGGCTAAATAGCTGGCAAGATCTGTAATCCCAGGGTTATGGCCAAATAATGCAACCTTTTCATAATTATCATCTATGTTCACGATTACATCAAGTAGGCTTTTTGTATCGGCTTCATAGATTGAAATGTCCCTACTGATCGCTTCAACCGGCGATTTCCATACATTGGCAAACCGGATAGCCGTTTCGAGTGCCCTCGCTGCCGGGCTGCTGATTATTAGCTCCGGAAAGAATTGGCTATCCTTAACCTTTAAAGCCATCTCAATGGCATCCTGACGACCAGATTCTGTAAGTTTTCGGTCAAAGTCGGACTTTTCGGAGAAACCATGCGTGGCTTTTCCGTGTCTCACAAGCATTAATTGTTTAGCCATATGGATTAATCGTTAGCAAAGTCAACAATTGTCTGGTTGGGAATGTTTTTCATACATTTGAAATGCCCGAGCGGACATCTTTCCTGTCCGAACTTGGAACATGGACGGCAGGGGAGGTCGATGCCTACCACAATGGAATCCCTGACCTTATATGGAAACACCCCCAGCAGATCTGGTGTGGTACTGCCCCAGACAGATGCAATCGGCAGGTCGAAGGCTTCCGCAATATGCGTCAATCCAGTGTCGAAACCTATGATTTTCCTTGCCTTTGACGCAACAAATACAGACTGATCCAGATTTGTGACTCCACAGGTAGAGTAGACGCGGTTACCGACTGCCCTGGCAATCTCCTCAGCATTATTTTTAACATCTGTTCCACCGAGCAACACTATCGGACCTGCAATGCCTTTGCAGATGTCAATGATTTTCTCATTCGGCATTCTCTTCGTATTGTGTGTGGCACCAATGACAAACCCGATATAGCCGTTTAAATGTGTTTCAGGCAGCACATCGGATAACTTGTAGTTTCCGGAGATGTAATAGTCTATCGGTTTATCGTCATTTACTACACCAAGGAATTTTACGGTTTCCATATAGCGATCCACCAGGTGATCTTTAGCGAAAAGCGTGTGCCACTTAAATTTGAGCGCGAGCCATTTCCGTATTGCGTCCTTTCTGTACGTTGAAGACGGAATCTGCGTGGCTATTTTGATGAGGGTCGTCCTAAGATTGTTGTGTAGGTCGATGATGAGATCGAACCCTTCGGCTTTGATATCCGATATCGTCTCTTTCAATGTCGGCTTCAGGAAGTGAAGCTTCGTGAGGTAAGGGTTTTGCTGGTATATGTATTTAAACTGCTCCTTCGTTAAAAAGTGGATTTCAGTACCTGGAAGTTGTTCTTTTAGGCAACGGATCACCGGCGTGGTATAGATAATATCGCCCATGGAGCTGAAACGAATGACCAGTATCTTCTTAGGCGCTTTCAATTCTTAAACTCTCCTTATTTTTTCGATGATGGATGTGGATGAGTATCCCGGTAAAAAAGAAAGCACTTTAACACGCCCTCCATTGTCTAGTACCTCCCTTGCACCTACAATCTGGTCGATCTCATAGTCGCCGCCTTTAACCAGTACATCCGGCATAAGCGCTTTGATGAGCTCCAAAGGAGTATCGTCACTAAAGAATACAATAGCATCAATGAAGAACATCCCTGCGAGTACAGCCGACCTGGTGTTTTCGTCATTAACGGGCCGTTCCGGGCCTTTGATTCTTTGAACGGACTGATCACTGTTCAGTCCGACAATCAGCACATCTCCCAGGTTTGCTGCTTCGGTCAGATAGGCGATATGGCCTGCATGAAGCAGATCAAAACAACCATTGGTAAAGACAATCTTCCTTCCTTCAGCCTTCCACTTTTGAACCTGGGTAGCCAGTTCAGGTAAGGAAAAGATCTTGTGTGCCAACGTAGTATGTGCGTTCATTTTATGTGCTTAAAAAATCTCGTCTACGGCTTTGCAGAAGATGTGTCCAATGAGAATATGCATTTCCTGAATTCGTGCAGTAGTGTCGCTATCTACAACGATGTTCAGATCACATAAATTGTTCATTTGTCCGCCGTCTCTTCCTGATAAACCAAGCGTTTTGCAATTTAACTCTTTAGCGGTGTGCAAAGCATCGATAACATTTTCACTGTTTCCACTGGTCGAAATGGCTATAAAGAGGTCATCATGCCTTGCAAGTGCGGCAAGCTGCCTTGAAAAAACCTTTTTAAAGCCGTAGTCGTTGCTTATGGCCGTTAGAGCAGAGGTATCGACAGTCAGTGCAATTGCAGGCAGGGCCACCCGCTCCTTAACGTACCTGCCCGTCAGTTCGGCAGCGATATGCTGTGCATCTGCGGCGCTGCCACCGTTACCGGCGATCAATACTTTTCCTCCGGCAGTAAGTACGTCAGTGACCATTTTACAGCCTGTTTCAATATCTGATACGAGCCCTTTAATCAGCGTGTCAATGGTGTTTCTATGTTGAACTAATTCTTCTAATACCATAAGTAGTACAATTTCCGGAAATTATTTAATGATTCTATTTTAAAAAGATTATTACTGTTTTTTCTCACCCATCATCTACGAGGCTTTTTTTCAGGAACGTAGGGGCCAAACTGTGCTACTGCCTCAATGTTGCTTGTTCATTGCCTTAACGATATCTGCTACGTTTGTCGTG
The DNA here is from genome assembly GCA_029851965.1 of Bacteroidota bacterium. Lineage (GTDB taxonomy): Bacteria > Bacteroidota > Bacteroidia > Sphingobacteriales > Sphingobacteriaceae > Pedobacter. Next base: position 26,261 of record JARKUW010000119.1, on the reverse strand, counting down.
GCACTACCAATATGCTTGATCACGATCGAAGCGGCGTAATTGGACAGCGTACATGCCTCTTCAATAGAAAAGCCCAGCGCCATACCATAGGCCAATGTAGCCATGACGGTATCACCAGCGCCCGTAACATCATATACTTTTGTAGCCACTACGGGAAGGATTTTACAGTCCTCCTGGGTGATGATCGCAATTCCGGCTTCAGAAAGGGTAACGATCAGATAACTGGCCTCCGTCAGGTGTAAGACAATCCGGGCTGCCCGCACCAGATCGTTTTCCGTTTGGATCTTGTCCATCTTTGCAGCGTCCGCAAGTTCCTTCCGGTTTGGCTTGATGATGAAAGCACCTTTGTACTTCGCGTAGTCAAGACCTTTGGGATCAACAAATATCCGTTTGCCGGATGTAGTGCAATGTTCGATAATGCGCTGCGACAGGGTTGGTGTGAGCAATCCTTTGTTGTAGTCGGATAGGATAACGAGGTCGCTCTTTTCCATACAAGGAACAAGCGCTTTAAAAAACTCATCTTCCAGTGCTTCTGAAATATCAGCAATGTCTTCTCTGTCTATTCTAACGATCTGGTGATTTGATGCTATAATCCTTGTTTTCACGGTGGTGGACCGTTCCGCATCCCTGATAATCCGGCTGGTGTCTATTTCCTTCGTCTTTAAGATGGCTGCAATTTCTTCAGCAGCAATATCGTCGCCGGTCAGCCCAGCCAGAAAAACATGAGCACCTAAGTCTATCAGATTACTAGCTACATTTGCGGCTCCGCCGATTATTCTATCTTCTCTCTCAACGTTTACTACAGGGACAGGCGCTTCCGGGGAAAGCCGTGTTGCCGAACCAAAAATATAGTGGTCAAGCATCAGGTCACCTATAACAAGTATTTTCGGTTTCGGGTTATTTAGATGTGCACTTTGAAGTCTTTCTGCAAGCATTCTGATTTGTTAATGGTCAAATATAGTTATAAAGGCATTTATATAGATCAGCTTATGTTCTTTACTGCAACTAAGCGCGCAGCCATTTAGCCCCTTACATTGATGAAGCAGTAGCCAACGATTGCACCGCATAGAGCTAAACACGGGTATTGAAACCAACGTTTGGATCAAACAGACTGATCTGGCTTAACGGAGTTGAAATACTCGGAGATCTCCTCCAGTGAAAATGCATTTAAACATCGAGCTGCAGTAAGGCCGCCCTTTCTTCCTGCAAATACGCCGTAATGCATGTCTTTAAAACCTTCCATCCGGTGTGCATCAGGATTGATCGACAACAGTACCCCCTTTTCCAGTGCATATCGATGCCATCTCCAATCCAGGTCCAGGCGCAGTGGATTTGCATTGATCTCAATGACAACCTTGTTGGCGGCACAGGCATCGATGACTTTTTCGAAATCCACCGGATAACCCTTCCGGCTGAGAAGCAATCTCCCGGTGGGATGCCCAAGTATCGTTGTAAATGGGTTCTCGATCGCCTTAATTAACCTTGCCGTAGCTTTTTCCTCCGTCATTCTCAAATTGCTGTGCACGGATGCGACTACAAAATCAAATGTCCTTAGCACCTCATCACTGTAGTCTAAGGACCCATCATTCAGAATATCACTCTCAATGCCCTTAAATATCCTGAAGGGTGCAAGTTTCTCATTGAGCATATCGATTTCCCGATGCTGCGCAGCGACCCTGTCCTCGTACAAGCCCTTTGCATAGAATGCAGATTTCGAGTGATCGCAAATGCCAAAATAGGCCATGTTCAGTTCTTCCTTGCAGTACAAAGCCATTTGTTCCAGGGTATGAACCCCGTCGCTCCAGGTAGAGTGGTTGTGCAGACTGCCCTTCAGATCCTGGTACCCGATCAGCACAGGTAACTTACCCGCCTTTGCCAGCTCAATTTCATCAAAACCTTCCCTAAGCTCAGGTGCCACGTAAGCCAGTCCGGCGTGTTTATAAATGTCATGCTCATCCGAAAAGGAACCTGTGCCCGCAAGCTTCAATACCGCTTCCACATGGGCCTCATTGCCGGTAAGCTTAAACAGATTGATGAAAAAGTCTTCCTTTACAAAGATGTGTAAGTGAATTTTCAGGCCCAGCTCGCTCTCAGCTATAAATACATGGTCTGTATGACGTTCGAACTTCAGCGGACTGTAGCTATTGATTTCCTGCACAACAACCTCCGGATTGGCGGACCCAACAACCAGGTCAATGTTATCGATGATCTCACAACGTCGCCGGTAACCTCCCGCGACCTGCAGAAAAGCGGCATCTTCGATGTTGCTTAACCACACCAGCAGGTCGGCAGACAAAGTTTCAACCAGATGCTCTGCCTGGGCATACAGAAACTTGCCATGGCCAGCCATCTTAAATTCAATGATCTTCTTAATTTCGTCCTGAGTCTTTAATCCAAAGCCTTTCGCCTCAATCAGCCTGTTTTCATTGCAAGCATAATAAAGCTCACCAATGTTTTCGATCTCGAGGTCCTTCCAGATCACGGCGATTTTCCGGGGGCCAATGCCCTTGATGCCAAGCATCTCTACAATCCCCTCTGGTGTGTTCGCCTTGATATTCTCCAGGTCAGACAAGACACCCGTCTCCATCAATTCATGAACTTTAGTAGATATACTCTTGCCAAGCCCGTCTATTTTCTCCAGCTCTCCCAGTGTTTTACCTGCCACGGGGAAAGGCAGTTTATCAACCTTTAAAGCGGCGTTGGCAATAGATTTAATCTTAAAGGGGTTCTCATTATGCAACTCCATCAACTGGGAAAGCAGGCGGAGGCTGCGGGCAATGGTCTTATTTTCCATAGTCTGCTAAATTAAAGAAAAGGAATCAGGATTTATAAACCATATACTGGCATAGTTTTCTCTGCCATGTAGGCATGAAAAAGATTCTTCTTTCAACTTTCGTCGCCGCCAGCATTGCAGCCTGTACACCAGCGGATAAAGAAACGCAGTCCAAAGCTGAGCCTCAGCAAGAACTAACAACAGTAGATTCCAGTAACCTCATAATCCCAGGAAAGTCTATTGGTAAATTATACCTGAACCAGGACATGGATAGTGTTTTTCACATCATGGGCAAGGCAGATGCAGGGGATGCTGCTATGGGAAAGGCCTGGAGTATCTGGTTGTCAGAAGCAACCGGAAGCGGGTCCAAAGATCAAGTCGCTGTTTTTTCATCTTACAAAGACAGCACCATGATGGGTAAATCTGCCAAAGAGATATTAGCTACAGCGCCAGTATACGAAACGGCAAACGGATTAAAAACGGGAATGCCTCTGGATAGCATCAAAAAGCAATTCCCATCGCTGAAAGCAGTGGCCCGGTACGTCAACGATTCTGAACACGATACGCTTGAAGTATACGATGATATCTCCAAAGGAATCGCTTTTGACATTAGAAATAGGGCAGGAAGGCAGGTCAGCACCGCAGTATACGTTCACTTCCCCAACAAAAGTGTCAGCAATACCTACCTGACCATTTATCCCGGCTGGAGAAGGCTGTAGTTTAATGTACCTGGATTTCGTAGGGAAGCCTCGCCTGCATTCCGGAGTTCTTGATCGCTTTTTTCATCTGTTCATAGATCAGATAGTTGTCGCCGAGTTCCTGTTTGGCAAAGTAGGTACGTACATTATCCTTGCTGTCAGACAGGAAGTTATTAAGCGGGTCCGCTTTCGCGGGATATTCCACAACCCGGTATTTCTTAAGTTTAGCCTTTTTTCCTGCAGCTGCTATGGCATCCTGGAAATTGCCCAAACGGTCCGCAAGGCCGATCCTTACCGCGTCCGTACCCACCCATACGTGGCCTCCGGCAATTGAATTCACATACTCGCTGCTTCTTTTACGCCCGTCGGCCACCCTGGAGATAAAGGTGTCATAGACATGGTTCACATCCCGTTGAATGATCAAACGCTCAGCCGGTGTCAATGGGCGGGTGGTACTCATGATATCTGCATATTTACCCGTTTTCACCCCGTCGAACGTAATGCCGAGCTTGTTATTTAGTAAGTTCTGGAAATTCGGAATAATACCAAACACGCCTATTGAACCAGTAATGGTATTCGGCTGCACAAATATAGAATCTGCAGCACATGCAATATAGTAACCCCCGGAGGCGGCAACGTCCCCGAATGAAGCGATAACAGGCTTCACTTTCTTGCTTAACACAATTTCTCTCCACATCACATCGGATGCAAGTGCACTTCCACCGCCGGAATTTACACGTAGAACGATGGCCTTAACGCTGCTGTCCTGTCTTGCTTTTCTGATCTCTCGGGAAATCTTCTCCGACCCAATGGATTCATCCGAGCCTTCACCGCCAACGATATCCCCGTTTGCATAAATGACGGCTATCTTGTCGTCCGCACCAGCATTCTCCGTAGAAACGTCCTCCGCATAATCATTGATGGTTATCGTATTTAATTTCTTTGCTTTCGGGTTTCCCGTTAGTGATTTCAGTTCAGCAATCAGCTCGTCCTTGTATCTTAAGCCATCAACCAGTTTGTATTTCACCGCATCCTCCGCGCGTTGTATCCTGTAGCTATCTGCATAGGCATACAAGCTGTCTCTGGAGATTTTTCTGGAGGAGGCAATGCCCTCAAGGAATACGTTATACAAACCACCTACATATGCCGTAACCTGCTGGCGGTTGTAGTCGCTCATCTTATCATTAATAAAGGGCTCCACTGCACTCTTATAATTACCTACACGAATGATCTGTGCTTCAACACCCAGCTTCTCCAGGGCCCCTTTAAAAAACATCAGCTGCGAATCAAAGCCTTTAAATTCAAGGGAACCTTCCGGATTCATATACACTTTACTGGCGACGGATGCCAGGTAATAGGCATTCTGGTTGTACACTTCACTATAGGCAATTATCTGTTTATTGCTCTTTTTAAAGTCGATCAGTGCATCCCGTATCTCTTTCAATGTCGCCTTTCCCGCTACGGGTGCAGAAACATTGATGTACACGCATTTTATACGGTCATCCGTTTTCGCTTTCTTCAGTGACTTGATAACATCATTGAAGCCAATGGCCTTATCCGCAATTGATCCAATGATGGGAAGGTTTCCAAATCTTTTAATCGGTGTCCGTTCCAGGATGGCTTGATCCAGGTTTAAGTACAACACGGAATTGTTGGTGATTTCCACTTTTTTATCGTCGCCCAGGGAGGATACAATTCCCGCGATGATGATCAGGCAGAAAATAAATAAGAAGACAATAGATATCACGAAGCCCACAACAGTGGCAAAAACATACTTAAAAAATTCTCTCATCTGTGTGTTTAACCTTTAATTTGTAAATATATGAATTTTAGCACGCCGCATGGATATAGAATTGGATCGTAACACGGCCTATTTGTTACTTGGAAGTAATTTAGGGGATCGCGAAGCGGTAATCCGGCAGGCGATACAACACATCTCGGAACAGATTGGCTTTATTGACGCGCAATCCTCGGTTTATGAAACAGAGCCCTGGGGCAATACCAACCAGCCAGGCTTTTTAAACCTGGCTTTGAAAATAAGCACAGGACTTTCTGCAATACAGATGCTGGAAAAAGCGCTGTCGATCGAGGAGCAACTCGGTAGGGTGCGCCTGGAGCGATGGGGATCCAGAATAATCGATATAGACATCATCTTTTACAATGCAGATGTTATCCGGATCGAGGATCGGCTACGCATTCCACATCCGGAAATGCAGAATCGGAAATTTGTACTGGAGCCACTCTGTGAAATCGCGCCGGAGTTCATCCACCCGGTATTGAACCGAAGCATCAAAGAATTGTTTGAAAGTTTAACCGATAAATCGGCAGTAAAAAGATATAATTTCTAATTTTGTAGAATGATCGATGAGGAAAAAAATGGCATGCCACTGGATTTGTCTTATTTAAGAGAAATGTCGGGCGATAGTGTTGAGTTCATGATTGAAATGCTCGATATGTTCAAGCAACAGACGCCATTGTATGTCGCTGAGTTGGAGCAGGCCCTGGAAGAAGAAAACTGGCAAAAAGTATCGAGCAGCGCCCACAAGATAAAACCTACTTTTGCTTACGTGGGGAGAGATGATGTCAAAAATCACATGCAAATGATCGAGCAAAATGCACGTGAACTTAAAAATATTGAAGAACTGCCACAAGCTGTAGCAGAACTTAACCGTTTTTTGTTAATCCTAAACAAGCAGCTTGACGCTACCAAAATAGAATTGGAAAAGCAGCTTTAAATAGCTGCTATTTCGAATTCATAACTTTCCATGATCAGGTTCGCGAGCAATTTCTTGCATGCGGCGTCCACTTTCTCTTCAGCCTGTTCTCTGCTATCTGCAACTACTTCAAGCGTAATGTGTTTCCCAACCCGTACGTTCGTAACTTCAGGTAACCCAATATTTTTCATACTTCCGGTCACCGCCTTACCTTGAGGGTCAAGGATTTCTTTTTTTGGCATTACGTCTATTTCTGCAATAAATCTCATCTATATGTTTTTATGGTGGCTAATTATTTTTCGTCTTAAACGTGATTGCTTCTAAAATGTATAATGGAAGAGGCAATGTACAATACCAAAACAAATGGTATGGCGGCAAATTTAAGAAAAGCAATTAACACTGCTGATATAATAAGGAAAACGAATTTAGTTTTATTGTGGATCCATTTTATGGAGCCAAATTTAAGCGAGAAAATCTTAATCTCACACACCAGCAGCCAGCACATCAACACCGTTATGGCAATCAGCAAAATCGTAGAGTTGATTATTGCCGGATAGTCTTTCTGTATAAATGGGAGAGATACGATAAACAAGGTGTTCATCGGGGTATTCAGCCCAATAAAATCTTCCGTCTGCCTTGTATCGAGGTTGAATTTCGCCAGCCGCAAGGCGGAAAATATCGTCATCAAAAACCCGATAAACGGCAGATAGGGAGAGGAATAGTCGCTTTGTTCTAGAAGTTTATACATCACTACACCCGGCAAAAAGCCAAAGCTTACCATATCGGCAAGCGAGTCCAGCTCTTTTCCGATCATCGTCTTCACATTCAGTATGCGGGCCGTAAACCCGTCAAAGAAGTCGAATATGCCTGATATCAGAACGCTGTAAGCTGCGATGTCTAAACTCCCTTTAAATGCAAAAACGATCCCAATGCATCCGGAAAGGAGATTGGCACAAGTTAATGCATTCGGGATCAGTCTCTTCATGGATTTAGCTGTTCATAGAGATCAGGAATTCTTCGTTGCTCTTCGTGTTTCTGATCTGAGACTGGACAAATTCCATGGCCTCCTGAGCATTCATGTCTGCAAGGTGGTTACGCAAGATCCAAACACGTTGCAAAGTATCTCTGTCATGTAGTAAATCATCTCTTCTGGTACTCGAAGCCGTAATATCGATGGCTGGGAAGATACGCTTGTTGGATAATTTACGATCCAGTTGAAGCTCCATGTTTCCGGTACCTTTAAATTCTTCAAAGATCACCTCGTCCATTTTAGAACCTGTATCGGTCAATGCCGTAGCCAGAATGGTTAATGAACCACCTTTTTCTATGTTCCGTGCAGCACCAAAGAATCTTTTCGGCTTATGTAATGCATTGGCATCAACACCACCAGATAAGATCTTTCCTGATGCCGGCGCCGTTGTGTTGTATGCTCTTGCCAAACGGGTAATGGAATCCAGCAGTATTACCACATCATGACCGCATTCTACAAGGCGCTTTGCTTTTTCAAGTACAATGTTTGCAATCTTCACATGGCGTTCTGCAGGTTCATCAAATGTCGACGCGATAACCTCTGCCCGAACGCTTCTCGCCATGTCGGTCACCTCTTCCGGACGCTCGTCAATCAATAGAATGATCAGGTAAACTTCCGGGTGGTTTTTCGCAATGGCGTTTGCAACTTCTTTCAAAAGGTTGGTTTTACCTGTTTTCGGTTGTGCAACGATCAATCCACGCTGTCCTTTACCGATTGGGGTAAAAAGGTCAATGATACGGGTTGAGTAATTGTTGGTCTCTGTAAACAGATTCAGGCGTTCTGTAGGAAAAAGCGGTGTCAGGTAATCGAAAGGAATCCGATCTCTCACATCTGCCGGTAAACGGCCGTTAATCGATTCTACACGGACTAGCGGAAAGTATTTCTCACCTTCTTTTGGTGGTCGGATACTTCCTTTTACCGTGTCACCGGTCTTCAGGCCGAAAAGTTTAATCTGCGATTGAGATACATATATATCGTCAGGGGAAGAAAGGTAGTTGTAATCTGCGGATCGCAGGAAGCCGTAACCATCCGGCATGATTTCCAGCACGCCCTCATTGGTAATCGTGTTGTCGAAATCTAAGTTCGAGTAGCTGTTTTCAGCTTGTTTGCTGTTGCTCGTATTTCCGTTTTTAGCCCGGTTGTCTTCTCTTGCTGGCCGCTGTTTTTTCTGATCTGGAGTGTTTGCAGGTGCAGGGGAGGGTTGAATTGCAGGATTTTCCACCTTTTTATGTGGCTCTGCCTTCTCTGCTGCATGCTCCGGTTTTTTTGGTTGTTCTTCTTTCTCTGGCTTTTCCGGCTGTTGTTCCTGTCTTGCTTCAACAGGCGCAGGCGACTCATTGTCGAACATTGCCGCCCGGTTAAAGGTTGATGTCGTATTTGTTTCAGCCTCGTCCTTTACAGCGATACGTGTACGTTTTCTTACAGGTTTTTCTGTTGAGCTGGCTTTGCTGATCCTGGCTTTAGGTGCTTTAGCTTCAGCGATATCGGCAACAGGAACTGCGGCACTTTCTGCCTCCTGCGCTTTGATCTGGGATATGATTTCGACTAATTCTGCTTTTCTTAGTGCGTCAACATTTAAGATACCATTGGCTTTGGCAAGCTCACGCAGTTCAGCCGTCAGCTTTTCATTTAATTCTGTTTTATTAAACATTATATGGTTGTAGAGAAATTTTTAAAGGGATTTTCCAATTGAATAAAAGCAAGTTAATGCAATTTAGAATACGAAATAAAACTTAGTTTTCTTGAGATTTTCCGATTGTTCAGATGAACATATAGAGAATTATGATGCAATTGTATGTAATAGTTATTTAATCTCCAAGAAAAACAACAAATTGTTATAAACAAATTACATGCCTGTTTAAAACATTGCACTGCGTACCTCTCGAAAATTTATGATATTTGTCGCAAAAGCAATCTGAATGAATAAAGCGCAGTTAGTCGAACAAATTAAAGCGAAGAAATCTTTCCTGTGTGTAGGCCTCGATCCGGTCATGGAGCAAATTCCGCAACACCTTCTTAAATACGAAGACCCGATACTGGAATTTAACAAGCAGATTATTGATGCCACGAAAGACCTTTGTGTTGCCTATAAGCCGAATACCGCGTTCTACGAATGCCTCGGCGTTTCTGGCTGGAACACACTGGTGGAAACCTGGAAATATTTTCCGAAGGATGTTTTCAGCATTGCTGACGCCAAAAGAGGGGATATCGGCAATACATCCAATATGTACGCGGAAGCATTCTTCAACAAAGACAGATCAGGAATGAGCTTCGATTCCATTACGGTGGCGCCTTATATGGGTGAGGATTCTGTAAGCCCTTTTCTGCAGCATAAAGATAAATGGGTGATACTTCTGGCCCTTACATCGAATGCGGGGCACAAGGACTTCCAGCTGAAGGATGTCGGATCTGAAAGACTTTATGAAAGCGTACTGAAAACTTCTGCAGGCTGGAACAACAGTGATCAGCTGATGTATGTCGTTGGTGCGACACGTGGTGCGGAGTTTCAGAACATCAGAAGCCTGGTGCCGGACAGCTTTCTTCTTGTCCCTGGTGTAGGTGCGCAGGGTGGAAGCCTCGATGACGTCTGTACCTTTGGTTTAAACGCGGATTGCGGTTTACTGATCAACTCTTCAAGGGGAATTATATATGCATCAAAAGGAACTGATTTCGCCGAAAGGGCGCGGGAAGAGGCTTTAATCCTGCAGCAGCAGATGGAGCAATGGCTCATCCGGAAAGAGATCATATAATTTAACACCAATCCTTTTCGCTGCGCTAACTTTAATCATGGTATTAAAGGAAGACTTACTCAGCTTTATCTGGCAATTTCGGCTATTTACCACAAATCAGCTCCATTGTAGTTCCGGAGAGCCCCTGGTCATCATCCAGCCCGGGCTCCAGAACAAACATGCCGGCCCGGACTTCTTCAACGCCAAACTTAGAATTGGTTCAACAAGCTGGGTGGGAAACATTGAAATTCATGTCAAGTCGTCCGACTGGCTTCTTCACGGACACAGCAGCAACCGCGCGTACGACAATGTCGTGCTTCATGTGGTTTACGAACAGGATACTTCGGTATACCGGGTGGACGGAACGGAGATTCCCACCCTGGTTCTGAAGCATATATCATCGCCGCTGGTGTTCGACCGGTACCATGTACTTCTGTCGTCGAAAGCGGCTTTTCCCTGTGAAAACCAGATTGCAGCAGTTGAACCCATGATAATCATCAGCTCTTTATCCGGTGTCCTTGTCGAGCGTTTCGAACAAAAGTACCTTGATGTGCTGTCCATCCTGGAGCAAAATAAAGGCAGCTGGAATGCGACCATGTATTTTTTGCTGGCCAGAAGCTTCGGATTTAAGGTTAACAGCACCCCTTTTGAAATGCTTGCCAACGCGCTCGACCACCAGCTCCTCGACCGGTATAAAGATAACCCGCTCCAGCTGGAGGCACTGATTTTCGGACAAGCCGGCTTTCTGACTGGCCCTTTTCAGGACAGTTATCCCGCACAAATGAAAGCGGAATATGAATTCCTCAGAAAGAAATTCAGTCTCCATCCCATAGATGTTTCCATATGGAAGTTTCTGCGGATGCGTCCGGCAAGTTTTCCAACCCTGCGGCTGGCACAGTTCGCAGGCCTGATGATTAAATCGCAACACCTATTCTCCAGATTACTCAACGCGAAAGACCTCGAAACGGTAAGGGCCTGCTTTGAACATCTTCCCGTACACTCGTACTGGAGAAATCACTATCATTTTACTTCCAGAACCACGGCGGTACAAACCCAGCTCGGAAAACTTTCCGTAGAAAACATTATCATCAACACGGTATGCCTGCTGCTGTTTTCCTACGGAAAACACATGGGTCAGACCGCCTTTATGGATCAGGCATTCAGTTTCTTAGCACAGTTACATCCAGAAAAAAACAACATTATTCAGCGATATAGGGAATCCGGCATTAAAATTGAAAATGCTTACGATTCACAGGCACTGCTCCAACTAAATAAAAGCTATTGCACTCAGAAAAAATGTTTAAATTGTGGTATTGGAATTAAAATTTTAAGAAAGTAAAATGTACCAGAAGATCATCACGTATTTCGAGAAGCGGAGTTTTGGCGTTTGTACTTACATTGCAGATAAATTTAACATTTCCACCAGCAAGATCCGTCTGTTTTTCATCTACTCGTCCTTTCTGGCCGTAGGGTTCCCTATAATTTTTTATGTGCTGGCCGCGTTGGTACTGGACGTCCGCCATTACATCAAGCGAATTCGCCTGCGGATATGGGACGTTTAAATATATTGAGGCCATAATAACTCAACACATACAAGTATATATTTTATATTTGTTGATTATTAATACTTGTAACCTACAATGGCGTTAAAGGCAAACCAATTTAAGTCTAATTCATTCAAAAACGAATCCGGGGAAAAGCAATTTTCCAGACCATCCGCCAAGGGTCCAAGAGCACGGTTTGAACAGCTGCCCTCGTTCAATTTCGCCGATGGAAGATTTATCAAGATCGCCGGTTTATTCTTTCTAATCCTTTCGCTGTACTTTCTTATCGCATTTACGTCCTATTTGTTCACCTGGGAAGACGACCACAGCTATGTGATCGATGCCAATGGGGGATGGGGAAACCTCTTCAAAACATACGACGAACTTAAAGACCTTCATATTGCGCCGGTCGTACAGAACTGGCTGGGTAAATTCGGTGCGCTGCTGGCCCATCAGTTCATCTATGAGTGGTTTGGCGTGGCTTCTTTCTTATTCATCTTCGTTTTCTTCGTCATCGGATACCGCCTGCTGTTTAAGGTCACCATCTTCTCCCTCGAGAAAACTTTTGGCTACAGCTTATTCTTTCTGTTGTTCCTTTCTTTAACCTTCGGGTTCTCACACTCTTTTTTCTCAGATGCGCCGCATTTTCTGGAAGGGGAGTTCGGTTACTGGACGAACCTGATCCTTGTTGCACAGATCGGATATGCCGGCGTTGGGGGCCTGCTTGCCTTTTTGGCGCTCACCATCCTGATCGTAGCCTACAACATCGATTTTAAAATACCGACACGCCAGCCAAAGGAAGTGGCTGTTGCTGATGAACCTCCACGTGTTACGGTTGAAAATGAAATACCTTCGCAACCTGTAGAGTTCAACTTATCTGAAAGAAAGAATACGCAGAAAAAACGGGAACAAAACCTGGTTGTTACGCCTTCCAGAGCTTCGGAGCAGGAGTTGGATGTTGCGGTTCTTCCGCCCGTGCCTCTGGCAGCAAACCTGACGAACGTGCCGATTGTGCTCTCTCCAACAGTTGGAACTTCCCCGGCACTTAGGCCAAATGAGAAGTTTGACACCGCGGTAGCGGTAGAAGCTGTTAAACCTGTTCCTGAATTAACCATCGAGAAAACGGAGGATGAAAAGAAATCTGAAGAACTGGTGGAACAATTTGGCACTTACGACCCGACATTGGATCTGGCCAGCTATAAATATCCGCACCTCGACCTTCTGGAGAACCATGGCGGGCATAAGATTTCTGTTGATGCAAATGAGCTTGAAGCAAACAAGAATAAAATTGTCGAGACGCTGAATCACTACAATATAGAAATTGATAAGATCAAGGCCACCATCGGGCCAACCGTTACCCTGTACGAGATTATCCCGGCACCGGGCGTCCGCATTTCCAAAATTAAAAATCTGGAGGATGATATCGCGTTGAGTCTTGCTGCGCTTGGAATCCGTATCATTGCGCCAATGCCCGGAAAGGGTACCATTGGTATCGAGGTACCGAACTTACATCCCGAAATGGTCTCTATGCGCAGTATTCTGGCTACAGAGAAGTTCCAGCAGACCCAGATGGACCTTCCAATTGCGTTGGGCAAAACCATTTCGAACGAGGTCTATATCGCCGACCTCTCGAAAATGCCTCACCTACTGGTTGCTGGTGCGACCGGACAGGGTAAGTCTGTCGGTATCAATGCCATTCTGGTTTCCCTGCTTTATAAGAAGCATCCTTCGCAGTTGAAGTTTGTACTGGTGGATCCTAAAAAGGTGGAGTTAACCCTGTTCAACAAAATTGAACGCCATTTCTTAGCCAAACTTCCTGGCGAGGCTGATGCAATCATTACAGATACGAAAAAGGTAATTACAACTCTAAATTCCCTGTGTATAGAGATGGATCAGCGTTACGATCTGCTCAAAGATGCTCAAGTGCGAAATCTTAAGGAGTACAACGAGAAGTTCATCAAGCGCAGGCTGAACCCGAATAATTCACACCGTTTCCTGCCATACATCGTGCTTATCGTTGATGAATTTGCAGATTTAATGATGACCGCAGGTAAGGAAGTGGAAACACCGATTGCAAGGCTCGCCCAGCTGGCACGTGCCGTGGGCATACACCTGGTGCTCGCCACCCAGCGTCCATCCGTGAACATCATTACCGGTACGATAAAGGCCAACTTCCCCGCCAGGCTTGCCTTCCGGGTATTGTCCAAAATTGACTCGAGAACCATTCTGGACAGCGGCGGTGCCGATCAGCTGATTGGCCGCGGGGATATGCTGCTTTCCACCGGAAACGACCTTATCCGTTTGCAGTGTGCATTTGTAGACACGCCGGAGGTAGACCGGATCTCTGAATTTATCGGGAATCAGCGTGGCTATCCGGAAGCATACCAGCTTCCTGAATACGTAGATGAGGCTGCTGACAATGCCAAACTGGAATTCAGTGCTTCGGAACGGGATTCGATGTTTGAAGATGCGGCAAGGCTGATTGTCATGCATCAGCAGGGATCTACGTCACTCATCCAGCGCAAGCTTAAGCTCGGCTACAACCGGGCTGGAAGAATCATTGACCAGCTGGAAGCGGCAGGGGTAGTTGGACCGTTCGAAGGCAGCAAAGCCAGGGAAGTTTTACTGCCAGATGACTACGCTTTGGAACAGTTCTTGAACAACCTGGATCAAAATAGCTAATTAATGAGAAGAATAATATCCTGCATACTTATACTAACCGGCCTCTGCTCCATGGCCTCCGCGCAAACCGATCCACAGGCCAAATCAATCCTTGCCCAGGTCAGCAAAAAGTATCGCTCCTATAAAACGATTAAAACAGACTTTACCTTTAGCATACAGAACAAGGCTGCAAATGTAAACGAGAGCCAGAAGGGTACATTGTATGTGAATGCAGTGGCGAACAAATACAAGGTGTCTATGTCCGACAAAGATATCATCAGTGATGGCAAAACCCAGTGGACTTACCTGAAAGGCGATCAGGAAGTACAGGTAAGTAAAGCCGGCACGACGGACGATGCGCTAAACCCGGCTCAGGTATTTACCATGTATGAAAAGGGCTTTAAATACCTGTACACCGGCGAACGCAAAGCAGGAGCTAAGGTATACCAGATGATCGACCTATCGCCGGTGGATACGAAAAAGTCATACTACAAGATCCGTCTTAGCATAGATAAGGCTGCGAAACAGATCTCCAGCGTCCTGATATTTGACAAGAACGGAAGTAACTACACCTACGCAATTAACACATTTTCACCTACTGCCAATATTCCGGAATCCACTTTCGTTTTTGACGCCAAGAAGTTCCCGGGGGTAGAGGTCGTAGATTTAAGATAAACATAAACCAGCAGCCCAATTTGAAAATCACATTCTTAGGCACCGGAACATCGCAGGGAATCCCTGTCATTACTTGCACTTGTGAAGTTTGTACATCTGAGGACCCTAAGAACAAGAGGTTGCGGACCTCCGTGATGGTGGAGACCGAAGACAAGACCTTTGTCATTGACTCCGGGCCTGATTTCAGATATCAAATGCTTCGGGCTGGCGTAAAGGATCTGGATGCCATTGTCTTTACACATGAACATAAGGATCACGTGGCTGGCTTAGATGACATCAGGCCATTTAACTATCTGCTGAACAAGGATATCGCAGTCTATGCTGATCAACGCGTAGAAACCGCTTTAAAGAAGGAATTTTCATACATCTTTTCAGACCTGCCGTACTTCGGATTGCCGCGAATTGTTCTTCACCGAATCAATGGGGAACCTTTTTCCATTGGCAACACTTCAATAACACCGATAGAAGTGATGCACTACAAACTGCCAATTCTTGGCTATCGCATCGGCGACTTTACGTACATCACGGATGCAAAGACAATATCTGAGGCCTCTGTGGAGAAGATTAAGGGCACAAAGGTGCTGGTTATAAACGCCTTGCAGCGGGAGAATCACATTTCACACTTTAACTTGCAGGAGGCACTTGACTTTGCGGCGAAGATAAAAGCCGATGTAACCTACCTGACCCACATCAGCCACAATCTGGGCTTCCATGAAGTGGTACAGCATCAACTTCCCGAAGGTGTGCAGCTGGCATTCGATACCCTTTCTTTCGAAATCTAACCAACGTTTCTTTTCCCGGATCCCCGGACCAATTTACAGCAGCAAGGCAAGGTTCCGGTGCCCATGCTTAACGAATCATTTTCCCCTTATTTGATGCTTATTTTCCGTGTAAATGCAAGGCATAGACAAGGCCACAACTTGCGTTTAAAACGTTGTAAACTTACACCCACTTTGCAGGGACCCTACCCGCACCTTACCCGCACCTTACCCGGACAAAATCCCTGTATCCTGCGGATAAGGTGCGGGTAAATTGCAGCTGAATCACGGCTGCTTTCCACAGCTGAAAAGTGCAGTTTGCCGCCCAGGAGAACAGCGCCTGTTTTACTGCGGCGAACAAGGCCCAGCCGCGTAAAGTTGAGGCCGTCTGAAAACAATACCGAACTGCCGTTGTTTTTTAACTACCAAATCTTTAACCCATGGCCAACGAAACCAATTCACCCAAACGAAACAACTGGATCATTTGGTTGATCGTTCTTCTTATCCTCATTCTCATTGGATTTTATGTATTCAGCAAACGGAATACAGAAGTGACAGCAGAAGCCGCGAGTGATTCTTCAACAATTGAAAGTACCATCAATAACCACTGGACAGGTGTTGAGCCGAACCTTCCGGATGAGTCATTTGATGAACTGAAAGATACCAACCTTTCGGTGAGGGGAAATGACCAGCTCGCCGTCTATAGCTTAGATGAAACGATTGTTTTCGATGTTGGTGACACCACAATTAAGCCGGCAGCAGTGGAGAAAATCGGGAAGATCATGCGCTCTGCGGAGAAGCGGTTTCCAAATGGTGAGATTCGTATTTATGGATATGCCGATGCTTCAGGAGATGCAGCAACGAACAAAAAACTTGCGGAACGCCGCGCAGAGGCCGTTCGCAACTGGATACTCCAAAATACCAAGATTCCGGCCGGTCAAATCTCGCTAAATCCGGTAGGCGAAGCAGAACCAATTGCGTCGAATGATACGAAAGCAGGCCGGCAGAAAAACCGGAGGGTAGAAATCGCAGTACGGAAGAAATAAAGGAAAGAAGTTAATCGTGCGGCTACAGCTTCGCTATAAGTGCTTGTAGATCCGCTGGATTCAAGGGTTTTTTCAACAGCTTGGCTACGTATACATTTGCCTCTGCACGTTTGATGTCACCAAAGTCAAGTGTTGAAGACAACATGGCTATTGTACATTGTGACTTATATATGTCAGGGAAGCGTTTGTACTGTTCCAAAAATTCGAAGCCGCTCATTTCCGGCATTTGAATGTCGAGAAGAATGAGTTCCGGGAACGGAAATGATGCATCGAGACAGCCGTGCAGATGTGCTAAGGCAGACTCAGCAGACAAACAGGTAATTACCTGTTCAAAATGACCGGTAATGGAAATGATCTTGGAATTGATTTTCAGATCAATCGCATTATCATCAATAAGCATTACCTTATTGTTACTCGGAGTGTGCTCTAGCATTCGGAATTGAGATTTTAAAAGTTGTACCTACATGAAGGTCTGAACTTACAGATATTCTACCGTTGATTTTGTTTAGTGCTTCCTTTACAATAAACAAGCCAAGGCCACTTCCGTGGTGATTCTTACTCTTGAAAAATTGAGTAAAGATCTTCTCCAGGTGTTCGTTAAGGATCCCCATTCCATTGTCACTGATAGAGATTTCGGCGTTCATTGGGTTTACCTTAACCTCGATATTTACTTTCTTGTTTACCTCTGTGGCCTTTTGATATTTTATTGCGTTGTTGATCAGATTACCTAAAATAACTTCTATACGGAAGGCATCTCCAATAAATTCCTGGCTTTGATCGATATCGATATTAAATTTAGTTTCCTTATCTGTATAGGAATATAGGCTGATCAGTTCGGCAATCAACTTAGAAAAGTCGACTGACGTGTTTTCTGCGGCTGTTTTGTTGTTCTTATAATATTGAAGCGTTTTTTGGATATAGTAGTCGAGTTTATTGGAACAGGTTTCAATGAGGCTCCAGTACTCACCGCTTGACTCGTACAATTCCTCCATTTTAACCAGATTTACGATACCGATGACCGATACCAGGGGTGCCCTGAGTTCATGAGAAATGCTGTAAATAAAGCGATTCAGCTCATCATTGGTTTTCTCCAGCTCGGCAACCTTGTTTCTAAGGTCGATTTTGGTCTTATAAGAATCGTAAGCGTTTTTTATGGTGTTGTGTAGTTCCAGGTCACTCCATGGTTTGGTAATGTACCGGTAGATATCTCCATGATTGATGGCATCAGCGAGTGCCTCGATATCGGTATATCCGGTTAAAAGAATGCGGACGGGGTCGGGGAATTTGTCTTTGATGTGCTTAAAGAATTGAACACCGGTCATCCCGGGCATCTTCTGATCGGCAATGACAACATTCATTTCTACATTTTCCAGAATTTTCATCCCTTCTGCCGCGGAAATTGCGGTGTAGATCTCATACTGCCTCCGGAAAGTTGCTTTAAAAGCAAAGAGATTGTTCTCTTCGTCGTCGATGTATAGTATTTTTACAGGCAGCGGCGGCATATATTAGATCTTTTTTACAGGCAAGGTAATAATAAATTCTGTACCGTGGTTTACTTTTGTGACAATATCGATATTACCTTTATGTTTTTCAACAATCGTAAACACGATAGATAGTCCGAGGCCTGTACCTTCTCCCGGTTCCTTGGTGGTGAAGAAAGGTTCAAAGATCTTCTGTTTGATCTCCTCGGTCATGCCAGGACCTGTATCTTTGATGCTGATTTTCACCAGATCATCTTCTGACCAAGTCGAAATGTAGAGAAACTCTTCTGGTTGATGTGGCTGCTTCACCTTTACTGCCTGTATGGCATTGGTTATGAGGTTCATGAACACCTGATTGATCTTCCCTGGTAAACATTCCACCAACGGAAGTTCTTTGAGGTCTTTTACGACCTTCATGTTGCCGGGGATCGTGCTCCGAAGAAGCACGAGTGTAGACTCGATCCCTTCATTTAAATCGACCGGCTTAGTATCACTTTCATCAAGGCGGCTGAAGTTCTTCAGGCTCCTGATGATCTCGGCAGTCCGCTTGGCGCCCTCACCAATTCCGGAAAGCAAAGAATTGATCTCTGTTTTGATGAAATCAATATCGATCTGTCTTTTGAATTTCTCGACTTCCGCAATTTGCTGCTGGATATCCTTGGCCGGATCCAGGTCCTCATATTTTTGAATCACATCATAGAGGTCATTGATGTCCAGTTCCAGGGGTTTGATGTTTGAGGTAACAAAGTTTATTGGATTGTTGATCTCATGGGCAATCCCGGCGGTCAACTGACCGAGTCCGGCCATCTTCTCTGCGTCAACCAACTGAGATTGAGCCTCCTTCAGTTCTGTTAATGTATGACTTAATGTGAAGTTTGAATTCTGGAGTTCTTCAGTCCGCTTGTTGACTTCAATTTCCAGGACAATGTTTTGCTCTTTAATGAGTCTTTCATTTTCTTTAGATACCTCCAGTGCCTGCCGTTGACTCTGTTCATTTTCAAGTCTGAAGAAGTTTATCTTGTCTGCCAGTGCAAAGGAAAGCAAGGTAATCTGCAGTACAGAGCCGATTTCAAGAATGTAGGAGGTGAAGTTATTGAACGGAAGTATGTTGAAATTCCGAAGGACAAAAATGATGATGCAGGATAGAAAGATGGAGTATCCGATCAGGAAGAATACCGCGGGGCGATAGCCTTTCCTCCGGATCACATTGGCGACATACAGGACGTACAATGAGCCTGATAGTGCTGTTACCTGCAGCAATTCTATGGATGGCGCATAGTACCCGAGCATCCCGACTACACAGGCAATGCAATAAAGTACGAACAGCACGTGGATGCCGTAATTAAGTTTTGGCGTGTAAATTCTGGTCTGCAGGAACTTCTGCAGGAAGATTATGGTAGATAATCCGGAGAAGAAGGGCACCAGTATAGAGCTGTAGTTTGCCATCCAGGGGCTTTCCGGCCAAAGGAACTTGTAAGACAATCCCTGGAAGGTAAATTGTGTCAGACCTACAAACAAGATGTAAACAATGTAGTAGTAGTAACTGGAATCCCGGACGGTAAAGGCGACAAACAAGTTGTAGAGCATCATAATGATGATGATACCGATGTACATACCGAAAAAAAGATTTTGAATCAGGTTCTGGTTCAGAATGGAGGGCCCTGAACCCATTAAAATGGGAAGCTGAATCTGGTCTTTTGATTGTACGCGCAGGTAAATGGTCTTTACCGAGTCGACCTTAATGTTCAGTGGGAAAATGAAATTTGGATTGTCAATGATCCTGCTGGAGTACTTTTTATATTCACCAAGGTTTGTAACCGTCCATGTTCCGTTATCGGTGGGGTCGAAGAGGCTTATGCGATCAATTGATGGTTGCTGAACCATCAGGAAGAGTTCCTGAATACCAGACATGTTCAGAATGTCAAGTTTCACCCATATTGTAGCTGACGTGATGCCGAGATTGGGGACGCTGCTGTCGGTTTCCGTAAATTTCTGGGAAAGAACCTGCTTAAACGGCATTTTGCCGGTAGGGTCGATGTAGATTGAGGCACCTTTTTCAAGTTTTGAGAGCTTTGTAGCATCGCTGAATGTGATGTCGCCTGTTGAGGATCCAAATGTGAGAGCGCTAATATGTAGCAATAAGAAAAGTAAAAGGAATACTTTTTTGATTTTCATTTCGGCGTTACAAGTTTGGAATTTTGATGTTGTATTCTACCTTATAAGTTCCTTTTGGTCCGATTTCGTCATTAAACTGGTGAGGCGTTTCTCTAAGGGAGAGCATTTTTGTCCGTTCTGTCTCGGTGGCGAGGCTAAGGTCGTTGATGTCCTTAAGACGCATTACCGTTGCAACGAGGTCTTCTTTCGGGTAATAGAATAAACCGTTATTACCAAGTGTGGTCTCGACACTGCATCCCAGCCTTATGCCCATTTTAACGGTAATAGGAGCGCACAATACAAATAGGCTTGCTACCGGGAGCTGTGCAGATATTGCCACGCCGACCCTGGATAGAATGTAGCTACCGATGCCCATTCCAGCAACCTCTCTGGAGTTCCACAATCCGCAGATTTCGCATGTTCCACCTCTGGCCTGGTCTGCCTCAATCATTTCAAATATCTTGGGGTCATATTTTCCAATAGCGGTTTCAATTGGAAGTTGATATTGCGAGGAAACCATTTGCACCCGTGCACCACCGTATACCATTTTAGTTTCCTTGTCTTCAACAAGAATGACGATGGTGTTGTAATCATCGACCCAGTCCTGGCGGTTGGAGGTAATTTGAGAGATACCGTAGATTTCGAGTAGTCGTTTATGACCTGTGATGAATTTTGCACAAGCCTCAGGGTCATCTGGAGCTCTAAATGTTCTAATGTGTATCATTGTCTCCGTCTATATAACTGATTGTATTGAATTCTTCTGTAAACAGTTCATCGAAGTCAACGAAAAATCTTCCCGATGACGTGAATTGGTCGAGCAAAATCTTTCTGCTGATCTCCGTTACCATTGCGCCACCCAGGGTCACTGCAGAAGCAAGCTGCGGCCATCCGACAATGGATTTATTCATTTCTCCGAGGGAGATTTTCATTCCTTCCGAAAGATTTTCATACCCGA
The DNA here is from genome assembly GCA_029851965.1 of Bacteroidota bacterium. GTDB lineage: Bacteria > Bacteroidota > Bacteroidia > Sphingobacteriales > Sphingobacteriaceae > Pedobacter. Next base: position 5,043 of record JARKUW010000119.1, on the reverse strand, counting down.
TGATGCGGGCAAGATAACCTACTTTCTCGGGAATTGTCAGGGAATTCAGTTTTGATTTCAATTCTTCAGGACTAAGTTCTTCCAGCTCATTAACGCTGCCATGGAAGATATGTCTTTCCGGTTCAAGATCAAAGCGTTCTACATCCAGCATTCCTTTGTCGTTGGTATCCATCACCACTGGTACGCCCAGGGATTTCGCTTTTATCCGGCTAAGTACTTTAATGTCAATCCCGTCGCATTCTTCTACGAGAATATCCAGTTTACCACCAAGTGTGAAGAAATCGTCAATATTCTCATTTGTGATGCCTTCCGTATAGCACACCACATTGATAAAGGGGTCAAGCTCTGCGATCTGCCGGGCCGCAACAATGGCCTTGTTCACACCAAGGTCGTAGACCGTCACCTTTATCCTGTTCATGTTGCTCAGTTCGATCTCATCGAAGTCGGCGAGGCGGAGTTCCCCGCAGGTACGTTCCATTGCCAGGGTCAACGCGACGCTCTGACCAACAGAAAGCCCGATGATACCGATCTTTTTCGTTTTTAGGGTTTCAATCTGGGCGGGCGTGATCTTGTGGATGTTCCGGTTGGTTCTCACCTGCGCAAATTCCTGCTCATCCAGCATGTGTACAAGCTTGTTTGACCAGGGGAAATAGACCCATACGCCGTAATTTTTGATTTCTCCATTGACATGAAGGGCAATCAAAGATGTGTATTCTTCAGCAGTAAGCTTTCTTGTAGGATTATTTAGTTTGATCAGTTCCGTAAGCTGGCTATAAATTTGATCATAGATTTCGAGGCCGGAATTGCCTTCTAATAAGGCGTTTAATGAAGCATTATCTTCTGGGTTCGAGGGTCTAAAATAAACTGGCCGGTAAATTGCAGAACGATCTGTAGCGCTAATAAAAGAATTAATATTATCCATTTTGCTATATTCTGTAAGCTTTTGCTTAAAATTGCTCCATTATTCTTTTAAAATAATTTTCCGAAATTAGTTTTTTAAAATTTATTAAAGCAATATATTTAACAAAAAATACAACAATACTGATGAATTCCGATACCTCAATAAATGTGCTTTACGTGGATGATGAAGTTCATAATCTAAACTCCTTTAAAGCCGGCTTTAGAAGGAAATTCAACATATTCACAGCAGAATCTGCCGTTGAGGGAAGGAAGGTATTGGAAACCGAACTTATCCATGTGATCATAACAGATCAGCGGATGCCGGTCATGACAGGGATTGAATTCCTGGAGTCTATCATTCCAGAGTTTCCGGATCCGATCCGAATACTGCTCACCGGATATGCAGACATCAATGCGGTTATTGATGCAATCAATAAAGGTCAGGTGTATAAATACATTCAGAAGCCATGGATGGATGAAGATCTTCGGATCAATATTGAGAAGGCCTACGAAATATATGCGCTTAGAAAGGAAAATAAAGAATTAACCGAAGCACTACTTGTGGCCAATAAACAGTTGGAATTTTTAGTCCGTCAAAACCTGCTTTCCTAACCATCCGGATGCCGAATGCGCATCCAAATAAAAGATATATGATTTTTAGGTAACCAGCGGATGCCGTAAAGAACTAAAGTTCTTTACGCAACCTTGCAACTGGAATATTCATTTGTTCTCTATATTTTGCCACTGTTCTTCTGGCAATATTGTAACCTCTTTCTTTAAGGATATCTGTCAGCTTTTCATCTGCAAGCGGCTTGCGCTTGTCCTCATTACCGATACAATCTTCGAGGATCTTTTTAACCTCTTTGTTTGATACTTCTTCGCCGCTCTCTGTTTGGATGGCTTCGGAGAAGAACGATTTGAGCAAGAATGTGCCAAATTCTGTCTGCACATATTTAGAATTGGCGACCCTTGAAACGGTAGAAATATCCATATCGATCTTATCCGCAATGTCTTTTAGGATCATGGGGCGCATTTTGCGTTCATCACCTGTAAGCAGATATTCGTACTGGTATTGCATGATCGCATTCATGGTTTTCAACAAAGTCTGTTGTCTTTGCTTAATCGCATCAATAAACCACTTCGCGGAATCTAATTTCTGTTTAACGAACTGAACGGCTTCTTTAAGCTTTTTATCTTTTTGAGCGGACTTATCGTAATGATCGAACATGTCGATGTAGGATCTGCTGACCCGTAGTTCCGGTGCATTCTTCGAATTTAAGGTGAGAATCAGCACGCCGTCATTGTTTGAGACATGAAAATCTGGTATAACCTGCAGCTGTTTGGTTGTCACCTGATTGGAGTCACCGGGCTTAGGATTCAGGCGTAGAATTTCATTGATGATTTCTTTCAGGTCTTCACTGTTGAGGCCTAGTGATTTTTCCAGTTTATCGTAGTGCTTTCTGGTGAACTCGTCCAGGTAGTTCTCGACGATAATGATGGCTTTCTGAATGATTGGATTGGATGCATCTTTTCGTCTCAACTGTAGTGTCAGGCACTCCTGTAGATCCCGGGCTGCGATGCCTGGAGGATCAAAGCTTTGAATGACTTTTAACATCTCCAAAACATCTTCTTCCTCAACCATCACATTTTGAGAAAAAGCAAGATCGTCGATCATAGACGTAATTGGCCTTCTTAGATAGCCATCATCATCGAGGCTTCCTATGATCTGTTTTCCAATAATAAAATCCGTATTTGAAAGGGGTACGAGGTCCAGTTGTTCTTGAAGACTTTCAAAGAAAGTACTTTCTATTGCGATAGGCGTTTCTTTTTTATCCTCATCGTCATCGCCGTTACTATATGAAGTGCTGTAATCATTTGTATTGTCGTCCTGCAAATAGTCGTCAACATTGAATTCATCTGTGTTTTCTTCTTTTATGCTGGCATCAAAGTCATCTATCGTATCATTCAGGTCATCATACTCGCTTTTTGGTTCTTCGGCAACCATCAAGCTTGGATCTTCAAGGGCAGGATTTTCTTCCAGTTCTTCTTTTATACGCGTATCTAAAGCAACAGTAGGTACCTGCAGCAATTTGATAAATTGAATTTGCTGAGGAGATAGTTTTTGAAGTAATTTCTGTTGTAAATGTTGTTTAAGCATGTTTCGCAAAAGATATTTATAACTGGTCAAAAATAGGCATTTGCTTTAGATATAAACTAATGCCTGCTTGTAATATTGTCAAAAGGCCTTTTTTTCGAACATAGAATCTTAATTAATTGTTTATTATTTATACATTTAAATACTAAAAGCATCTTATTATTTAAATTTAAGTATATGAGTTTCATTAAGGAATTTAAGGAGTTTGCGGTCAAAGGGAATGTTATCGACCTGGCTGTCGGTGTGATTATCGGCGGCGCCTTCGGGAAAATAGTTACTTCCACTGTTAACGATCTTATCATGCCCCCGATCAGTTTACTGATCGGAAACAAAGGCTTTGTCAATTTTTATTTTCCACTCACCTCGAAAGTCCGGGCCTTGCTGGCAAGCAATCCCAATTTGTCGTTAGAGGAAGCCCGGAAAGCAGGGCCTGTTTTTGCATGGGGAAATTTTGCCACCGAGGTCATCAACTTCGTTATACTGGCATTCATCATTTTTCTGATGGTGAAGGCGATAAACACCATGAAGAGAAAGCAGGAGGCAGCACCGCAACCTGTTCCGCCACCAAGCAATGAAGTTGTATTGTTGTCTGAGATCAGAGATTTGTTAAAGTCGAAATAACCGGCAACATCATTCACCGGGTTTAAGGCGGCATTCACCGGAGTTTTACCTGCATCCGTGAATAAGTTATTTTTGTGTTTCCTCTGGCGCCGTACTTTAGATAAAAATTAAAGCAATGGAAAACACAAATGTAAAAACCAAATGCAATCAGGCCAGCCGGGTATGGAGCGGAATGATTTTATTGATCATTGGGGTCATCTTCTTTCTAAGGAACTTAGGTGTTTATATTCCCGGCTGGCTATTCAGCTGGCATGTTTTTCTGATTGGCCTTGGGTTGTACCTGGGTGTCAAACGCAATTTCCGAGGTGGAGGCTGGCTTGCACTGGTACTTCTCGGAACTTACTTTACCCTGGAATCACTTAGTGGTCCGGATTGGACGAAATATTATTTTGCGATTGTGCTGGCTGTCCTCGGTCTGTATCTGATCCTGACGCCGAAGAAATCATCCGAAAAAAAAAAGCGCTGGAATCGGGCTGCTGAAACAGAGCCAGCTGTAGTCACTCGCCTTAGTGAACCGGAACCAGAATTTATAAAGGCATCCAATCCGAATTTGGATAGTGTCATAGATTCCGTGAATGTTTTTGGCGGTGCCCATCAGAATATTTTTACAAAAGATTTAAAAGGCGGGGAGGTTGTTGCGATATTCGGCGGCTGCACGCTGAATTTAAGTCAGGCAGATTTTCAAGGTACGATCATGCTCGAAATTACGGCGATCTGTGGTGGTGTTAAGATCATTATACCCCCGACCTGGAATGTGAAATCTGAGATCGTAGCCGTCTTCGGCGGGGTAGAAGATAAAACCTCTATAATTCCCTATCAGGGAGGTGAACAGAAATTAGTTGTCCTGAAAGGTGTTGCCCTGTTTGGTGGCGTTGACATCAGAAATTTCTAGATGATTATGGCCACCCGACCGCTTTCGACGAAAAAGTCGCAGAAAATTGCAGTTACAATTTTGTGCGGCTGGACGGTGTTCATTGCATTGTTCTACCACTTGACTTTAAATTTCAATACATCAATCTCGGCTATGGACAGCATTTGCAGCAATGTTCTCCTCGCCCTCGGTTGCATGACCTTTAGCAACTTGCTCGGGTACTATCAGCCGAAGAATGAACTAACGCTGTATGTGCTCGTAATTGCCTTCATTCTGTCTGCCATAATCGTCATTCTGACGAAACTTGCTTTACAGAACCTGGTACACGATCCAACGTACATCAGCTTTCTTAAACTTTCCTTACCCTTTCATTTTCTGTTCGTCTTCATGTTTCTCGCCTGGTGCGGGCTGGCAAACCTGCTGTGGTACAAACTAGAAGAGCAGTCTGCCATGCAGGAACGTTTGCTCACAACGCAGAATCTGGCCAAGGAAGCGG
>JARKUW010000114.1 GCA_029851965.1 Bacteroidota bacterium | reverse complement strand
GGATCAACGCCGGATCAACCCCGGTTCAAGGCCCCCTCAATACCTAAGCTGTTCCGGATGAGGTTACAATAAGTTGTTAGCGCAGTATTTCCCTGGAGATCACGAGCGACTGGATTTCTGACGTCCCTTCGTAGATCTGTGTGATTTTCGCATCCCGCATCATCCGCTCTACGTGGTACTCTTTCACAAAGCCGTAACCGCCGTGAATCTGCACGGCTTCTACGGTTACGTCCATGGCGACCTTCGATGCGAATAGTTTAGCCATAGAGCCCGCAAGCGTGTACGGCAAACCCTGATCTTTCAACCAGGCCGCTTTATACACCAGCATACGCGCAGCTTCAATTTGCGTCGCCATGTCAGCAAGTTTAAAGGATATTGCCTGATGCTCAGAAATGGCTTTACCAAACGCCTTTCTTTGCTTTGAATAGGCCAAGGCCAGCTCATATGCGCCGGCAGAGATGCCGAGTGCCTGCGCAGCAATACCGATGCGGCCGCCTTCCAAAGTTTTCATCGCGAATGTGAATCCAAATCCATCGTCACCAATCCGGTTCTCTTTGGGGACTTTGACATCGTTAAACATCAAGGAGTGGGTGTCGGACCCACGGATGCCCATCTTATTTTCTTTGGGGCCAACCGTAAATCCCTCCATTCCCTTTTCTACGATGAAGGCATTTATCCCCTTGTGCCGTAAAGACCTGTTGGTTTGCGCAATAACAAGGTATGTGGAGGCTGTATTGCCATTGGTAATCCAGTTTTTGGTACCGTTTAACAAATAGTGGTCGCCTTTATCCTCTGCAGTCGTTTGCTGCGAAGTCGCATCGGATCCGGCCTCCGGTTCAGACAGGCAAAAAGCGCCAATCTGCTGCCCTGAAGCCAGGGGCTTAAGATATTTTTCCTTCTGGTACTCGGAACCATAATGTTCAAGTCCGAAGCAAACCAAAGAATTGTTTACGGATACTACGACAGAGGCAGAGGCGTCAACCTTAGATAACTCCTCCATCACCAGCACATAGGAGACGGCATCGAGGCCGCTGCCACCGTATTGTTCCGGCACCATCATACCCAGAAAACCAAGTTCGCCTAATTTCTTTACTTGTTCTGCAGGAAATTTTTGATGTTCATCCCGCTCTATTACACCTGGCTTCAGTTCGGTCTGTGCAAAATCGCGCGCAGCCTGCTGAATCATTATTTGTTCTTCACTAAGTTGAAATTGCATAATATTAGAGTTCTAAATTACTGGTATTTCCAAATTTAGTATTTCTCTTTGAAATATTATGTATGCATAGTAAATTGAATGCAGGCCGGGAAGTTCTATTTAAGCAGGCGGTTGTTGTCGTCTGGAAATACCAGAATGGGATGGTAGTTTTTGGCTTCCTCGAGTGGCAAAGAACCGTAAGACATGATGATCAGGATATCGCCAACTTGTACTTTTCTTGCTGTTGCGCCATTTAAACAAACGGTTCCTGTACCTCTTTCCCCTTTAATAACATAGGTTTCGAAGCGCTCACCGTTGTTATTGTTTACAATCTGCACCTTCTCATTTGCTATGATGTGTGCCGCATCCAGAAGATCTTCATCAATTGTGATACTGCCCACGTAGTTCAATTCAGCCTGAGTAACGCGTACGCGGTGTATTTTCGATTTTAATAGCTCGATAATCATTCGGCAAAGTTAGATAAAGTTTTTTACTGGTTATTGTCAAATTCTTTAGTCCAGCAACGTGTTGTCGATCAGCCTGGTCTGTCCTACTTTCGCAGCAACCAGAGCAACCAGGTGGTTGGAATCTTTATTGACCTCCGGTAGCAAAGTTTCTTTATCTGCGATCGTGAAGTAGTCGAGCGCCACACCTTCAGTTGCGTTGATCATCTCTTTTGCTTTGGAAACCAGGATCTCAATAGGCTGCTCATGGTAGTGGGTTCTGACGAAATCTAAAGCACGGCTGAGTACCAGCGCGTTCTTTCTGTCGGCAGCCGACAAGTGGATATTCCTGGAGCTCATGGCCAATCCGTCTTCTTCGCGGATGATCGGGCAGGATACGATTTCTACAGGAAGATTGAAATGGCGCACCATGTTCTTGATCATGAGCACCTGCTGGAAGTCTTTCTGTCCGAAGAAGGCGATGTCGGGACGTACTGCATCGAAAAGTTTTTTTACAATCTGGGTAACGCCCTGGTAATGACCTTTTCTGAACTCACCCTCCAGCACAAACTCTGCCGGACCAAGGTCGATATGCCAGTCTTCTGCCGACGGGTACATCTCTTTAACAGAAGGCATAAAAACCACATCGCAGCCTGCTTCTTCCAGCATCCGAATGTCATGCTCCAGTGGGCGGGGATATTTTTCAAGATCTTTTGGGTCTGTAAACTGGGTTGGATTTACAAAGATACTGCAGACAACAACTTCTGCCTGCTGCTGCGCAAGGTGTATCAGAGAAACGTGTCCTTTGTGTAATGCACCCATTGTTGGTACCAGTGCAATCTTTTTCTGGGCCGAATGAAACGGCTCGAGGAGCATTTCTAATTCGGCTATTGTATGTATAACTTTCAAACTACTTTATAAGTTTTCCGCGCCAAAGTTGCTTAATTATAAATTCCCAACAAAACATCTCGCCTATTATATTGAAAGCCCGGGCAGCCTGGCTCCAAAGGAAAGCAATCAGCGGCGCACAAATCGGGGAAACTATGACCGGGCTTAACCCCTCCTGTAAGTGGTGGATATAGGCTCGTGATCGCTGCTCAACCGTTAAAAAACAATTATAAACTAATGGAAACTGGTATTATTTTGTTATCTTTGCGCCTTGATTATCTTTTCTTTAACATAATTTTATCTACGAATATGGAGATGGCAAAAACGAAGCTACTGATTGTTACACACGAGATGTCGCCTTTCCTCGAACTCACAAAAATTTCAGAGATTACCCGCCAGTTACCTCAGGCCATGCAGGAAAAAGGATTCGAAATCCGCATCTTGATGCCCAGGTTCGGGAACATCAATGAAAGAAGGAACAGATTGCATGAAGTTATCCGGTTATCAGGCATGAATATCGTCATAGACGATAATGATAACCCTTTAATTATCAAAGTTGCATCTATCCCGGCAGCGAGAATGCAGGTGTACTTTTTAGACAATGAGGATTATTTTCAGCGGAAGTACGTATTCAGAGACAAGGAGAATAAATTTTACGCAGACAACGATGAGCGTGCAATTTTCTTCTGCAAAGGCGCACTTGAAACGGTTAAGAAGCTGGGCTGGGCACCAGACATCGTTCACTGCCATGGCTGGATGACCGCGTTGGTTCCTGCTTACATTAAAACAACTTATAAAAACGACCCGACGTTTAAAAGTGCCAAGGTGGTTTATTCCATATACGAAAACTGCTTTACTGAAACATTGAATGCAGATTTGTACAAAAAAGCAGTAATGAGTTCTATGACTGCTGAGGACACGAAAATGTTCGAAAAGGCAGACTGCAGCACCATGCATATTGGTGCAATTACCTATTCTGACGCCGTAGTTCTGGCCGATGAAAAAATAGACGCCGATGTGTTAAAGTTTGTTAAAGATTCTAATAAACCATTATTAGCTTTTAATTTAACCGAAAATTTAGAGAATTTCTACACCTTCTATGAAGAAATCTCTGATGAAGAAATGGTTTCAATAGCTTAACACGGAATTACCAATTGAATATGAAATTTATAAAAATAGACTTATTGACACTGTTAATAGGTCTTTTTCTTTTTGCATCATGCAAATCCTCAAACACGATCGGACTGGATGTAGATCCTACTACGGAGATCCAGGGCAATCTTGTAGACACCCTTACGGTTCAGACAAGAACGATTGCTGAAGATGTTGCGACAACATCTTTACTGGTCCGGTATCCATTGGGTTTGATTACAGACCCGGAACTGGGTGCAACTGAAGCCAGCCTGGCGATGAGTGTAAACGTTCCGGCTGCCGCTTACAGCTTTGGTAAGGTTAAGGGTATCGACTCCGCTGTTTTGGTACTTCCTTATTCAACGCAGTTCTACGGAGATTCTACCTCAACATACAGCTTCGATGTACATCAGCTTTCGGCAGACCTTTCTGAAAGAACTGCTTTTAAAAGTGATCAGGTGTATCCGCACAACACAGCTGTACTGGTCGGAAATTACACCGGTATTCTTCGCCCGACAAGCACTTCCAAAATCACGGAAATTGTGGCTGGCGGAGCAGACACACTGAAAACAATAACGTCGCAACTGCGGATTAAACTTGATCCGAACTTTATATCAAGCACGATTTTAGCAGATACGTCTATTCTAAAGAATAACTCGTTCTTTACGGCTGCTTTTAAAGGTTTGCATGTAAGTGTAAACAAAGACAAGAGTAAAGGTACCGGCGGAATTGCTTTCTTTAATTTTGCCGGAGCGGATTCGAATCTTGAAATCTACTACAAGAAAGAAAATTCGAAAACAGCGACTGCTACAGATACCGTGGTGACGAAGTTTCCGGTATTAACCACCAGGAATCCGGTTGCTGCAACTGTTAAGCACGATTACAGCACCAAAGTATCCACACAACTGAGTGACCAATCTGCGCAATTCGAAACGACCTATCTTCAGGGACTTGCCGGTTTGCGGAACAAAATATCTTTCCCGCATCTTTCTACGTTTGTAAAGAACCTTGGCGGTCAGATCGTGATCAACAAAGCAGAACTTGTTATTGAGTTAAGTTCCGGAACAGATGTTTCTCCGTTTACGCCGGCTCCACGACTTGCTTTATACCGGAATGATATCGCTGGCCAGCGCGTGAACATCAAGGACAACCAGACACAGGGCGCTTCTTACTACGGTGGATTCTACGATGCGACAAAGAAGAGCTATACCTTCCTTATGACGGGTTACCTTCAGGATCTGGTAGACGGTAAAACGGTAGACTATGGAACGTTTCTTGGAACAAGCACCGCGACAGAATTTGACATGATGGCACCGGCAACGTCTGCAGCAAGATCCATCATCGGATCTTTCGCAAACCCGACAAATAAAGTCAAGCTAAACATCTATTACACGAAAGTGAATTAAGTTTAAAGTATTATCTTTATACATCCCCCTTAATGAAAGTTAAGGGGGATTTTTATTTAAACCGGATATTTATGTGTGGAATTGTAGGTTACATCGGCTTTAGAGCGGCCTGGCCGCTGGTTATTAAAGGATTGAAGCGCCTGGAATACAGGGGCTACGATAGTGCCGGTATTGCCTTGATTGGTGAAATGGGACTCCAGATCTACAAGAAGGCAGGTAAGGTTGCAGCGCTTGAAAGCTTTGTTGAAGGAAAAGATACCTCCGGAACTATTGGCATGGGCCATACCCGCTGGGCCACACATGGGACGCCATCCGACCGGAACTCGCACCCGCACACCTCCAGCGTGGGGAGGTTAAGCATCGTACACAATGGAATAATTGAAAATTATGCGGTCTTAAAAGAAGAACTGGTTGAGCGCGGCCATGAATTTAATTCCGATACAGACACGGAAGTCCTGATCCACCTGATTGAAGAGATTTATAAGAATGATTCTGGCGACCTTTTTGAAGCCGTGCGCCTGGCGCTGAATGAAGTAAATGGCGCTTATGCCATCTTGGTGATGGATCAGGAGCAACCCGACCAGCTGATCGCAGCGCGTAAGGGCAGTCCGATGGTTATAGGTGTAGGCGAAGGCGAATATTTTATTGCTTCTGATGCTACGCCCATAGTGGAATATACAACAAATGTGATTTACCTGAACGACAATGAGATTGCAAGTGTCCGACGGGAAGAGTTGCTGGTGAAGCGCCTGGACAATGTAGTACAAACACCATATATTCAAGCACTGGAGATGAAATTAGAGCTGCTGGAAAAAGGCGGGTACGATCATTTCATGATGAAGGAAATCTATGAGCAGCCACGTTCCATACGCGACTGTATGCGCGGGCGGATTTACCCGGGCGAGGGAAGGGTTCAGCTTGGTGGTTTGCAGGAGTATGCGGAAAAACTAAAAAATATAGACCGGATCATTATTGTGGCCTGCGGAACCTCCTGGCACGCGGGACTGGTTGGGGAATACCTCATTGAGGAATATGCACGGATCCCGGTAGAGGTAGAATATGCCTCTGAATTCCGCTATAGAAACCCGATAATTACCGAAAAAGATATTGTGATTGCCATATCGCAATCCGGTGAAACCGCTGACACCATGGCCGCAATTGAATTGGCCAAGGCAAAAGGGGCAACCATTTTTGGAATTTGCAATGTCGTTGGTGCCTCAATACCCAGGCTTACCCATGCCGGCGTATATACCCATGCCGGTCCGGAGATCGGGGTTGCTTCGACAAAGGCATTCACTGCTCAGGTGACCGTACTGACCTTGATCGCCTTTTACATGGCGCAGCAAAAAGGCAGCATCACCAACTCCAGGATGGTGGAGCTGCTGACGGAGCTGGATATGATTCCGGAAAAGATACAGCAGGCACTGGAGTCAAATACATTGATCCAGGAGATCGCAGCGAAATTTAAAGACTCCAGAAATTGCCTGTTTTTGGGGAGGGGAAGTGGCTTCCCGGTAGCCTTAGAAGGTGCATTAAAGCTAAAAGAAATCTCCTATATTCATGCGGAAGGCTACCCTGCAGCGGAGATGAAGCATGGCCCGATAGCGCTGATCGATGAAGAGATGCCAGTTGTGGTTATAGCAACCAAAAACTCCTCTTATGAGAAAGTGATCAGCAACATCCAGGAAGTAAAAGCGCGTAAAGGGATTGTTCTGGCCATCGTGACGGCGGGAGATAGAACCGTACGGGATATGGTCGATTATTGCATTGAGATTCCGGATGCAAGTGAGGCATTCCTCCCACTGCTCGCAACAATACCATTGCAGCTGTTGTCTTACCACATCGCCGTGCTCAGGGAATGTAACGTCGACCAGCCAAGAAATCTGGCCAAGTCGGTTACTGTTGAATAAGACGTTTTTGAAGTGACTAGAAGGGCAGATCTCCTTCAATTCCGGTAGGGCTGTGGAAATCAGGTTCTGGTTTTGGACTCGCCTGCGTTACAGGTGTATTTTCAAAATCGCTTTTTCTACCCAGCAAGGTAAAGTTCTCCGCAACGACTTCCGTGACGTACTTCTTCACCTTTTCACGATCCTCGAACGAACGGGTGCGCAACTTGCCTTCAATATAAACGAGCTTTCCTTTTGTAAGGTATTTAGAGGCGACCTCTGCGAGCCCGCGCCATAGAACGATGTTGTGCCACTCGGTCTGCTCGATACGCTTTCCATCCTTATTAAAACTCTCTGAGGTTGCTAACGGGAAACTGGCTACGGTAACCCCTCCCTCCAGATGGCGGACTTCAGGATCTTTACCTAAATGCCCGACTAGAATTACTTTGTTTATACCTGACATGTTAATATTTGGTTAAGTAGCCTGTTAAAAAATTGCTGATTACTTTGGGTTGTGGAAGTGCATCCAGTTCTGCTCTGGAAACCCATTTACAATCGGCATTGCTATTAAAGTTAGTGATATAATTATCTAAAGCAAAAAATTGAACGTATATAATTTGGTGCGTAAGCAAGTGCTTCATCTTCGTTAATGGAGTTATTACAACTGCCTTTCCAAAATTGTTTTGAACCCATTCAATAAAAGCCGGGTTGCTGAGCAACACCTCTTCGGTAGTTTCCAGCATGGGAAAATCATACAAGTGCTGCCAGATGTCAGCCTGTGTTCTTCTCCGGACCAGCAGGCGGTCGTCCGCTGAACACAGAAAATAATTCAGATGCCTGATTTTCTTGTCTGCCGCCCGAAGCTTAACCGGAAGCTGGTTAACCAGGTTGTGCCGGAAAGCATGGCAGTTTGAACGCAATGGGCAGTTTGGGCAGTCCGGCGATTTTGGCTTGCACTGTAAGGCGCCAAATTCCATGATCGCCTGATTATATAACGCGGGTGGCTGATCTGCGATGAGCTCCTGTGCCAGGCGGGAAAACTCCTTTTTACCCAGGGGACTGTTGATGGGCAGCGCTATCCCGAAGTACCGGGATAATACCCGGAATACATTTCCATCGAGCACCGCCCTGCGCTCATCCGAAGAGAAGGAACTAATGGCGGCAGCCGTATACTCACCGATACCTTTGAGGGTTAACAACGTTGTATATTCCTTTGGAAAGATACCCTGATGGAGCTGCTGCACCTCCCTGGCGGTATACAGCATGTTACGGCCGCGGGAATAGTAACCAAGGCCCTGCCAGAGATTCAGAATTTCCGTTTCCGACGCGCTGGCAAAGTCGCTTACCGTAGGATATGCCTCCAAAAAGCGCTTAAAATACGGCATACCCTGTTCCACACGGGTTTGCTGGAGAATGATCTCCGAAAGCCAGATGACATATGGGTCGGTGGTGTGGCGCCAGGGAAGATCACGTTTGTTGAACACGTACCACTGGGTGATAATATTGGAAAAATCCATGGCTGCAAAAGTACATGCTTATTCACGGAAATTGCAAAAACTTGCAATTCACTGATTGTGAATCGGGCAAATAAATGATCTTTTATTTTCCTATCTCGTTAAAAAGCAATACTTTTGCAACCCCAAAACACAGGTAAATCACTACACACAAATAAATTAATACTAATAAATATGACTAAGGCAGATATTATTTCAGAAATATCAACAAAGACAGGAATAGAAAAAGTAGATGTACAAGAGACCGTTGAAGCTTTTTTTAAAGTAATCAAAACCAGCATGATCAGTGGTGAGAATGTGTACGTTAGAGGATTCGGAAGTTTTGTTGTTAAAAAGAGGGCCCAGAAGACTGCTAGAAATATTTCTAAAAATACCGCAATCATTATACCCGAGCACTTTGTACCAAGCTTTAAACCAGCAAAAGTGTTTGTTGAGAAAGTAAAAAACAATTCCAAAAAAATCACCGTAGAGGCTTAAGACATGCTAAAAGATATCCGTACAAAACAAACTATCCTCGTCGCTGCAGTATTGCTGCTTGTTGTATTTTTGTTTACAAGGGATATCAAAGGACTTGTTAAGCCGAAGGAAGAGACAACCAGTGCACCTGCAAATGCACCAATGATGAACCCCGAAGCACCGGAGATCAGCCTTGCGGAAGTCTCAACTGTAGGTAAAAACACCATAAACGGCAGTTTGGCAGCAGAAATTACTACTTTGGAAAATGCGTTTAAGACCGCAAAAGGCGAAGAGAAGTTGAAGATCGCCAGATCGCTTGCCCAGAAATGGGATGATGTGGAATATACAGTTCCGAGTGCACTCTACTATGAAATTATAGCTGCCGAAAAGAAAACATTAGATACCTGGCTTACGGCTGGTGGAAGCTTTATGAAAGCGTACAACAACAACCGGGACAGTTTACTTCAGGTGCAGTTGCTGCAAAAGGCCAATACTTCTTATGCAGCGGCAGTAGCCATAGACTCTACGAATCTGGAAGCCAAAACGGGCTTAGGGATAACCATTGTAGATGGAATGGGCATGCCAATGCAGGGTATCGCCATGCTGCTTGACGTGGTTAAAAAAGACCCTAAAAATTTAAAGGCGAATATGAGCCTTGGGATCTTCGCAATCAAATCAGGTCAGTTTGATAAAGCCATTACCCGCTTTAAAGATATTATTGCCATTAAACCATCACCAGATGCCTATTTCTACCTGGCTACCTCTTACGAGAACCTTGGTAAAAATCAGGAAGCTATTGATGCTTACCTAAATAGTAAGAAATTAGCAGCCAATCCTTCATTGACGAAATTCATTGATGATAAAGTGGTTGAGCTGAAAGCAAAAATTTAATAAACAGATTTATAAAATATTTAAAACTTTAAAACTATGCCGAGCGGTAAAAAAAGAAAAAGACATAAAATGGCTACCCACAAACGTAAAAAACGTTTAAGAAAAAACAGACATAAGAAAAAATAGGTTTTCTTATTAGGTAGAAACAGTAATATGTACTATGATCGGATCATGGTATATATTGTTGTTTCTATTTGTTTTTTATATCAGTCCATGTGTTACTAAGGTATTTATACCTTGAAATCTATAGCTTTTTGGTAAAGGAATTAATTATCGATTCGACTCCAACAGGAGTGACCATAGCTTTGATTGAAGACAAACACCTTGTAGAGCTTCATAAGGAACACATTAACAACAACTATGCAGTTGGTGATATTTATCTCGGTCGTATAAAGAAAATTATGCCCGGCCTAAATGCCGCGTTTGTTGATGTGGGTTATGAGAAAGATGCATTTTTGCATTATTTTGATCTTGGCCCTCAAGTACAGTCTTTAATAAAGCTGACAAAAATTAAGCGGAATGGATCTGTTACGGGGAATTTACTAGATGATATTAAACTTGAAGGCGACATTAACAAGGCCGGCAAAATATCTGAGGTAGTATTCAAAAACATGATCATCCCGGTTCAAATAGCTAAAGAGCCTATTTCAACCAAGGGTCCGCGACTAAGCTCTGACCTTTCTATCGCAGGTCGTTATATTGTATTGGTACCATTTTCCAATGTGATCTCGATCTCTAAAAAGGTAAAAAGTAATACCGAACGTAATCGTCTGAAGAAGATTATTGAAAGTATTAAACCCAAGAATTTTGGTGTCATCATCAGAACCGTTTCTGAAGGAAAAGGTGTTGCCGAACTCCAGAAGGATCTTTTAGATTCTGTAGCAAAGTGGGAAACCTTCATGAAGAAACTTCCCGATGCAGAACCTTCTAAACGGGTTTGGGGAGAGATGGATCGTACATCGACACTCATCCGCGATATACTAAGTACGGACTTTACGAACGTATATGTCAACGACCAGAGTCTCTACGAAGACATCAAATCGTATGTGCACGAGATCTCTCCGGATATGGAGAAAATTGTTAAGCCATACAGACATAAGGAGCCCATTTTCGAGCATTTCGGGATCGAAAAGCAGATCAAGAATGGCTTCGGTAAAACGGTGAACTTACCTGGCGGTGCCTACCTCGTTGTAGAGCATACGGAAGCGCTGCACGTTATCGATGTAAACAGCGGTAACCGGACAGCCAGCAAGGAGAACCAGGAAGAGAATGCGTTACAGGTGAATAAGGAAGCCGCCAAGGAAATTGCCCGTCAGTTGAGATTACGAGACATGGGTGGTATCGTGGTGATCGATTTTATCGATATGCACAAGCCTTTGAACCGTAAAATGTTATTTGATTATTTGCGGGAGCTGATGCAGCTTGATCGCGCCAAACATACCATCTTGCCTCCGAGTAAATTTGGACTTGTCCAGATCACGCGGCAAAGGGTAAGACCGGAAATGAACATTGTGACCAGTGAGAAATGCCCGACTTGTGGTGGTACTGGTGAAATAAAAGCAAGTATTGTCCTGATGGATGACATCGAGAACAACTTGAACTACATTTTGAGGGAGCAAAACGAAAAGAATGTTACACTTTGCGTTCACCCTTACATCGAGGCCTTTATAAAAAAAGGAATTTACTCCCTGCAATGGAAGTGGTTCTTTAAGTTTGGCCAGCGCATTAAGATCAAAGCGATTTCATCTTACAACCTAACTGAGTTTCACATTCTTTCTTCAAAAGAAGAAGAGATCAAACTTTAGTCAGAAAAACATTTTCCGGGAGGGTATTCATTAGTTTGGATACCCTCTTGTGTTATCCGGGGTTTTCGACCCACAACTCCATAATTAAATATAAATTAGCAGAACTAAATTTTAAGCAATTGGCGAAGTCTAAATCAGCATATTTTTGTCAGAACTGCGGCTTTGAAACCGCAAAATGGCTGGGCAAGTGCCCGTCCTGCAATCAGTGGAACACGTTTGTAGAAGAGGTTGTGGAAAGTGGCGGCACCAAGGTTCCTTCCTGGAAGACCAGCAGTGCATCGCACCGTTCCAATGTACCGAGCCCCGTGGGCACAATTGTATCTTCGGAGGAAAAGCGGATCCCTACAGGTGATCAGGAGCTTGACCGGGTGCTGGGCGGCGGACTGGTGACTGGCTCTGTTACCTTGATCGGCGGTGAGCCGGGTATTGGTAAATCTACGTTAATGCTGCAGTTGGCGCTGAACATCGTTGGAAAGAAAGTCCTGTACATCTCTGGTGAGGAAAGTGAGCAGCAGATCAAAATGCGTGCAGAGCGAATCACCAATATGCCAAAGGCCGACTGCTACATTTTGACGGAAACATCTACCCAGAACATATTCAAGCAGATAGAACAGCTGGAACCAGAGATCATCATTGTGGACTCCATCCAGACACTGCATTCGGCACATATTGAATCTACTCCGGGAAGTGTGTCCCAGGTACGGGAATGTACGGCAGAGCTGCTTCGGTTTGCAAAGGAAACCGATACGCCCGTGTTCCTGATCGGCCATATCACCAAAGATGGCGCCATTGCAGGTCCGAAAATATTGGAGCACATGGTGGATACCGTGTTGCAGTTTGAAGGCGACCGGCATCATGTGTACCGCATTCTGCGATCGATTAAGAACCGGTTTGGCGCTGCAGCAGAGCTTGGCATTTACGCCATGAACAGCACCGGACTGCGGGAGGTGACGAACCCCTCGGAGATCCTGCTTTCGCAAAGGGATGAAGAGTTAAGTGGCATTTCAATTTCGGCCACTCTGGAGGGCGCCAGGCCAATGTTAATTGAAACCCAGGCATTGGTGAGCACCGCCGCCTATGGAACGCCTCAGCGGTCTGCAACGGGCTTTGACACCAAGCGGATGAATATGCTGCTTGCCGTGCTCGAAAAAAGGTGTGGATTTAAGCTCAGTGCACGGGATGTATTCCTGAATATAGCCGGCGGGATTAAGGTGGAGGATCCTGCGATTGACCTGGCCATTGTGGTAGCGATCATCTCTTCACACGAGGATATCCCGATTCCTTCGAAAAACTGCTTTGCCGCTGAGGTCGGCCTCTCCGGAGAGATCCGTGCCGTAAACAGAATAGATCAGCGGATATTGGAGGCACAGAAGCTGGGCTTTGAGCGGATCTTTATCTCGAAATACAACCTAAAAGGCCTGACGATGGAAAAATATACCATTGAGGTTTCCGGGATCAGTAAAATAGAAGAAATGTTCTCCATCTTATTCGGCTAAAACCACACGACAACAGGTATAAAGCTCTACGTATTGAGCAATTATTTCCCCAATGTGGAAGAGTGGGGAAACTGCTATAAATGACACACCCGCGTTTAGACAGGTTTAGCAGAGGTTTATCGAGGAAATATTTTATGGCAGGTAAATTGTAATACAACAAGCGTTATAATCCAGAGGTGGATTTAAACGTAATAATTAGGGATGATTAACCCTCGATATCTTGAAGATAACGAGGGTTTTTTTATGCAATGAAATATACGGTTCGCAGCAGAACTGAACCGGCTAGAATCGGCAACTGCCGAGTAAACTGATCTCCGGGTATTTCGAGGTTTGATATACTGACAAAGAGGCAATGGCTTGACCTAATGAAAAAGGGGCTGATCACGAATGATCAGCCCCTTTAAAGCTTCTGATTATACTGAGCGTTATTTACTCAGGTACATGGATTTATCTTTTACCAGTTTTCTGAAATACGGATCCTGAAGATCTTTAATGAAGCGTATCGCTTCACCGGTCGACTTCATTTCCGGGCCAAGCTCTTTCTGAACTTCCGGGAACTTATCAAAAGAGAAAACCGGTTCTTTAATGGCGAAGCCTTCCAACTTACGTTCAATGGTGAAATCTCTCAATTTATTTACACCAAGCATCACTTTTGCCGCGATGTTTACGTAAGGTACGTCGTATGCTTTCGCGATGAAAGGAACGGTTCTGGATGCTCTTGGATTCGCTTCGATCACGTACACCTTGTCGTCTTTAACGGCGAACTGAATGTTAAGTAATCCTTTTACATTTAATGCACGTGCAATTTTTTTCGAGTATTCTTCCATCTTGGATGTTACATCTTCAGATAAACTGAAAGGTGGCAACACCGCACTCGAATCTCCGGAGTGGATCCCTGCAGGCTCGATGTGCTCCATCAAACCAATGATGTGTACATCCTCACCATCACAGATGGAATCCGATTCCGTTTCTTCCGCACGGTCCAGGAAGTGGTCAATCAGCACCCGGTTTCCAGGAAGGTCACCAAGCAACTTAACAACCGCCTTTTCCAGATCTTCATCGTTGATCACGATGCTCATGCCTTGTCCGCCGAGTACGTAGCTTGGACGAACCAGTACCGGATATCCGACTACATTTGCAACCTCGATGGCTTCTTCTGCATTTTCCGCAACACCATATTTTGGATATGGGATGCCCAGTTCTTTCAGCAGATCAGAGAAACGTCCGCGGTCTTCCGCAACATCCATGTCGTTGTATGATGTGCCGATGATCTTAATACCGTTCTCATGCAGCTTTTCAGCCATTTTAAGCGCCGTCTGCCCACCAAGCTGAACGATCACCCCTACCGGGTTCTCATGCGCGATGATCTCGCGTACGTGCTCCCAGAACACCGGCTCAAAATAAAGCTTGTCGGCGATATTAAAGTCTGTAGAAACCGTCTCTGGATTACAGTTGATCATGATGGCTTCAAATCCGCTCTCTTTTGCGGCAAGGATCCCATGTACACAGGAGTAATCAAATTCAATTCCCTGGCCAATCCGGTTTGGTCCGGAGCCCAGTACAATAACTTTCTTCTTATCGGTAGAGATGGACTCATTTTCCTCTTCGAAAGTAGAGTAATAATAAGGTGTTTTTGCAGCGAACTCTGCGGCACAGGTATCAACCATTTTGAATACCCGTTGGATGCCTATAGATCTTCTGCGTTCGTAAACTTCATCTTCCGTTACATTGCCAAGCAAATAAGCGATCTGAATGTCGGAGAAGCCTTTTTGTTTAAGGGTTACGAAGAAGTCTTTTGGTATATTATTTAAAGAATATCTTTTTAGTTCTGTTTCCAGCTGAACAAGCTCATGGATCTGAGAAAGGAACCACTTATCGATGCGGGTTACCTTGCGGATGGATTCCAAAGGAACACCCATACTCATGGCATCTTTGATTAAGAATATCCGGTTCCAGCTGGCATGTTCCAGTCCATGCATAATTTCCTCGATGCTCCGGTTGTGTTTACCGTCTGCACCTAATCCCGCGCGGCTGATTTCTAAACTCTGACAAGCCTTTTGAAGTGCCTCAACGAAGGTACGGCCAATGGCCATCACTTCTCCGACAGACTTCATTTGTAAGCCAAGCTCCATGTTCGCACCTTTAAACTTATCGAAGTTCCAGCGTGGAATCTTAACGATAACGTAGTCTAAAGTAGGCTCGAAATATGCAGATGTGGTTTTGGTGATTTGATTTTCGATTTCATCCAGGTTATAGCCGATCGCCAGTTTAGAGGCAATCTTCGCAATTGGATACCCGGTTGCTTTACTTGCAAGTGCTGAAGAGCGCGAAACCCTTGGGTTGATCTCAATCGCGATAATCTCATCGTTATCCGGATTTACGGAAAACTGTACGTTACATCCCCCGGCGAAGTTACCGATGGCACGCATCATCTTGATGGCCTGATTACGCATATCCTGGTAGCAGCGATCAGACAACGTCATTGCTGGAGCAACCGTGATGGAATCACCGGTGTGAATACCCATTGGATCAAAGTTCTCGATGGAACAGATGATGATCACGTTGTCATTGCTGTCGCGCAGGAGCTCAAGCTCGTATTCTTTCCAGCCCAGAACTGCTTGTTCTACAAGTACCTCATGGGTTGGAGAAGCTTCCAGTCCACGCATTAAAGCATGATCAAATTCTTCTTTCTTGTGTACGAAACCGCCACCAGAACCACCCAATGTGTACGACGGACGTATAACCAGGGGATAGCCGATTTGCTGAGCTGCTTCTTTACCTTCCAAAAAGGAATTGGCGATTCTGGAATTGGCAACGCCAACACCGATATCAACCATCAACTGACGGAAAGCCTCGCGGTTTTCTGTTTTTTCAATGGCAGCAACATCAACACCGATTACCCGCACACCGTGCTTCTCCCAAATTCCACGTTCTTCCGCTTCTTTGCACAGGTTTAAGGCCGTTTGACCACCCATGGTTGGCAATACAGCGTCAATCTTCTGCTCAATTAAGATTTCCTCAATTGACTCTACGGTCAGCGGCCGTAAATAGACGTGATCAGCGATGACCTTATCGGTCATGATTGTTGCCGGATTGGAGTTGATAATAGAAACGGAAATTCCTTCTTCCTTGAGGGATAAAGCTGCTTGTGAACCTGAATAATCAAATTCGGCTGCTTGTCCAATGATGATTGGTCCTGAACCAATTATTAATACTGAGCGTATCGAGGTGTCTTTAGGCATAAGGCTTTTAAATATGAAGCGAGATTTTCTATGCTTAAATAAGAAAGATCCCAACTGTCCTGTCGGGGTGCAAAGGTATGGTTTTTAGACGCAAAAAATTAAGAAAACTTGAAAAACAACGACAATAAAAAGAGCCATCCTTTCGGTATGGCTCGATCTTAGTTTAGGTTGGTTGGTATATGCGTTTGGTTCTTCAGATTTTAGCTATGGCAACAGCATGATTTCTCCTACATCAGTAGTATTGCCCTCAATTACAGCTACATTCACAATGGATGTATCTTTCAAGGGAGGAATTCCCTTAACCCAAAGCGTGTAGGTGCCGGCTTTGATTTTGGGAAACATAAATTGGCCATTGTCTAGTTGTGCAGCAATGGTATCTTTTCCGGCAACGATCAGCACCGCCTGGGCACCGGTTACAGGTGTAATTTTTCCCTGAATTGCGCCGTCATTAATAAGCGCAAATGAAAACAACAATACTGCCAGCAACAGCATTGCAATTAAACCTGCCCCCGTTTTTTTCATTGCTTCACAACTAAATTTATCATCTGTTTTTTAAGGTGTGTTCAAGACAATTAAACGGCCATATTGTTTTAACGAAATCCAGATTTGTTCGAAAATCAAGCATCTCCCCTGCAATCATCTGAAATTAAAATGACACAGACCGTGGAATTACTGGAGACAAAGGTCCTAAGTTTGCTTGTCACTTTGCATTGCTAGCATGGCAATGGAAGTCTGCATTAAACAATACACACAAATGAAAAGAACCAGTTTTATATTAATTGCGACAGTTCTACTATTAAGCAGCTGCGCGACCGTTCAGTCGATTATTAAATCAACCTTCCCATACACGGCAAGCCTGGTTATTCCGGCATCAACAAAAGTTAACAGTAAAGCGGTTGCTACGAGTACCGCAAGCAGCTTTGATCAGGTTTTTGGAAACCAAAAGGGAACAGAATACATCAAGGACGTCCGCATTGCATCAGCAAAGCTGGTAGCGGTTAATCCAAACACACAAAGCATGGGTGCATTTAAGTCCATTAAGATGTTTATTTCCAATGGAAACAGTGGCGATGTCATGGTAGCGTCAAGAACAGATATTGCGGAGAACATTGGTACATCGCTTATACTAGACATAGATAATTCCCGTTTTTTAGATAAATACATCAAAGGCAACGAGCTAAGGGTACGCATAGAATATGTACTTAGAAAAGAAGTAGCTACCGATGTAAGTGTGAGAGCATCTTTGAGTTTTAGCTCATCACCGAATACAAAATAATAAAAGCATCCTCGTGCATTAATTTATTGTACTTGAGGGTATTCTTCATAAATAGTTTGTTTGGTTTATTATCCGGTATGGAAAGTTTTTCCATGCCGGATTTTTTTGTTGCTTTTCAGCTCAGGATAAGTACTTTTGAGCATGTTGTTATTTATGGAGCTGATCAAAGAAAGCTTTTTCCAATTCTTCAGAGAGACCGGATGGCTGGAATGGTGTGGTGTTGGGACTGGTATTCTTTGCGTGTGGCTTGCAGCAAAAAACAACATTCTGAACTGGCCTATTGCCATTGTAAGCGTCCTGATCTACATCGTTATCTTTTATGAGAGTAAGCTTTATGCGGATATGGGCCTCCAGGTTTACTTCTTTTTCATGAATTTGTATGGCTGGTATTTCTGGATTAAGAACCGGCGATTAAATCAGGCCAGCAGCCCGGTTCTGTTTATCACCGTTAAGGAAATAATTTTGTCTGTGTTTGCCGTAATCGCGTTCACACTGTTACTCGGCTTTCTGCTCCACAACAATACCGACGCCGCCTATCCATTTATTGACAGCTTCTGCACGGCCTGCAGTCTGGTCGCCCAGGTGTTCCTCGCCCGGAAGGTACTGCAAAACTGGCTGATCTGGATCTTCGTTGACATCATCTATGTTGGCGTTTATATATCGAGGGATCTGTATGCGACGGCCTTCATGTATGCATTATACATATACATTGCCTCTGTCGGATTTATAGACTGGAGAAAAATATACCGCGTGCAACATGGTTAAGAAAATTGCAATCGTTGGCCCGGAAAGCACCGGAAAATCGACCATTACTAAACAACTGGCAAAACATTACCAGACACTCTGGGTAGCTGAGTACGCCCGGTACTACTGTGAAGCGCTGACCGGGCCCTGCACCATGCAGGATGAAATCAACATGTATCACGGGCAGGTGGCGCTCGAGGAATCTGTTTTGGCCATGGCCGAAAAGGACTTCATCTTCTGTGATACGACCTTCATTACTGTTAAGATCTGGAGTGATGAAATGCTCGGGTCTACCCCTCAGATAGTGCTGGACAACCTGCCGAAAAGGACGTACGACTTTTACCTGCTGATGGACATTGATCTGCCCTGGCAGGAAGATCCCCTTCGCGACTTCCCGCACAAGCGCGAGCATTTCATGAACATATGGCATCAGGAACTGAAACACCTGAACGCCAACTACGTGGTGGTCGGCGGGCTTGATGACCGGTTCAAAAATGCAGTAGATGCGGTAGACGGCTTTTTAGCCCGGAATAATTCTGAAGCACAGCAGTTGTAAATTATTTTTATACATTTGCATCATCAAAAAGGGGTGCCTTGTTTTTCATTAAACACAAAGACAGGCTGAGAACATACCCATTACATCGTCGCACAAACGGCGGATGTATGAACCTGATCCGGATAATGCCGGCGTAGGGACTGGAGTTATGGAGTTTAACTATGCTGTAAGTACCCCTGCTTACAGAAGGTTTTACTAAAAACGTTTACAAAAAGTTGAAAAAGTTATTGATTACAGCACTCGCTGTACTACTGCTGCCATTATTTTCTATGGCACAATTCAAATTGCAGGGACGCGTATCCACTGCCGGAAACCAGCATTTATCGGGTGCCTCTGTTAAGATTGGCAAACCATACAGGTACACCACAAGCAACAGCCAGGGGTATTTTGAACTGCCTGGACTTACAGCAGGAAATTACACGGTGACAGTTAGTTTTCTGGGCTACGGTACCGTGGTAAAAACGATCGACATCAATTCAGATGTGACGCTGGATTTTGCCCTAAGTTCATCCGCCTTTCTTGCGGACGAGGTGATCGTGCGGTCAACGCGGGCAACAGAGAAATCGGCCACAACCTATAAGAATATCGGCCGTGCCGAGATTGAAGCCAACAACTTCGGACAGGATCTTCCCTTTATTCTGAACAACACGCCGGGCGTGGTGGTTACTTCCGACGCGGGAGCCGGTGTGGGCTATACCGGGATCCGGATTCGTGGAAGCGATGCGACGCGCGTGAATGTCACCCTGAATGGCATTCCCTACAATGACAGCGAAAGCCAGGGGAGCTTCTGGGTGAATATGCCTGATTTTGCTTCTTCCGTGGACAACGTTCAGATTCAGCGGGGGGTAGGAACTTCCACAAACGGTGCAGGTGCTTTCGGTGGAAGTTTAAACATTCAGACCACCACGCCTTCTGCTGAACCCTACGCGGACCTGAACAACACTTATGGTTCATTTAACACCCTGAAAAACACCGTACGGCTTGGTACAGGCTTGATTGACGATCACTGGAGCTTTGACGGGCGCCTTTCCAGGATAAAATCTGATGGATTTATTGACCGTGCGGCTTCCGATTTAAAGTCGTATTTCTTATCCGGCGCTTACCAGGGCAAGAAAGATCTACTGAGACTGAATGTGTTTGCCGGATCTGAAACCACCTATCAGGCCTGGAATGGAATTCCAGAGTCCAGACTCCGTGGAGATGTCGAAGGAATGAATGCCTATATCGCCAGAAATTACCTGTCTGACGAAGACGCCGCAAACCTGCTGAACTCAGGCAGCCGGACGTACAACTCATTCACCTATAAAGACCAGACGGATAACTACTGGCAAAATCATTACCAGCTGCTGTATGCGAGACAACTGACGGATAAACTGACCTTTAATGGTGCCTTGCATTATACCGACGGCAGAGGTTACTATGAGGAGTACAAGACAGATCAGAAATTTTCGAATTACGGACTGGCTGATGTAAACATTGGTGGTGCCACTTTAACCCGCACAAACCTGATCAGAAGAAGGTGGCTGGATAACGACTTTTATGGGGTCACCTACAACTTCAACTACCAGGCAAAATCCAATCTGGCCTTCACCCTTGGGGGCGGTTACAACAAGTACGACGGACAGCATTTCGGAGAGATTATCTGGGCGCAGTATGCCTCCAATGGAAACAATAGCGATCACTACTACGACAACACAGGCAATAAGACAGACTTCAACATTTTTGGAAAAGCAATGTACAGTCCGACGGAGCAATTAAGCCTGTACGCTGATCTTCAGTACCGCAGGCTCGACTATGACGTAACGGGCACAGAAAAGAACCTGAACCAACTGAACATCACGGACCAGATGAACTTCTTCAATCCGAAAGTAGGTGCAACATACTTCCTGAACGAACGCAACAACATCTACGCATCTTTTGGTATCGCGAATAAGGAACCCAACCGCGATGACTATATCAATGCAACAAATAATCGCTATCCGCGCTCAGAACGCTTGTCCAACATCGAAGCGGGCTACCGCTTTAAGAGTGATAAACTGCAGGCAGGCATCAATGTATACAGCATGATGTACAAGGATCAGCTGGTGCTAACCGGACAGATTAACGATGTGGGTGAGTCTATCCGCCAGAATGTGGACGACAGCTACCGCCTTGGAATTGAGATCGATGGTTCTTACACGTTGAGTAGTAAATTTTTGATCAATGCAAATGCGGCATTCAGCAGAAATAAGATCAAGAGCTTCGACGACTACGTGTATGAATATAACGATGACGGAGACATCAGCAATACGGTGATCACAAACTACACTTCAACTGACATTTCCTTTTCGCCTTCAGCTGTGCTGTTCGGAGAACTGGCATATAAGGCATTCCCTGGCTTCGCCCTGGCCTTCCAGAACAAGTATGTAAGCAAGCAGTTCATGGACAACACGCAGAATGAGTCGAGAAAGTTGAACGGGTATAACGTGAGCAACGTTCGTGTGGGGTACGACTTCAGCCTGTTTGGTATCAAACAAGCGAACCTGGGCCTGTTGGTGAACAACATCTTTGATAAAAAGTATGAAAGCAACGGGTACACCTACCGTACGGGTTACAACGGCACGATAACCACAGAAAACTTCTATTTCCCGCAGGCAGGAACCAATTTCCTGTTATCTTTAAACCTGAAATTTTAGTATTTGCATGAAGAAATTTATTGAAAAATTGCAGTTTATTACCCACGAC
Organism: Bacteroidota bacterium; assembly: GCA_029851965.1. Classification (GTDB taxonomy): domain Bacteria; phylum Bacteroidota; class Bacteroidia; order Sphingobacteriales; family Sphingobacteriaceae; genus Pedobacter. Next base: position 8,323 of record JARKUW010000114.1, on the reverse strand, counting down.
CTGGAAACATTAAGCCACATTGAGCAGGCACAAATCGCTTGTGAAGCTGGGGCAAAGTGGATTCAATACCGCTGCCTCACTAAAAGTGATGAGGCGCTTTTAGAAGATATACAGGTTATTGCAGACCTGTGTGACGATTGGGGAGCAACGCTGATCGTCACAGATCACGTGCACCTCAACGGCAAGGCAGACATCCAGGGTTTTCACATCGAAGACATGGATGCAGACTTCGTTTCCCTACGGGCACATCTCGGTGAGGCCATGACCATCGGTGGTTCTTCGAACACCATTGGAGGCTTACTCCGGCTTGCGCATGAAGGTGTAGATTATGCCGGATTCGGCCCTTTTACAGTGACCACAACCAAGCCAAACAACGCAGCGCTTCTTGGTGTAGAAGGTTACGCAGCCGCAATGCAGATCCTGAAAGAACAACAGATCGACCTTCCGGTACTTGCCGTGGGTGGGGTGACGTTGGATGATGTTGATGCATTGATGCAGGCCGGGGTATTTGGAATTGCAGCGTCAGCGGCCATCAACCAGGCCGCGGACATGTCGGCAGCCTACCGCAGTTTTTACGATAAAGTCAGGTAAGCTGCCGTGTTATGATTTGATAAAATTCTGCGCACCATTTCCTGGCTGTTTTTACCTCAAAATTTTAGAACCAAACTGTAATTTCTGCTGTTCAACAATTACATTTGTTGAAAACCAGCACCCTTGCAGAAGCCTATAATAGTTGACAAAAAAGACCCGTATGCGGCCTTGCGCTATCCCGAATTCCGTTCTTACCTCGGCATGCGTTTCTTCTTTACTTTCGCCTACCAGATGCAGGCGGTCATCATTGGCTTCCACATCTATCACCTCACAAAAGATCCGCTTGCCTTAGGGCTTGTGGGCCTCTGCGAAGCGATTCCGGCGATCAGTATTGCGCTTTATGGAGGATACGTAGCGGATAAGTCGGAAAAAAGGGGTTTACTGCTGCGCGTTTTTATAGGTGTTTTTCTTTGTTCACTGGTCATGCTGGTGGTTACGTCCCAGAAGATGCATCCCTATTTCCCGGTACGCTTCATTGTTCCAACGATGTACCTGATGGTCTTCGGCATTGGTATCGCAAGAGGGTTTTTCAGTCCGGCGACGTTCTCCCTGATGGCACAGATTGTTCCGAAAGCCATTTACCCGAATTCCAGTACCTGGAACAGCTCCAGCTGGCAGGCCGCATCCATTTTGGGACCTGCAGCAGGTGGTCTGATTTACGGTTTTTATGGGATAACGGCAACGTATACCTTGATTCTACTGTTCATTGGTATCTCGCTGGTCTGCATATACTTTCTAAAGCCACATCCGCCGACTTTCATTCCCAAAGAGAACATCATGAAAAGCCTCACGGAGGGCGTCAATTTCGTGTTTAAAAATAAGATGATGCTGGCGGCAATGAGCCTGGATCTGTTCTCTGTATTTTTTGGTGGTGCAGTTGCACTGCTACCCGTATTTGCGAATGACATCCTTAAAGTTGGATCTGAAGGACTGGGGCTGATGCGCGCTGCAGCATCCAGCGGCGCGGTAATTACCATGTTTGCAATGACCCGGTTTTCACCAATGAACAAGCCATGGCGGAATTTACTTATTGCGGTGACGGGATTTGGAACGAGCATCATTTGCTATGGCTTATCCAAGAACTTCTATCTCACCCTGGCATTCCTGTTTATGGAGGGCGCATTTGACAGCGTCAGCGTGATTATACGCTCAACCATTATGCAACTCCTTACGCCGGACCAGATGCGTGGAAGGGTATCCGCGGTAAACAGCATGTTTATCGGTTCTTCAAATGAAATCGGCGCGTTTGAGTCTGGCCTGACCGCAAAGCTGATGCGTACTGTCCCGGCCGTTGTATTTGGCGGAAGCATGACCATTCTTGTCGCCGGGATTACCTATCTGAAGACCAAGGGCATGATTAAGTTGAGTATTGAAGAAATTAATGAGCGTACAACTTAGCCGGAAGCCGATCGGCGGTTACTGAAGTACGCGCTCACCCACCTGCTGCCTCCACATGGCGTAATACAGGCCTTTTTCTTCGAGTAGATCTTCATGCCTGCCCTGTTCAATAATATGACCACGCTCCAGTACATAAATGCGGTCCGCATGGCGGATGGTAGAAAGCCTGTGGGCAATCAGTATCGTCATGTGGCTGGTTTGATCCGAAACTTCCCTGATGGTCGCTGTAATTTCTTCTTCTGTCAATGAGTCAAGTGCGGACGTGGCTTCATCAAACACAAGGATATCCGGCTTGCGCAATAGTGCGCGGGCGATAGAGAGACGTTGCTTCTCCCCCCCGGAAACCTTAACCCCACCTTCGCCGATCACCGTATCCAGACCTTTGTCTGCACGTGCCATCAGGTTCTGACAAGCGGCCTGCCGCAATACAAACAAACACTCGTCATCTGTGGCACCTGGCCGAACAAACTGCAGGTTTTCCCGGATCGTCCCCGAGAATAGTTGAGTGTCCTGGGTTACAAATCCAATCTTCTCCCGCAACTCGTCGAGGTTGATCTCCTCACTCGAGGTGTCATTGTAGTAGATATTGCCTTCCATTGGCTTGTACAAACCGACGAGCAACTTGACCAAGGTGGTCTTACCAGATCCCGAGGGGCCCACAAATGCGATGGTCTCGCCTTTATTGGTCGTGAAAGACACATCTGTCAAGGCATTCTGCTGACCCGTCAAATGTTTAAAATTAACGCCTTTAAACGATAAGCGGCTGACCTTGCCAAGCTTCACCGGGTTCGACGGTTTTAAGTCGACAGGCGTACTTAGAATGCGTTTGAAGTTATCCAGAGAAACTTCAGCTTCACGCCAGGATAAGATGACGTTGCCAAGCTCCTGCAGGGGGCCAAAAAGAAAGAAGGAATAAAACAGAAAGGAAAAGTACTGACCCGGAGAGATGGTATTGTCGAAGATCAGAATCAGCAGAACAACGACCATACAGCTGCGCACAAAGTTCACGGTTGTTCCCTGCACGAAGCTCATGCTTCGGACATACTTTACCTTTTTCAACTCCAGTCCGAGAATCTTGTAGGTTGTTTTATTTAGCCTGTCAATCTCCTGATTGGCCAGTCCAAGGCTCTTTACCAGCTCAATATTTCTTAGGGATTCTGTTGTAGATCCGGCCAGTGCGGTCGTTTCGGCGACGATCGTACGCTGTATGACCTTAATTTTCTTGCTTAAAAGCCAGCTGACCAGACTGATGATCGGTATCGCCGCAAAATAGATCAGTGTAACCTTGTAACTTACCGTTACGGAATAAACGATAACGAAGATCATCCCAATCAGACTTACAAATAGAACGCTGATAAACGAGGTAATAAATTTCTCACTATCCAGTCTTACCTTTTGCAATACCCCGAGGGTTTCCCCGCTTCTCTGGTCCTCAAAAACCTGGTAAGGCAGTTCAAGTGAATGTTTCAATCCATCTGCATACATCCTTGCCCCCACTTTCTGCACAATGATGCTGGTAAAATAATCCTGGAAGTTCTTTGCAATGCGGGATCCCATGGCCGCGGCTACGCCGAGTCCAACCATTCCCAATACTCCCCAAACGAAGGAGGAGCGGTCCAACTCATCTTTCCTCTCGATAAACCTGTCTACGATCAGGCCGGTAATGTATGGATCCAGTAAGGAGAACCCGATGTTGAACGCTGCGAGCCCAAGGGCAAGAACAACAATCCATTTATGCTGTTTTAAATAGTCGAGCAGTAAATTCATGGATATAAATTAAAGTAGAAGAGTTTGCTTTTGCGGTATTAAAATAAATTCCGGCTGTAAAAATAAACAAAGGGAATACAGCTTCTGCCATATTCCCTTCCTTTAATCTGCTGGATTAAATATTATGACGTTAAACCGTCATGATGTCTTTCTCTTTTGCTTCTGCATGTTTATCCACCTTAATGATGTATGCATCGGTGATCTTCTGAACTTCCGCCTCACCGACTTTGATGTCATCGTCGGAAACGGCTTCAGCTTTCAATTTCTTTATTTTTTCGTTGGCATCCTTACGGATGTTACGAACGGCAATACGACCTCTTTCGGCTTCTTCTTTAACCTTTTTTACGAGGTCCTTACGGCGCTCTTCTGTTAAAGGCGGCACCACCAAACGGATCACAACACCATCATTTTGTGGGTTGATACCGATGTTGGCTTCCATAATCGCACGTTCTATAGGAACCAGCAGGTTCTTCTCCCATGGTTGTACAATCAAAGTACGCGCATCCGGCGTATTGATGCTGGCCACCTGGCTCAATGCCGTTGGTGTACCATAATATTCGACCATAATACCGTCCAACATACCTACGGTAGCCTTACCTGCACGAATTTTGGTTAATTCAGATTCACAATACAGGATCGCTTTATCCATCGTTGCCTGTGCATCTTGCAATTGTTTCTTTATGAGGTCATTCATGTTTACGTTCTTTTTTGCAATATATTTATTAGCCTGTTACTAATGTTCCTATTTCTTCCCCGTCGGTCACTTTACGTAAGTTACCTGGTTTATTCATATCAAATACAATGATCGGCAATTCATTTTCCTCACAAAGTGTAAAAGCCGTCATGTCCATTACATTTAAACTCTTTGCGTATACTTCCTTAAAAGAAAGACTGGTGTAACGTACAGCGGCCGGATTTTTCTCCGGATCGGCAGAGTAAATTCCATCTACGCGTGTACCTTTCAATACCACATCCGCTTTGATCTCGATCGCCCGTAAAGCCGCCGCAGAATCCGTTGTAAAATATGGATTACCCGTTCCAGCGCCAAAGATTACTACGCGTCCCTTTTCCAGATGCCGTACTGCACGGCGACGAATAAAGGGCTCACAAATCTGCTCCATTTTGATCGCCGTTAAAAGCCGGGTTTTCATTCCTGCTTTCTCCAATGCATCCTGTAAAGCCATACTGTTGATCACCGTTGCCAGCATGCCCATATAATCCGCCTGCGCACGATCCATACCCGACTTCTCTGCACTGAGGCCTCTGAATATATTTCCTCCACCGATCACAATTGCAACCTCAAGACCCTGGTCATGAACAGCTTTGATTTCTTGTGCATATTGTCTGACACGTTCATTGTCAATACCATATTGTTTCTCACCCATCAGGGCTTCACCGCTCAGTTTTAGTAGGATCCTTTTGTACTTCATTTCTTCAAAAATAACTATTTGTTTTAATTATTGCCCCTGAATTGTTCAACTCCATGAACAAATACCTGTTTCAAGGTCAAATCGGAGGATAATATCAATAAATCTGCATACTTGCCAACGGCAATCTCACCCGCATTTGCAAGGCCCATTAATCTCGAGGGATACAAGGAGGCCATGTTAAAAGCTTCCGCCAGATCAATGTCACAGTGGCGCACACAATTCTGAACAGCTTGCAGCATCGTAATGTTTGAACCCGAAAGTGTACCGTCCGCAGTCACATACTTCTCTCCAGATAACCGGTGCTGATAGGGTCCGATATCACAGGCCGTCACTGAATCTGTAATTAGAAACAAACGTTCCTGCATCACCTTTTTTGCCATTTTCAACACTTCAAAACTTACATGGCTGCCATCGGCGATGATACTGCCCATTGCTGTCGGATGATTAAACAGCGCGACAGGAAGATTCGGTGCACGGTGGTGGATGGAAGGCATGGCATTGAACAGGTGTGTTGTCGTGGTGATCCCTTTGTTGTAGGCGGCGGTTGCTTCTTCGAAAGTGGCATCACTGTGTCCCAGAGAAACCACTACGCCCTGATCCAGCAGGTATTGAATCACTTCGTCGTCCTGGATCTCCGCCGCTATTGTCATCATCTTAACCGTTCCATCGGCATATTCAAGCAAGCTTCTAACTTCCTCAAGCGTAGCCTTTTTAACGTACTCCTTCACATGGGCGCCCAGACGCTTGGGATTTAAATACGGACCCTCCAGATGCAAGCCCATGAAACCTTTGGCTTGATGCCTGTATTCCTTTGCCGCATCGATGGCCTGGTAGAAAACCTCCAAAGAATTCGTCGCCAAACAGGCAAGAAACCCAGTTGTGCCTTTGCTAATGAGATCTTCGTCCATTTGCTTCAGGGTCTCTGCCGTCGGATAGGCAGATACAAGATTCCCGCCGCTGCCGTAAAGCTGAAGGTCTATAAAGCCTGGCGCGACAAGCGTTCCGGTAGCATCGATAACCGTATAACCTTGAGGAACTGTCTGTTCTGAGATTGATGTTATCTTACCATCACGGACCAGTATGTTAACTTGTTCACGGAGCATTCCCTGCTCAAAGAAGCTGCAGTTTGTTATGGCGATCATATCTGATAAATATAAGACATAAAAAAAGTCCCTCGTTTAAGGGACTTTTTAATATTCAAAATGATTTAGGATCCGAGTTGAACGCGTTTGAATGACGTAACTGTCAAACCATTAGCAACATCGTTTAAGAACTTACGAACGTCCTTAGAAGAATCCTTAACGAACTCCTGGTTCATCAACGTGCTGTCTTTGTAGAATTTGTTCAATTTACCAGCAGCGATTTTTTCAACCATTGCTTCTGGTTTACCTTCTGCACGGATTTGCTCTTTAGCGATTTCAGTTTCACGCTCAATAGTAGTTGCGTCAACATCAGCTTTATCCAAAGCAACCGGGTTCATAGCTGCAATCTGCATGGCAACATCTTTACCCGCTTCGTCAACACCAGCTACATCCTGATTTAAAGCAACTAAAACACCAAGGCGGTAGTTACCGTGGATGTAAGGAACAACTTTCTCTCCGGTAATGGTTTCAAATTTAGAGATACCAATTTTCTCACCAATTTTACCTGTATTTTCAACGATGATATCAGAAACTTTCTGACCATCAACTTCCAAAGCCAAAAGCTCTTCTAAAGTTGCAGGGTTTTTCTCAATAGCAAGGTCTGCAAATTTATTTCCCAAGGCTACGAAATCCGCATTCTTAGCAACGAAGTCTGTTTCACAGTTTAATTCAACAACAACACCACGTTTTCCGTCTGCAGTTGCTTTTGCAATAACAACACCTTCGTTAGACTCACGATCTTGTCTGCTTGCTGCTACCTTAGCACCTTTTTTACGCAAGTAATCAACAGCAGCCTCGAAATCACCATTGGCTTCGATCAATGCTTTCTTGCAATCCATCATACCGGCACCGGTTTGTTGGCGTAATTTGTTTACATCTGCTGCAGTAATTTGTACTGACATTTTTTTCCTCTTTTAAATTTCTGGTTAAAAAATATGGGTTGTACATCGTGTGTTGTAGCATAAACTTCAACACACAACGTACAACCCAATGATATTATTTAAGCTTCGCTGGTACCTTCTTCAGAATCAGCATTTACTTTTTTAGGTCTTCTTGCACCTGGTGCTGCAGCTTCCGGAGCATCTGCAGCTGCTTTAGCGGCTACAGCTTCTTTTTCAGCTTCATCATCCTTTTCACGCTTGCGCTCATCTAAACCTTCTTCAATTGCTTTGATGATAACATCCGTGATTAAAGAGATTGATTTAGTTGCATCATCATTCGCCGGGATAGGGAAATCGATGTTTGAAGGATCAGAGTTTGTATCAACCATTGCAAAAGTTGGAATGTTCAATTTCAACGCTTCGCTAACGGCAATGTGTTCTTTTTTAACGTCAATTAAAAAGATCGCAGCTGGTAAACGGTTAAGATCCGCAATACCGCCCAATAAGCTTTCCAATTTGATACGCTCACGTTGGATCATCAAACGCTCTTTCTTAGAAAGAATTGAATACGTACCATCTTTAGTCATCTTATCGATGTTAGACATCTTTTTGATCGACTTGCGAACGGTAGCAAAGTTGGTTAACATACCACCCAACCAACGTTCCGTTACGAAAGGCATGTTTACTTTTTTTGCCTGATCAGCAACGATTTCTTTAGCTTGTTTCTTCGTCGCTACAAATAAGATCTTACGACCAGATTTCACGATCTGTTTGATCGCTGCTGCAGCTTCTTCAGTTTTAGTTAAAGTTTTATTTAAATCTATGATGTGAATCCCATTGCGCTCCATGAAAATGTAAGGCGCCATTTTTGGGTTCCATTTACGGGTAAGGTGACCAAAATGTACACCTGCATCCAATAAGTCTTGATATGTTGTTCTTGCCATTGTGTTGTCTCCTTAAGATTAACGTTTACTGAATTGGAATTTTTTACGTGCTTTCTTGCGTCCTGGTTTCTTACGCTCAACCATACGCATATCACGGGTCATTAACCCTTTAGCGCGTAATGCTGGTTTTTTCTCAGCATCTAATTCAACAATAGCTTTAGCAATAGCTA
>JARKUW010000097.1 GCA_029851965.1 Bacteroidota bacterium | reverse complement strand
TGCGCAAATTCACGTTGTGCAACCGACACGATAGTCCCATGGTGGTCAAAAACAATGGCCCTGGAGCTCGTGGTACCCTGATCAAAGGCTAGAATATATTTTTTCATACACGTTATAAATGGCGTTTGGCGGTTAACAGGTATTGGTTGGCAAGTTTTGTGAAGGACTCCAGCTGTGCCGCCTGCCAGGCCTCATCCTGTGCAAGTTCTGCAGCCATCAGGCCTGCAACCTGCGTTGCAATGTCTATGGCGGCCTGTGCATTCAGGAACAGTAAACGTAACCGCCGCGCCAGAACGTCCTCCAGGGTTCTTGCCATTTCATTCCGTACGGCCCATACGACTTCAGCCGCGAGGTACGGTAGACCAGAACCGAGTTTCTCGCCGAGATGGGGTTGCTCTGTGATCAGCTGTCGGATGCCGGCTGCATCTGATCCATACACTTCCAATGGCGACGCTGGTAAGGAACCGGTGCTTCCATGAATTTTGATGGATCTTGTGCTGCAGGCTGCGGAAGGCAGATTACCGATCCTGATGGCCCTGTCAACGGTATCTTCCGCCATTTTACGGTAGGTCGTCCATTTGCCACCGATTATCGTGAGCAAGCCGGAAGGTGCCACCATGATCTTATGACTTCGGGAAATCTCCTTGGTGCTGCCGGTGGCTTTGCCCGGGGCAGCAAGCGGACGCTGACCCGCGAAGATGGAGCGTACGTCTTTTCTTTGCGGCGGCTGGGTCAGATACTGCTTTGCAGTGTCCAGGATAAAGGCAATTTCGTTTTCTAAGGCAATGGGCTCCAGGCTATGCGCATCAAGCGGCGTATCCGTTGTGCCGACCACCACATACCCGTGCCAGGGAACAGCGAACAGCACACGCCCATCCGATGTTTTGGGGATCATCATTGCCGCCTGGCCAGCAAGGAAAGTTTTGTCCAGAACAATGTGTGTGCCCTGGCTCGGCTTTACGATTGCTTTACCTGTGGGGGTATCGAGTTGAAGTATGTCGTCAACAAATACACCGGTTGCATTCACGACAACCTTCGCCTGAAGCGCATAGGTTTTTCCGGTTTCGATATCTATCGCTTTCACACCAGTGACTTGTCCCTTGCTCTTGATCAGTCCGCTTACTTTAACATAATTCAGCAACGTACCGCCATGTTCGGCGCAGGTCTGCGCGATGTTCAGCGCAAGGCGCGCGTCATCAAACTGCCCGTCATAATAGCGGATCCCGCCCTTCAGATTCTTGTTGTTTATGCTGGGGATGACCGCTTGTACCGCTGCGGCGGAAAGATACTCAGACTTCCCAAAGCTGAGGCGTCCGGCAAGGCCGTCATACAATTTCAAGCCTGCATAATACTTGAGTATGGAGATCCAGTGGTAACAGGGAATGATGAACTCCTGTGGTTTGACCAGATGTGCCGCATTTGCGAGCAGGGTGCCACGCTCCTGTAAGGCATCATAGACCAGGGCCACGTTCCCTTGTGCCAGGTAGCGAACGCCGCCATGTACCAGCTTGGTGCTCCTGCTGGAGGTTCCCTTTGCGAAATCTGCCTGTTCCAGAAGCAGGGTCTTATACCCTCTTGATGCCGCATCCAGGGCAGTACCCAATCCGGTGGCACCACCCCCAATGACGATGATGTCCCAGGACGGCGTTTGTTCCAGTTCGCCAATAAACCGGCTGCGATTGAAATTCTTTACCCTACCATTCATGTATAGCGGTTAAACAGATTTCGTATCCCGCGAACGGGACTGTACTCAAGTATATGAAATAAAACGGGTTATATCTATGTGATGTTCATTAACTTTCTGACACCATTTCCACAGCTGCTTGCGCGGAAGTACATTGCGCAACATGAATAAGTGCGCATTCGGAGCATATGCTTATGCCTCAGCGCTGGATTATTTCTGCACTTCCAATTTTTGCATTTCAGCGGACATCAGTGGTTCTGGCGTTTCTTTGGGTGCAAATGGATTGTAGAAATAGATGCCCTGGTTCTTATACCCCTCTATCTTTTTCTGGAGTCGCCCATTAAAATTAGTAAGATCCTTGTTTTCCGGCTGCGTCCAGGCGACCTCGGCCAGGGCGGCGATGCGTGGAAACAGCAAATACTGGAGCTTGGCCGTACTGGAGATATGCTCGGTCCAGAGTGCCGCCTGCACACCCAATACCTGCTTAGCTTGTGACTTGCCGATCAGGCGATCTGGAGCGAAGTTGTACACATCAGCCACGGTATTGAACTTTCCTTCCCAGCGGCGCCCGACGCGATCTCCGGCATCCTGCACAAAATCGAAGTAAAAGGGCAAACGTGGTGTAAGGACTACTGAGAAGCCCTTCTTTAATGCCAGTTTGAGTTGTTCCGGCTTGTCATGCCTCCACCAGAAGATTAATGTGTTGTCTACCGGAAGATCACTTCCTGCGGCCTCATCCCAAAGCAAAAGCCTGTTGTTCAACTTCACGAGGCTGTCGGCCATGCGCTTGTTGAAGTAATCCTCTACGGCTTTCAGGTCAGGCAGCCGCTGCTGGCGCATCAGCTGCTGTACCGCAGGGTCCGTATTCCAGTTCGCATTGCCGAAATGTACCTCGTCGCCACCAAGATGAATCATCTGGGATGGAAAAAGGACATCCGTTTCCCGGAGAATATTGGTCAGGTATTCATAAGTTGTTTCTTTACCCGGATTGAAGGTGAAGTCGGGATAGGCTTCAGAGCCTCCGCCGCTATACTCCGGGTAGGCCTTGTTTGCGGCCGTTGCATGCCCTGGCATATCGATCTCCGGGATAACCTGAATGAATCGCTCTGCTGCATACCGGACGATCTCCTTGATGTCTTCCTGCGTGTAGTATGTTGCCGGGGCGAAAGGATTGGAAAAGTTGCCGATGCCGCCAACTAAGGTCAGCTTTGGATATTTGCGGATCTCCAGGCGCCATCCGGGTGCGTCCGTCAGGTGCCAGTGGAAACGATTCAGTTTATAGTAAGCCATCTGATCGAGGAGGAACTTCACGACATCCTTTCCGTAGAAGTGCCGGGATTCGTCGAGGAGCAGGCCGCGCCAGCCGTACCGGGGTGCATCTTCAATGTTCCAGCAGGCAACAGACAGGGACTCCTTACCGGACTCTGCTGGAATCAGCTGCAGCATGGTGCTGAGTCCGTTGAACAATCCTGCAGGGGTTGCCGAGGAAATCTCAATCCTGCCTGCCGACATGCTGATCTTATAAGCACTGCTGTTGCTGGATTTGCCGCTTGATCTGCTGAGCAAAATGGCTGGTCCAGAACTTTTGGATGTGATCCGCAGGGACATACCTGTTGTTTTCAATAGCGCGGTTTGCAGGTAATTCGCCTGCGGTAAAAAGGCGTTTTCACGAACAACGATCTCCGTCTGAGCGGAAAGCGGGAAGGTCTGGGCTTTGTTCTCGTAGGTATTGGGCAATGGAATGACGGAGATCTGTTGGGCTGAAGCACGGCATACGAAGAAGAAGATGAGCGCGGAAAGAAGGAGTCGTTTCATGGTTGTCGTTCGCAGATGTAAAATGATTGTTTATTTTGCGTTCCAGTATTAGGTTAAAAATATCTTAAATTGCGGCATTTATGAAATGTGGAACCGTTTTATAAAGCAATCCCGTTCATACATCGACAGATTGCAGCAAAAAACCAACAAGAATTAACACGACTTAACAGTAAAGAATGATCATAGAACCGAGAATGCGTGGATTTATTTGTTTGACAGCACATCCGGAAGGCTGCGCACAAAACGTTATAAATCAGATTAATTATGTAAAATCGAAAGGTCCGATCGAGGGGCCGAAGAAAGTGCTTGTTATCGGTGCTTCTACCGGATTTGGATTGGCCTCCAGAATTACGGCGGCATTTGGGTCCGGCGCGTCAACGATCGGCGTGTTTTTTGAAAAACCTGCTGCGCCGGGAAAAACAGCTTCTCCTGGATTTTACAATACTGCGGCTTTTGAGCAGCAGGCTGAGCAAGCGGGATTATACGCGAAGAGCATCAATGGTGATGCCTTTTCGGACGAAATCAAGCAAAAAACATTTGACCTGATCAAAGCCGACCTCGGACAGATCGACCTGATTATTTACAGTCTGGCCTCTCCTGTGCGTACCAACCCGAGAACGGGCGTTACACACCGGTCTGTACTGAAGCCAATCGGAAGTCCTTTCACCAACAAAACCGTTGACATCCATACCGGAAACGTCTCGGAAATCACCATTGAACCCGCAAAAGACGAAGACATCGACAATACCGTTGCCGTTATGGGTGGCGAAGACTGGGAGATGTGGATAGATGAACTGAAGGCGCAGGACTTGCTTGCACCGGGGGCAACAACCGTCGCCTATTCGTACATCGGCCCGTCATTGACGGAAGCGGTATACCGTAAAGGTACCATCGGCCGTGCCAAAGACAACCTGGAAGCGACTGCCTTTAAAATTGCAGACAAGCTTAAAGATATTGACGGGAATGCTTTTATTTCGGTAAATAAAGCCTTGGTTACACAGGCGAGCTCGGCAATTCCGGTGATCCCTCTTTACATCTCGCTGCTCTACAAGGTGATGAAAGAAGAAAACCTTCACGAGGGCTGCATCGAACAGATCCAGCGATTGTTCCAGGATCGGTTATATACCGGCAATGCGGTTCCTACGGATGAGCAGGGACGCATCCGGATTGACGACTGGGAGCTTAAAGAAGATGTTCAGGGAAGGGTTGCTGCATTGTGGAGCGAGGCGGACACCGACACCTTACCTTCAATAGGCGATATGGAAGGTTACAAAACAGATTTCTACAATCTATTTGGCTTTAAAGTGCCAGGAGTAGATTATGGAAAAGATGTAAATGAACTTGTAGAGATCAAAGGATTGGTATAGGTTTAATGTACGCTGATATACACAAAAGGCTGCACCAAATTGGGCAGCCTTTTGTATTTTTAAACCCTGAGTCATAAATAAACGCTAATGTGCCCATATTTGCATAACTTTTGCTTCAATTGAAACCATGCAAGATCCGACCGAACCGATTATTCCGATAGAAGAACAATTTAAGTTTATGGCAGATACAGCCCCCGTGCTGATCTGGATATCCAATATTGATAAACTTTGTTACTATTTTAACGCCGGCTGGCTTCGGTTTACCGGGCGGACAATGGAAGAAGAGTATGGAAATGGCTGGGCGGAGGGCGTTCATCCGGATGACCTGCAGCGTTGCCTGAATATATACCTGAGTTCTTTTGAGGCACGGAAAGAGTTTAAAATGGAATACCGCCTCAGGCGACATGATGGCGTATACCGCTGGTTGCTGGATCATGGCGTTCCACGATATACGTCGGATGGCACTTTCGCGGGCTATATTGGCTCCTGTATGGACATCGATGAGCTGCTTGAATCTGAACGGTCAAAGAAGGACTTCATCAGCATGGAGTCCCTGCAAAGAGAGCAGACCCTCAACGAAGAACTTTCTGCAACAAATGAAGAGCTCAGTGCATCGAACGAGGAACTGCAGGCCATAAATGAGGAACTACAGCAGGCCCAGGAAAGCCTGGCCATCTTGAATAATGAACTGGAAGATAAAGTCGCCCTCCGCACGAAGGCACTTTCCGAGAGCGAAGCCAAGGCCCAGTCGTTAAATGAAGAGCTGACCGCCATAAATGAAGAAATGGCTGCCGCAAACGAAGAACTGATCGCGGCCAACGAAGCGCTTTTCGAGAGCAGGGATAAACTTCACCATACAGTTGAGCAACTTGCGGCAAGTGAATACAGAACCCGGAGCATCGTTGAAAATGCACCATTCCCGATAGGTGTTTACGTGGGGAGGGAAATGCGGATATCGCTGGCCAATCAGGCCATCATGGATGTATGGGGCAAGGGCAACGACGTCGTCGGCAAGTGTTACGCGGAAGTCCTTCCCGAGCTGGATACCCAAAACATATATCCCCAACTTGACCATGTATTTACAACCGGTAAGTCGTTCCATGCACGCAACCAGCGTGTGGACCTGGTGGTGGACGGCGTATTGAAAGCCTTTTTCTTCAATTACAGCTTTACCGCACTCCGAAACGAAGCAGGCGACATTTACGGCGTGATGAACACTGCCGCTGATGTTACAGACGTGGTGTTGGCCAAGCAGGCGGTTGAAGAAAGCGAAGAGCGTTTCCGTACCATGGCGGAAGACACAGATGTGCTCATCGCAACCGCCAGTCCGGAAAGCAATGCGACATACTTTAACAAAGCCTGGGAAAAGATTACGGGTAAGATGATGCATGAGCTCCAGCATTTGGGCTGGGCGGAGATCGTTCATCCGGATGATAAAGACAGGTGGATAGAGACGTATTTAACCGCATTGAAGAAGAAAGAATCCTTTAGCGGGGAGTTTCGGATATTGAGTAAGAACGGTGATTACCGCTGGCTATATGCCAGAGTGCCTGCCCGCTTCCGCGCTGACGGGTCATTTATCGGGTACATCAGTTCCTGCGTGGATATCACGGAGCTCAAGAAAGATGAAATCCGCAAAAATGACTTTATCGGCATGGTCAGTCATGAGCTAAAAACGCCGCTAACCGCCTTAAGCGGGCTGGTGCAGGTGGCCAATGCGAGGTTAAGAAACAGTGAGGATACTTTCATGAAAGTCGCCCTGGAAAAGGCCTCTGTTCAGGTGAAGAAGATGGGTGCGATGATCAACGGCTTCCTGAACATGTCACGCCTCGAGTCTGGTAAGATCATGATTGATAAACGCCGCTTCAACCTGGAGGCGCTCATCAGGGAGACCATTGCTGAAGCGGAACTGACAGCATCAACCCATCAGATCCACTTTGAACCCTGTGAGCCGGTTTACGTATATGCAGATGAAGACAAGATCGGTTCCGTGATCTCAAACTTACTAAGCAATGCGGTTAAATATTCGCCAAAGGGCAATAGGGTCGTGGTAGAATGTCACGTTCTCGGCAATACTGCACAGGTGAGTGTAAAGGACGATGGTATGGGCATGAAGCAAGAGGATACCGCGCGGATATTCGAAAGGTATCACCGCGTGGAAACCACCCACACCAGGAATATTTCAGGTTTCGGCATTGGTCTTTACCTCAGTGCAGAGATCATTGAACGCCACCAGGGTAAGATCTGGGTGGAAAGTGAATCCGGTAAAGGCAGTACTTTCTACTTCACGCTGCCGATCGGGGTCGCTCAAGGCGAATAGTTGGTGCATTTTCCTGACGATGACGGGTTGCATTTTATTCTTACATTTAGCTGGATCATATAACACTGCACAACATGGTTGAATGGAGTAGAATTTTATTGAATGATTTGTCGGCGGACTTTCTGATCGAGGTTGTGTTCCGTTCGATCGTCATGTTTTTCGTTATTCTCTTTACTTTACGTGCGTCCGGTAAAAGGGGGATCAAGCAACTTTCCATTTTTGAACTGGTATTGATCATAGGCCTGGGATCTGCCGCAGGCGATCCAATGTTTTATGAAGATGTAGGTATCCTGCCTGCGCTTACCGTGTTCATTGTGATCATATCACTCTACATCCTCATTACCCGGCTTGCGGATAAGTTTGGGTGGTTCGAGCGTCTTCTGGAAGGTACGCCGACCTATGTGATTCGCGACGGCACGATTATACCGGAATCCTTTGCCAGATCCGGCCTGTCAAAGGATGAGTTATTCGGCGAACTGCGTTTGCTTAATGTTGAACACCTGGGACAGGTGAAAACCGTTCTTATTGAAACTTCCGGTGACTTCAGCGTGCTGTTTTATCCCGACGAGGAAGTGAAACCAGGCTTGCCGATCTTTCCGCATATGCTTGATGAGAAGACCATGTACATTCCGGCGTCCGGATCCTTTGGCTGCCACTCCTGCGGGCAGGTGGCACACTTGCATGTAGGGGAAAATGAATGTTCGGCATGTGCCTGTGATGAATGGGTGAAGCCGATCCAATCCAAAAGAATTTCTTAGACGCAGTTGCCAGAGCAGGGTCAAAGGCGATAGATTAAAAATCCAATGGCCCCAGCCTTCGCATAATGCGCATGATTACGTATTGCTTGTGCCTGATATAGGATGTGGGG